>JAOMCN010000036.1 GCA_028345065.1 Rhodospirillales bacterium
CGACTTGTACCTTTATTTTCTCGATCGTTTAAAAGCGCGATTGTAGTAGCCCGCCAAAATCCACCCGATAAATTAATTCGCGAAGCACTGGTTGACTATCAGATACCTATGGCATCTCTTTGCACCTATTACAGGGATACTAAGGAGGCCTTTCATCGGGCTCCTACACGATATTTAACTGCCGATCCTGGTAGACTGTCGGAATTACGCAGCCGTTACATGGGGTCAGGTGAGGGGCCTTTTATAGGTATCTGCTGGCGGAGTGGCAATCCAATCGCCGGGATGGAACGTAGTGCCCCATTGGAGCAGTGGGATGAAATTCTCTCACAGCCCAATTGTCAATTTGTATCCCTCCAATATGGGGAGGTTGAAACAGATTTAACAGCCGTAAGAAATCGCCTGGGTATAGAGGTAATTCATGATAAGAAAATTAATCCTCTAATGAATGCAGAAGATTGGTTTGCCCAGGTAGCTGCTATGGATTTAGTCATATCTGTCGACAATTCAACCATTCAGGTTTCTGGTTCTCAAGGAATACCCACGTGGACATTACTGAATGTCCTTCCTGAATGGAGATTTGGTATGGAGGGTTGTGGACATGACTGGCATTCTTCAGTCGCTGTCTATCGACAAGTTTCAAGAGGAGACTGGCAGCCAGTGTTCAAAACGCTATTGGCTGACTTGCAAAACTGGCTTCATAGCCCAAGTTAATCTTTGATAAAGTCTGCCTCTAGAGTTGTACGACGTCGCTCCATAACTTCATCGATGGTTTCCCGAATATGAGCATGTGTGTCCATCAAGTGTTGAAGATCCTCTGCCTTTAACTCTAATAGCTTGCATTCTGTTAATGACACGATAGTCGCAGTTCTGGGAGAATCATCTAACACACCCATTTCGCCGAAAAATTCACCTTTTTCCAACGTAATAGATTGTGTGGTTAGTTCTACTTCTAACTGCCCAGATATAATAAAAAACATTCCCTCAGCTTTCTCACCTAATTTAATAACAGCATAATTTGGGGGCACTGTACTGGGAGTTAGTAGGGAAACAATCTCCGCAATTTCGGTAACGTCTAAACCTTTAAATAGAGGAACGCTTGAGACTAGCTTCCAGTTAACAACAAAGTTAAGTTTGTCGACTTCATTTGCGAAGCCTGTTGCTATAACCCCAGTTGGTAGGGCGAACATGCCAATACCAATAATCATAGTTATAATCCCAAAAAACTGCCCCAAGGGGGTCACGGGTGCGACATCGCCGTAACCAACCGTGGTTAAGGTAGCCATACCCCACCACATAGCGGAGGGAATACTAGAAAATTTTTCAGGTTGAATTTCATGTTCCAAGGCAAATATGATGCTGGACGAGAATAAGAGAGCCATTAACATTACGAAGAATGCCGCTGTTAGAGCCCGATGTTGTGAAACTATAACTGATCCAATGATGGAGAGCGCTGGAGAGTAGCGGGTTAATTTCATAAGTCTCAACAATCTGACTAGTCTTAGAATTCGTAAATCGATTCCAAAAAATGCTGTTAAATAAAATGGCAGGAAAGCTACTAAATCAATTACGGCCATGGGAGATATCATGTATCTGAGCCGGCCGGTCACGGTGGTTTTATAACGTCCTTTCGGGTCGTCCAAACATGACCACACCCTGAGAACATATTCGAGAGTAAAAATTATAACTGAGAATAATTCGAACCAATAAAAAAAAGAACCAAAGATATTATTTACTGCATTAACGGTTTCCAAAATTATGGCGACTACATTGCTCAGGATGAGAGCGATCATAAAAATATCAAAGTAATGACTAGCTCGGTCCTCTGGTCCAGCAATTTCAAAAAATAGATGTGTTCTTTCACGAAAGGACATAAGCTCACCCTTTTTTTAGCGATTTAGAGAGAGCTTGATCTAAATCCGAAATTATATCATCAATTGTTTCTAACCCGATAGAAAGACGAATGACATCGGGTCCAGCGCCTGCAGCCATTTGTTGCTCTCCATTCAACTGTCGATGTGTTGTCGATGCTGGATGGATTATTAGGCTGCGTGTATCACCAACATTAGCTAAATGGGAAAACAAATTAACGGCTTCGACGACTTTTACTCCGGCATCATATCCACCCTTAACTCCGAACGTGAAAACGGCACCAGCGCCCTTCGGGAGGTATTTCTTGGCTAGGTTAAAAAAGGGGCTGGATTTTAATCCGGCATAGGACACCCAATCCACTTGTTTGTGGCTCTCGAGAAATTTAGCCACCGCTTGCGCATTACTCACGTGTCTTTCCATGCGTAACGGCAAAGTTTCAATACCCGTAATTGTCATGAAAGCATTCAAAGGTGCTAAAGCCGGGCCAAAATCGCGTAACGCGACGGCGCGGGCTTTAGTCGTAAATCCAAAATCTCCAAATGTCTCATAAAATTTTAGACCATGGTATGCGGGGTCGGGTTCTGTCATCGAAGGGAATCGAGCGTCTTTGATCCAATCAAATTTGCCAGATTCAACGATCACGCCGCCCATAGAATTCCCATGGCCATTCAAAAACTTAGTGGTGGAATGGATCACTATATCGGCGCCCCATTCTATGGGATTAAGCAGATATGGGGTTGCCATTGTATTGTCTACGATTACTGGAATACCGGCTTCTTTGCCAATCGCTACAACTTTCTCTAGATCAATTACCATTCCTCCTGGATTAGCGAGCACTTCCAAAAACAAGGCTTTCGTCCGAGGAGTAATGGCGTTGCGAAAATTATCAGGTTTAGTAGGATCAACAAAATGACATGACCATCCTAGTCTTTTAAAACTGAGCCCAAACTGAGTAACAGATCCCCCATATAAGTTTTGCGAAGCAACAAATTCATCTCCTGGTTCTAAGAGGGTGAAAAAGGTTAAAAATTGGGCGGCGTGTCCAGATGCGGCAGCTACAGCAGCACGCCCTTTTTCTAACGATGCTACCCGTTCTTCCAGAACCGAAACCGTGGGGTTAGTCATTCTTGAATAAATAAAACCAAATCGAGAAAGGTCAAAAAGATCTGCCGCGTGCTCTGTGTCTTCAAACACGTAGGATGAAGTTTGATAAATTGGCGTGTTTCGGGCGCCGGTCACTGGCTCTGGCCTCGCACCTGCGTGAATAGAACGGGTCTCAAAACCGTATTTGCCTTTTTGTGGACGTCTACCCATAACTCATGCCCAGCTTTTCAGGCGTGGTCGTTTAGCTGAAATGATGTTGGTGTTGACACCGCTCCAATTTAACTCTCCGTATAACCGAGCAAATTCGATTTTTGGGCAACGGTTCATGACCACCTTTAATCCAGCTTTTTCGGCTCTTGAGGCAGCTTCATCGTTTTGTACATCCAACTGCATCCATACCACCTTAATCCCTTTTAATTTTGCAAGCTTTATTGCGTCATCAGTTATGGAACTAGCGGCGTCGGAATTTCGGAAAATATCTACCATTTCAAAATTTTCAGGTATGGATGTTAAATTTGGATAAGTTTTTTCACCTAAAATGCTTTTTTCTTCTACGTTAGGGTTTACGGGTATTACACGAAATCGCTTGCGTTGAAGGTACTTCATAGCGAAGTGACTTGGTCGCACCCAATTGGGACTTGCACCTACCATTGCGATGGTTTTAACAGACTCAAAAATTTCAGCCAAAAAATTGTCCGAATAGGTCATTTTCGCCGTTAACAAATTAAGGAACTTAACGACCAGTCCATTTGGGATGCCGTTTTTGCAGAAACGCGTCAATACCTTCTTGGGCATCACGCTCCATCATATTTCTAGCCATCACATCGCTAGTGTAGGTGTATGCATCTTCCAATTCCATGTCTAACTGGCGGTAAAATGCACCTTTGCCCATTGACATTGTCAGTGTTGATCGACTCGCAATACTTTCGGCGTATTCCAAAACTGTGGAATCGAGTTTTTGGACCGGCACAATCCTATTAATTAGACCAAATCTGAGAGCATCTTCTGGGCTGAATAGATCGCCTAATAAAAGCATCTCCATAGCGTGTTTGCTACTTACAGCTCTACTCACCGCGACGGCGGGAGTTGAGCAGAAAAGCCCGTTAGTGACACCTGGCGTTCCGAATCTGGCGCTTTCTGCAGCAATTGCCAAGTCACAACTTGCCACTAATTGGCACCCGGCAGCAGTCGCTACACCGTGTACTTTCGCGATTATTGGTTGAGGGAGTTGGGTCATGGTGAGCATCATTCGGCTACATTGAAGAAATAATTCATGAATGAAGTTATAATTGGTATTTGCCCGCATTTCCTTAAGATCATGACCAGCGCAGAAAACTGGACCTTTTGCAGCTATGATGACGACTTTCACCGTTTTATCGTCTGCAATGTCATCCAGTGTATTTTGAAGGGCACTCAGCATCTGGGTAGAAAGTGGATTCCGCTTATCGGGTCGGTTGAGGGTTAGAGTGCAGATTCCTTTCGCGTCATTCCTCAATAACACTTGTTCATCTGCCTGTAAGTGCGTGTCTGGTGACATGATGGTATTTCCCTAAAATTGTTGTCTGAATGATCTTAACATGAAGATTGCCTCGATTTATTAGCCTCCTGCAAGTAATTTTATGATGTTACAAAGCAAAGGTTTATCAACTTCTCATCTGCGGTAAGGTAATATGATACCGTACTGTTAAGTAATTAAAATTATTGTACTATTTAAAATCTAGTTGACATCTTTGTGTTAGATAGCTTAGTTAACACCGATTAGCGGCGGGCTCTCCGAGTTAATGGAGGCCCAGCCGTTTTGTTTTTTGGATAGTTAACGTCTTTGACGAGAATTACTGGCTTGAACCTAATGATGAAAACCTATTCAGCAAAACCTTCCGAGGTTGAAAAAAAATGGTATTTGATTGATGCCGAAGGCGTCGTTTTGGGCCGCTTGGCAAGTCAAATTGCAGTGCGTTTGCGTGGTAAACATAAGCCAATTTTTACGCCTCACATTGACTGTGGAGACAACATCATAGTGATAAATGCTGAAAAAGTGGCACTTACTGGAAACAAGAGAAGCAACAAGATTTATTATTGGCACACAGGCTATCCGGGTGGGATTAAGGGACGCACGGCCGATAAAATCCTTGATGGAAAACACCCTGAGAGGGTCTTAATTAAGGCTGTTGAGCGGATGATCAGTCGGTCACCCCTGGGACGTGAGCAGATGCGGAAACTACATGTTTATGCAGGCACAGAACATCCCCACCAGGCCCAAACTCCAGAGGTTCTTGAAATCGCTGCCATGAACCCCAAGAATAAGAGGAGCATTTAGCTGTGGCCGATGAACCGAATGTAATGCAGGAAGCTTTGCAAGAAGCTCTGCAAGAGTCTCAGAAAGAAAAAGATGAAAAACAGTCTAAAGAAAGTGTCACAGATGGAGAGGCAACAGTGGTTTCTCCCGAGGCACTACCATCAGAGCCCGTGTCCCCAGTTGAGTCAGTTTCACCTCAACCTCAAATAGACGAACATGGTCGATCTTACGCGACAGGAAAGCGTAAAGATGCGATGGCTCGCGTTTGGATTAAACCTGGCGGCGGAAGAATACAGGTTAACGGTCGTGCTGTTGAAGTATATTTTGCGAGGCCCGTACTCCGAATGATTATTAATCAACCTTTTGATGCGGTTGAACGTAAAGGTCAATATGATGTTTACTGCACTGTCAGAGGTGGCGGATTGTCGGGGCAAGCTGGTGCTTTACGACACGGAATTTCTAAGGCTCTTACTCTATTCGAACCCGGTCTCCGGCCGCTGTTGAAAAAAGGCGGTTTTTTAACCCGCGACTCACGTGTTGTGGAGAGAAAAAAATATGGGCGCCGGAAAGCGCGTCGTAGCTTTCAATTCTCCAAGCGCTAATCGGAATAAAAATTATGCAACTGAAAACGCTACAGAATTCTGTAGCGTTTTTTTATTGCTAGCAACGGAGGAATGCACTTGGCTAATCTACTGGATTTACCAACCAATCTGCCCGTGCCAGAGAATGATGGTAAAGCGGACCATTTAGTTGGAATGAATCTGGCAGATGTCGAGTTGACATCAACGCAAGGAAAACGTTTAAACATTGGCCAAATCAGCGGCAAATTAGTAATTTATTGCTATCCAAGGACTGGTAAGCCAGGCGTGGCCTTGCCAGAGGGATGGGATAAAATACCAGGCGCACGAGGTTGTACTCCACAAAGTTGTTCGTTCCGAAATCACTATAACGAATTAAAAAAATTAGATGCGGAATTATTCGGCCTTAGTACACAGTCGACCGAATATCAGCAAGAAATGGTGGAAAGGTTACACCTTCCATTTGAAGTGTTGAGTGATGATGAATTCAAGTTTAGTAAAGCGATGAAATTACCGTTGTTTGAAGTTGAGGGAATGCAGTTAATTAAAAGGATAACAATGATTGCAATCGATGGAGTGATAGTAACCGTACATTATCCAGTATTTCCTAGTGACCGTGATGCAGATTGGGTGGTTGATTGGCTGCATAACAACTGATGTGAAATAACAGATGTTTCACATATCCTTTACCTATCCGATGAGAACAGAATTATAGATTTGGTATCAAAAAAATTACAGCTTTAAAACCAGCGAAGCGTTAAAGCGTATAATCTTCAACGGGAACATGAAGGTTTAAAGTAAAATCTTGATTTCTAGTTTACCCATAATGTACGTCTGAAATTGCGTTGCTGTGTTCGCGATCTTGGCAATAGATCAATTGCAGGGGCCTCAGTCGTACTATATTTTTCCACTTTTCCGTATTTTAATACAAAACGTCAATATTTGCTTTGTTAATGGGGAACAGTTGCTTTCAATTACCCTATAATGTTGAATTGGTATTTTAACCTATTCTTGAGTATCTAAGCTTTATGTATGAGGAAATTAATAGACCTAAAGGTTAGATAGAAGGGTTTTAATGATTCTAAGTAAGAATTGGATGGATGTTTAAAGTAAGGGTAGCAATAGCATTTGAGGAATTGGTCTATTTAACGACTATAGCATGTGCGGCAAGATTAGGAGCGGGGTTATGGTTAACAAAACATATGATCTTATAGTATTAGGCTCAGGTCCAGCAGGAGAGAAGGGTGCTGCTCAAGCAGCCTATTTTGGAAAAAATGTGGCTCTTATTGAAAAAGAAGACGTTTTGGGAGGGGCTGCAGCCAACACTGGTACCTTGCCTTCTAAGACTTTGCGAGAATCCGCACTATATTTATCTGGGTTTCGTCAACGTGACCTTTTTGGATTGTCCTTCAAGTTTAAAGAAGAAGTAAGTGCAAGCGATTTTATGTATAGGGAGCGGTTGGTGGTTCAAAGTGAGCGTTCCAGAATTTCTGACAATGTAAAGGCCCATAACATCGACCTATATCGAGGATTTGCAGAATTTTCTGATGATCATACTGTCCTGGTTACACCGAAAAACGGAACACCAGTAACATTAAATTCAGAAGTGTTTTTAATTGCTACCGGTTCCCATCCTTTTCAACCACCAATATTTCCATTCTATGATTCAAGAGTTTTTGATTCTGATACCATTCTTCACGTCAACGATCTGCCTGGTAGTATGTTAATAGCGGGGGGTGGTGTCATTGGTTGCGAATATGCTTGCATGTTTGCCGCGCTGGGAATCAAAGTTTACTTAGTTGAAGGGCGCAGTGAACTTCTATCCTTTATGGATAGAGAGCTTAGTGAGAATTTGACTAAATGTTTAGATAACATGGGGATCAATTTACATTTATCGACAGAAATAGAAGAGGTGACAGCAGCTGATAATTTACAGATTCAGCTAAATTCTGGGGAACGGGTCGAAGTAGAGACACTTCTTGCGGCAACAGGTCGGAACGGAAACACCGAAGGTATGGGCCTAGAGAAAATTGGCCTGAAACCAAGCTCCCGTGGCCACTTGGAGGTCAATGATCATTACCAAACTAATCTAGATCACATTTATGCTGCAGGCGACGTAATTGGGTTTCCCGCTCTTGCGTCTACAGCAATGGAACAAGCGAGGATAGGTATGGTTCACGCTTTTAACTTGAAGTACAAAACTGAACTCGCGACAATACTTCCGTACGGTATATACACCATTCCTGAATGTTCGATGGCTGGAAAAACTGAAGAAGACTTGAAAAGTGGAAATGTGCCCTATGTTGCTGGGCGTGCAAGATATAATGCAAATGCCCGAGGGCAAATCATCGGAGATGAAGAGGGGTTTTTAAAACTTCTTTATAACAAAAAAGACATGAAGTTACTTGGCGTACATGTAATAGGAGAGTCAGCTAGCGAATTAGTGCATGTTGGTTTGACAGCAATTCTAATGGGCGCCGATGCCGATCTATTTATCCATACTTGCTATAATTATCCGACACTCACAGAACTATACAAGTACGCCACTTACGATGCATTAGGCCAACGTACAAAAGACATGTAAATATGTGGGTACCTGCAAACGTTGCAATTTAATGTCATTCACAAATAATGTGAAATATCAAAATTGACAGACAGTCTCTAATCAGTAAATAAGAGCCCCAATCATGACGAGAGAAGCAACCATTGCCGCGTTGGTTGTTGTGCCCAATGTGGAAGTAACGCTAGAGGATTGTCTTAAGCGTTTAGGATGGGTGGATGAAATTGTTGTCGTATTAGAAAATGGCACTGATGAATCGAAAAACGTTGTTGATAAATATAAAGGACGGATTGTTGAGTGTTCATGGAATACTGAAGGGTTAAGTCGTAACTCAGGTATTGACTTCTGCAGGGCTGATTGGATTTTAGAGATTGACACGAATGAGTGGGTTACAAGTAAGTTGGCGGAAGAAATACGCGAGACAATTAGCGATCCTTACTATGATGTCTATAAATTGAAAGTTAACAATTATATTGGTGGAAAGCTTATTACTAATGGATGGGGTGTGGACCCCTTTGGAAAACGCAGCTACATCGGATTATTTAAGAAAGGAGCAAAGTTATGGGGTTCGCGGCGTATGAGCCCTGATATAACGGTTACAGGTAAACAGGCACCAAATGAGTTGAAAAATCCCGTGATCAGCAAAAAGTATGAGAATGTTTCTGGGATGTTGGGTCAATTGGACTGTTTTACAACATTGCGGGCTAAAGATTTAGTAGAGAATGGTGAGATTTCTTCATTAGTAAATTCGTTTGGTAAATTCTTGCACAGGTTTTTTGAGATTTACTTTCGGTATGGCTCCTACAAAGAGGGTGGTTATGGCTTTATGTTGGCCCTTTGTACGGGGCTTTACCCCCTGGTTTCCAACATAAAAGCCATCTATGAAGAGACTTCTGTCACCGAAGCGATAAATATAAAAAAGTGAATAGGTTGAGAGTTAAGGTTTTGATTTAACAACAAGTTATTATTAACTGGAAGAATCTCGTATACAATTTAATTTTATATTGTACATTTTTGAATTCCAGAATCGTATAATCTCTTATTTTAGAGTCATATTCAGTTTGTACATGCGTGGTTTTCATAGGGAGCTTAAGCATGCAGGGTGCTAAAAACGAGTCTCTAGCCGGAATAGGGTTGTTCGATGGTTTGTCAGAAAGCGTGTTGGAAGACTTGTCAAAGCGTTGTAGGTGGCACAAGTACCAACCCAATGAGCAGGTGATTGATAGATATAGTGACAGTCGTGATTTGTATCTAATTGTCGAAGGTCGTGCGCGAGTTGTTAATTATTCTGTAACTGGCCGTGAGGTGACGTTCGACGAACGTGAAGAAGGAGAATACTTTGGAGAGCTTGCAGCGTTGGATGGCGAGCCTCGTTCTGCGAACGTTATCGCCCTAAATGAGTTGAATGTCGCACGCCTTTCTCAGGAAGCGTTTAACGGACTTTTACTCGAACATCCCCAAGTGACCCTAAAAATACTTCATGGTCTGGCAAAAATCGTTCGGGCTTCAAACAAACGAATTATGGATCTAAGTACCGTTGGGGCAAACAATCGTGTTCATGCGGAAATTTTGAGATTAGCAATACCAGGGGTCAGAACGGATAATACCGCCATAGTTTCTCCATTTCCAATTCACGGTGACATCGCTAGCCGCGTGAGTACGACCAGAGAGACCGTTAATCGTGTCTTTAGCGATTTAAGCCGGAGGGGCATTGTTAAGAGGAGTAAAAGTAACTTGGTTATCCTAGATCTTATGCGTTTGAGGAAAATGATTGAAGATGTTGTTGGTGAAATCAATTAAGAGATTGACCTCTGGTTAAATGCTAAAAATCGTTATTGACCTTCAAGTTGAATACAACACAATCGTGTGACTTATAGGTCCTAATAATTGTTGAGTATATCGAGTGATGATCCATACAGTCTTTATCGATGGTGAGGCGGGAACCACGGGTCTAAAAATTCGGGAACGGCTTCAAGGTCGTGACGAAATAAAGGTTATAGAGATTGCAAATAAAAATAGGAAAATTGTTGAAGCTAGAGCAGAGGCCCTAAATTCAGCTGATGTAGCAATTCTTTGTCTGCCCGAGGATGTCTCGAAGGAGGCTGTTTCACTAATTGAAAATTGCAATGTTAGGGTGATCGACGCATCTGTAGCTTATCGGACTCATTCTGATTGGGTTTATGGTTTCCCGGAGTATGAGCGAGGACATAGGGAGAATATTATTAATGCAAATCGTGTAAGTAACCCGGGGTGTTATGCATGCGGTGCTATCTCCATCCTACATCCATTAATAAAATCCGGTTTAATACTTAAAGACGATCCCGTTACCATCAATGCTGTTTCAGGCTACACGGGTGGTGGTAATAAGCTGATTTCAGCATTTCAAAACAAAACATTGACCAATAATGGTAACAAGGCATTTTACCATTATGCCCTTAACTTGGAGCACAAGCATACTGAAGAAATACGGCTACATTCTGGTCTAACGAGGCGGCCAATATTCGTACCAAGCGTCGGACGGTTTGCCCAAGGTATGATCGTATCCGTTCCGCTACAGCTCTGGGCGCTGTCGAGTAAACCCAAACCCGCTGACATATATAACGTTCT
Source organism: Rhodospirillales bacterium (assembly GCA_028345065.1). Classification (GTDB taxonomy): domain Bacteria; phylum Pseudomonadota; class Alphaproteobacteria; order Rhodospirillales; family UBA2165. The sequence continues at coordinate 11,015 of JAOMCN010000036.1, forward strand.
GTCAGATCACTATGCTGGGCAGAGATTTGTAGTTGTTGTAGATAAGGAAAATACAACCAAAAGGTTCGATAATTTGGACCCGGAAGCTCTCAATAATACAAACCAGCTAAAGCTTTACGTGTTTGAAAACGCAGGGCACGAACAAGCCGTGGTGGCGGTGGTTTTAGATAATCTTGGTAAAGGCGCATCGGGGCAGGCGGTGCAGTGTCTGAACCTGATGCTTGGATTAAATGAGGAGAAGGGACTGAAATGATATCCTACGATACAATTTTGTTTTAATTTAGTGTCTAATAAATGTAGCTCCGTAAAGCCACCAGATATCCTCGAAAGCGAGATGTTTTTCACTTTTGCAGGAAGTCTACTATCCAGCTTTTAATGTAAAAGTATTTTTACTCCTTGGTTGAGTCTTATAAATCAATTAGCTCATCTTCCAATTCGGCGGCGTGTTTCTGAATGAAAGCTAGCCGGTATTCTGGTTTTCTTCCCATTAGTTGGTCTACAAGTTCAATGGTTTCCTTTGTACCCGTCTCTACGTTATTCGTATACTTTTGTGGCAAAATTATTCTCAAAAGGGTACGTGTCTTCGGGTTCATTGCTGTTTCTTTTAGTTGAGAAGGTGGCATTTCCCCTAAGCCTTTGAAGCGGCTGACTTCAATTTTACCCCGTTCTTTGAAAACGTTTTTGATTAGTAAGTCCTTGTGGTGTTCATCCATTGCATAGGCGGTATTGCCACCTTGGCTTAAGCGGTATAAAGGCGGTTGACCGACAAATAAATGATTATTTTCAATTAGTTCAGGCATTTGTTTTAGAAAAAAGGTCATAAGTAAAGAAGCTATATGCGCACCATCTACATCAGCATCTGTCATAATGATGACCTTCTCATAACGAAGTTTATCGTTCTGATAATTTGAATTAGTTCCACAACCAAGCGCTTCGATTAGGTCGTTAATTTCTTGGTTGGAGCGCATCTTATCGTCTGTAGCGCTAGCTACGTTCAGGATCTTACCGCGGAGCGGCAAAACGGCCTGAGTTTTACGGTCGCGAGCCTGCTTGGCAGAGCCGCCAGCACTATCACCTTCAACAATAAAAATTTCGGTCCCTTCGCGAGAGCGCTGGGTACAGTCTGAGAGTTTTCCGGGCAGGCGTACCCGCTTTGTCGCGGATTGGCGTTTGAGGGACTTCTCTTGGCGTTTCTTTAACCGGATCAGGCTCCGCTCTATTACGTGCTCTAGGAGAAGGGTTGCTGTTCCTGGGTCACCTGATAGCCAATGATCAAAATAATCGCCAACAGAGGTGTCAACTAACTTAGCAGCTTCAACCGTTGTTAGTTTTTCTTTCGTTTGCCCTTGGAACTGAGGATTAGGAAAAAATACTGATAACATTACGCAAGCGCTTCCGACTGCATCGTCCGCCATAATTTTTGACGCGGGCTTGTTGTTTATAAGTTCACCATAGGCCCGCAAACCTCTGGTTAATGCGCTACGGAGACCGGCTTCGTGGGTTCCTCCCAATGGTGTTGGTACTGTATTGCAGTAGGAGTTGAATAAAAAATCTTCATCTTTTGGCCAGGCGACAGCCCATTCGATTGATCCCGAACCACCGTTGAGTTTGGCTTGACCAAAAAAAGCGTTGGGGGTAATCGTAACGCGGTCCTCTAGCATAGTTGCCAGGTAATCCATAAGGCCGCCAGGGAAATGAAGGGTGGCTTTTTCCGGAGTACTGTCATTTTTACTTATCAGTTCTGTGTCGCAATTCCACCGAATATACACACCTCTAAAAAGGTAAGCCTTGGAGCGTGCCATTCGATAAAGTGTACTTGGACGGAATCGGGCCTTAACATCAAATATTTTTGGATCAGGATGGAATGTTATACTTGTACCACGGCGATTTGAGACCTTACCAATGTTTTTCAGCTTGCCTGTGGGGTTTCCTCTTAAATAACTCTGCCTCCAGACGGCTTTGTCCCGCGCTACCTCGACGATAAGGTGATCGGAAAGAGCATTTACCACTGAAAGCCCAACACCGTGAAGCCCACCAGAAGTCTCATAGACTTTACCTCCAAACTTTCCACCCGAATGAAGAGTAGTGAGTATCACTTCCAAAGCTGACTTTGTTCTGAACCTGGGGTGAGGATCAGTTGGTATCCCGCGACCATTATCCCGGACGGTGACTGAACCGTCTTTGTTCAATTCTAGATCAATGTGGGTGGCTTCGCCAGCCACAGCTTCATCCATGGCATTGTCTAGGAGTTCCGCAACCAAATGATGCAGCCCTCGTTCGTCGGTGCTGCCGATATACATGCCGGGTCGACGTCTTACCGGCTCAAGACCTTCAAGTACTTCTATATCTTTGGCAGAATAAAGTTTTGATTTCCTTTTGGTTTTCGCGGTATGTTCGAATAAGTCTGGCATAGCGTAGATGAAGCTTTTCAAAAAATAAGAGAATGCATTAAATTACCATGATAATGTGGTTAGTGGAGGAATTATATCAATATATTGTGGCCTGCAACACTAATTCTCTACACTAGTGTAGCCTGGAAAAAGGATTACGGATCATTAATAACAATTATTCCCACAACGACAGACATCCCCCACCTGATTTTTTGCCCCAGGGAATGCTTACCAGTCGGACGGTCGCAATGCCCCGGGACACAAATACCCATGGGGATATTTTTGGGGGTTGGCTGATGTCTCAAATGGACCTGGCGGGAGGCGTCGCAGCGGGCCAAAGAGCAAAGGGTAGGATCGTCACTGTTGCGGTGGAGAAAATGGTTTTTCATCTCCCGGTTAAGGTAGGAAACGTGGTCAGTTGCTATGCTGATGTCATAAAAGTGGGACGTACCTCAATTACGGTTAAAATAGAAGTGTGGGCACAGCGGCATGACGATCTTGATGAGCCGGCGAAAGTAACTGAGGGAATTTTTACGTATGTTGCATTGGACAAAAACCGTCGCCCGAGGGCTGTTATGTAGACTAAGGAAGTTTATTTTAGTGTCTTATTATTAACCCATAAATGCCGAGCCTAAAATTATCCAGATATAGGCAGCGCCGGCTAAAGTTGAGAGGGCTATGAAATCTTTAGCATATTTTGCCGTTCGAAAAGTTTGAAACATATTATTATTCCCAGCTTATTTTATCAGAAGTTATAAGTATAATTGAAAAGAACAAAATAGCAACAAGTGTTTTAGTGTATACCCATATATTGATATAAATAGTGATTTATTTTGTGGATTGAGAAATGTGGAAACCATCGGAACGCGTAAAATATGAACCTAATCCGGGTCTATGGCCGACCGTAGAGGAAGCGTCCAACTCTTTATTGTTTAGCCCGGTCAAATTAGGGAGCATCACCTTGGAGCAGCGAACTTGGGTGCCAGCGATGGTACCTTGGCGGGCAACAAAAGATGGTTTTGTTACGGAGAATGTACTCGATTGGTATGAGCGTTTTGCGAAAGGTCGCCCCGGAGGGTTGGTCATTGAAGCGACTGGTATTCGGGATGTTCCAAGTGGACCTCTTCTTAGGATTGGGCATGACCGCTTCATTCCCGGTCTTAGAGAGTTAGCTGACACAGTTCGTAGGGCGAGTGAAGGTCACACAAAGCTCTTCATCCAATGCATCGACTTTCTTGCTATTCGCCGGCGGCCGGATAAGAATAAATTCCTTAGACAATTCCTAGCTATCACCGATGAACACAGGGCAAAATTGTTTAGTGAAGATTTAGAAGAGGCAAAAATACGGGGACTACTACTGTCCCTAAATGATCAGCAGCTTGACGATATATTGACTACACGTGAACTTGAGGACTTACGCATCGGGTATCGAGAAAAGGTAATTGATGTCCAGCTTCCCCATATCAAAAATTTACCTCATGTATTACCAGAATTATTTGCAAACGCGGCGGAACGTGCCCAGGAATCTGGAATCGATGGTGTGGAACTCCACTACGCACATGCTTATACCATGGCGTCGTTTTTGTCCCGATTAAATAACAGGGAAGACGGTTATGGTGGGTCCTTGGAAGGGCGGGCCCGTCTGCCCCTAGAAGTGTTTTCTAAAGTTCGTGAAAGGGTCGGGCCAGATTATCCGGTGGGCTGCCGTTATTTGAGTGACGACTGCATTACTGGCGGCACCACCGTAAATGATGCGATGTATTTCGGTGTTGAATTTGCCCGCGCCGGAATGGATTTTTTATCTCTTTCACGGGGCGGTAAATTTGAAGATGCCAAGCAGCCAAAAGTTGGTGAGGCAGCCTATCCCTATACTGGTCGGAGCGGGTACGAATGCATGCCGGCACATATATCGGACGAGTTTGGGCCTTTCGGGCGCAATATAGAGCCCTGTGGGCGCATCCGACGCGTGGTGAAGGAGGCGGGATTTGAGACACCAATCATTGTTACTGGCGGTATACATGGATTTAATTTGGCGGAGCAAATACTAAATGACGGAAATGGAGATATAATAGGCGCAGCGCGGCAAAGTATGGCTGATCCAGATTGGTTTAGAAAAGTACATTTAGGTAGGGGTGAAGAAGTGAGGCTATGCACCTATTCCAATTACTGTGAAGGGCTTGATCAAAAACATAAGGTAGTAACTTGCAAGCTTTGGGACCGAACGGAGTTGGAAGAGCCTGGCATAAACTTTTCGAGTGATGGCAAACGACGCACGACAGCGCCTGAATGGGTTGAATAAGCGTAAGCCTTTAACATTGCGTCTGACATAGAAATATTGATTATTGAATGGTGGAACAGCTGATTAATCGCGTTTATCTAAGAATCTTGGTGCCTTGACACTACTCTCGAATTCTTTTGCGAGCGTCCCTCGCCCAAGGATGGCAACCCGAGGGGTAATCTGGAATGTATTTTTTATATTTTCGGTAATTTTTTGAGTTAGTGAAATTGGGTTTCCTGAATGAATTACCTCGATGTATATCACTAGATGTTCTAAAGACTTCTCAGTAATCATTTCCGCTTTAAAATCTACCAATTCGTTATTGTCGAATAACAAATCCTCCAGTTCCTGATGGTTAATATTGACACCCCTGATCTTGAAGAATCCGACGGTGCGATGGGCATGCTGGATAACAGGGAAAACAGATAAAGGGCCCTCAGTTTCGCCGTGTTCTTTGTAAGTTACGATGTCTCCCGAACTCCAACGAATAAATGGCGTACAGTTGTTAGTAAATAGCGGTGTTACCACGAGGCCCCCTTCGTCACCATCCTTAACCGGGATACCGGTTTCAAGATCGATTACCTCAATCAAAAACATATCTGTCCATATATGGAATCCATCATGCGCTTCGCTTTCGCCTCCCATCATTCCTGCTTCAGTCATTCCAAACCCATCCCATACCTCCGCCCCCCACATGCGTTTAATCTTTGCTCGTTTGGAAGTTGAGATAGCTTCTGCAGAGCACAAAATGGTATCCACTGACCCATTTACTAAATCTATACCTTGTTCCTCGGCCATGTTGGCAAGGTGAATGCCAAAGCTAGACATGCCCATCCAAACCGTAGGCTTCAGACGGTCGAGTAGATCAATTTGAAGGGATGACGGTGTGGAAGCTCCCGAACCCGCCCAATTAACACCGATACCTTTCTGTTGACACGCACGAGCATAGACATGCCCGACTGGGTGAATTCCAAGGGGGAAAGAGATGTGAACAGTATCTTTATTTCCGAGTGTAGGAGCAATCAGGTTGCGAGCAAAGGATAGGATACAGTAGGGTAAGTCATCAAAGGTGCGTGGGTAGAAAAGTGGTATCCCTGTGGAGCCCCCTGAGCGCCACAACTCGGCGACCTGATCCATCGGTCCGTGGCAAAATTCAGAAAAAAACTTACTCGGCGGGATGCTGCGAAGTTCTTCCTTCGTCAGCAAAGGTATTTTGAGCCACTCATCTGGGTCATTCAGCTTATTTTCATTTATGTTTTTTAGCCTGTGCTCGTGAAATTTTGAAAGACGAGCTTTCTGAAGAGCAATCTTCTTTCGCCCACTTTGAATTTGTTTTATTTCCTTACGAGTTTTAGGAAGCGCTAGAGGCATATTTCCCGATCAGTATAGGTAAAGGGTTTAAACGAAAAGAATACAATTGGTAATTTTGACATGACGCCATCTGTTGCACCCGTCAATTAATTAAGAATGGTGTGGATTGAATTCTCACCATGCCCAATTGAGATAATTGGCAATAGTTTATTAGGCAGATCTAGGAATATCTGCACCCCAGGGGTGAGTGAGTTAGTTTTCATCAAGTTTCCCAATCCAACGAGATTGGTTTTCATAACCACCAGCGGTAACCGCTTCTAGCATGCACGCGAGAGACGACTGTTTTTCTGCTGAATCCTCGGGAATGAGATCAAGGACATCCTTCAATAAGGTTTCATAATCTTGGCCAACTGGACAGACATCCTGACACCGGCGGCAGCCTGTAACAGCACCTGCACCGCGCAAAATGCTTTGCCACAAATTGAAACTGTCTTCTGAACGGATCATTTCTTTTTGTATTTGCGTATCTTTCGTGTCAATAACCTCTCCTAAAAAATCAGTCAGTTGCTTAAACCCGTGGGGATTTCGGTATTTGTCGCAGGCAGGCCAATCGCGCTCCCATTGACCTATGACGTTTCCCGGGCAAGAAGAGAGGCACCGTCCACACTTAGGTCCGTGGCAGAGAGCCCGTTCCGTTCGTTTGTCCGGCTCAATGGGTGCGGAGGTCAAAACAGCACTCAACATTACACGTGGCCCAAATTCCGGTGTCAAGAGTTGAAGGTTGAGCCCCAAGGTTCCAAGGCCCGCTTCAACAGCGGCATGGTCCAGCGACAAAAGTGGAGCCAAATGTTGATCGGGGTTGCCATCGTAACGCCAGGGGTCCACGTGGGTTGGAGGGACTATTAATGCAGGATATCCGTGTTTCTCCAACCAAAGGACCAATTCGAGAGCCGTCTCCTCAAGAGCTGTTATCGTTAGCTCATCATTATAATACTTATGTCGTTCATTCCATTTAGCTATCCTGCTTGTACCCAAATTGATACGGCGAGCAAGTACGATAACTCTGTCAGCGTCATAGTCACTTATGTCTGAGGGCCGCTTTGGATCCGCTGCATATGGTGGGTGATCATTCATAGCCTGGGCGTCAGCAACTCCAACTAAGTCAGCCCCTAATGAAATTGCTTGAGCTTTAACTTCTTCCGCTGATATAGGCGACTGAAACACAGCAACCAAGTTATTTAGCCTCCTTTGTTGCTCGAGCTTTTTGAGTTTGTCTAAATTCCTGCAACTGGCGAGCTACAATTCCTTTGTAGCCTTCTTTTCCAACCCATCGAATATTCCAGTCATTCAGGCCTTCTATTGCATCTCCATTCTTTCGAGCCTCTTTAAATACCTTTGCTTTGGCTACTTTCTCGGGGGTTTTTTCTGGGATGATCTTCTGTGGTTCAGCAAGATATGCATGATAATCATTGCCAACTGGGCAGACGGCAAGACAGCGTGGGCAATCGCCAAAAGAACCAACCACGCGAAGAAGGCCCTGCCAAAAGCCAAATACATCTCTGGATTTGATCATTTCCTTTTTTGTTTTGGTGTTCTTTCCGATATATCTCATGAAGAAATCTGTTGCAGTCATATAGCCGAATTCCTGTGCTTCGAGACCGCAGTTCCGTTTATCAATGCCGAAATGCAATACGGCGTCGGTTGGACAGGAATGAAGGCAACGAGAACAAGATTCACCAATGCAGACTTGTTCTGTCATAGGCTTGTCAGCTTCCAACTCGATCTCGGTTAAAATTCCAGTAAGGTAAAGTCTGGGGCCAAATTCTGGCGTTAGGATATTTACTTCAAGGCCAAAGGTGCCCAACCCGGCTTCAGTGCCCAAATGTCGGGTGCTTAGCCTACCATAGCTGGCGGTATTCAAGTCCCATTCGGTTTCTTGGGCAGCAGTAACAAAGCTTGGTTGGCCTAGGCGTTCAAGATGATTTGCAATTTTGAAGGCAATACGGTCCATGCGACGGAGAACCAGCATATCAAGATACTGTACCGCTATATTATGTTTTACCCGGAACGCAGCTACCGGAATATGGCAAGCAATCACAATAACGCTTTTAATGTGAGGAGAAATATTGGCGGGGGTTTGAGGCCATCGTGGGTCTGGTGGGAAGGCATTTAAAGTTTCGGCAGAGGCGATCCCTACGAGATCGGCACCCAAACTTTTTGCAAACTCTTTTATTTCGGCCGAATTCAATACTATACCTTTTGACTGAGAAATCTTTGATTAGCCTAACGACTTAGCCATAAGAAGCAATCAGCTTATCTGCTTTTGGCGCGCGCAAAAGCAATTGTTCTGATTTGGATCAGAAATTTTTAAAACTTTAAATAACCGAGGCTCGTCCTGATTTACGTTTAGGACGTTATATTACGGTGGTTATCACACTCTGGGAGATAAGTCGCAGGTGGCTTTTAGTCTGCTACTCGATCAATGTTATATCTTCAGCAGCCTCTTTACCGTTCGATGATGGCTGTAGTTCATATGAAACCTTTTGTCCCTCTTCAAGCCGTGTCAATCCAGCTTTCTGAACGGCAGAAATATGAACAAAAGCATCCTTTGATCCGTCTTCAGGTTCTATAAACCCATAACCTTTGGTTGGGTTAAACCATTTTACTGTTCCAGTCGCCATAACATGTCCTTTGGCATATGTTCATCTAAATGCATCAATACAATGCACCTTCCAAATGAACGCAAGAAAGCCGACAAACCACAATGTCACCCGGGTGAGAGGGACAATTAGGGCTAGATGCTTATTATGCGTCGCCACCATCTTTAGATGATCGTTAAACTAAGTCAAGTGATGTCAAGAGGTTAGACAAATTTTTGAAATTAAGTGAAATCGCGACTAGGAGAATATTTTTTACTAGAATGAAAATTGTTATTTAATTTCAATAAGATAGAAAATTATTACACTTCTTGTTGGAGGGGAAGTGGTTTATTTGATTTTTGACATTTAACATGCCGGTAGATGGAGGAATGTTCCGGTTAATAAAAATTTTGATATGGCACAATTCTCTATTAATTGGGTTGGGTCATAATCTAGTTTCCATTGGGGGTCGTTGTTGGGCGAAATCCCTGAGCAAAAAACAAAAGTATGATAGTAAAAGCTAGCAAAAGTATAGCGCTGATTCCAAGTGACCAGTGAATGCCTACCACCGCGCCACCTATACCTACGGTGAAGCCGCTGAAAGACTTTAGACCTAATGATGACATGTTAAATAGACCAATTACACGGCCCCTCATTTCGCTAGGAGCTTTCAGTTGCACAAGCGTCTGGGCCATAGATTTATAGGTTAATTCTAAAAATCCGGCGATGAACAAGAGAATCACTGAAAAATACGCATTTGATGAGGCAGCAAAACCCATAATTATGATGCACCACAAAAAAACTAAATAAAATACTGTGCGGGGCCTTGCTTGCAAAAGATTACCGCTTTCTAAAACAATACCAGCGGTAAGTGCGCCTATGCCTGAGGCTGTAAGCAATATGGCGTAAAAGGTACCATTATCATTGGGCAGCAAGTCTAGTGTAAACTCGGGCATCTGGGCATGATAAGCGTTGCCCACAAATAATGATGCCGCCCCCGCGAGCAGCGTCATAGTCATTATGGTCCGTTGGCTGGAAACAATCCTAACGGTTTCAATTATATCGGCGAAACCTCTTATGGGCTGACCCGGGTGCTGATCTTTCTTGATTTTGAATGCTGGGCCAAATGGGGCCTTCCAAAGCCAAAGTACGAGAGGCAAGTAAATTAAAGCATTGACGATAATTCCTAGAGAGGGCCCTAGCCAAAGCATAAGCCCGCCACCTACGGCGGGACCCAACAGTATCCCAAGAGTAAGCGAAGTGGCCATCAGACGTACGCCACTCTGCAATTGCTCACGTCCGACAATTTCGTGGATCATCATCTGGGCAGCGGGTCCCCACAATACACCTGCAAATCCGTGGATAACCAGTAAGATCACAGCATGCCAAACTTCTAGACTGTCAGTCAGAAATAGGATCCCCCAGGTGAGAGTGACCAGCATAAAGAGATACATGCCCCATTGAATAACTCGCCGGGGGTCATATTTATCGGCGAGCGCACCTGACCATATGGAAAATAATAAAAATGGTACCCAATGGGAGATGACCGCAAAACCGGCTAGGGTGGGAGATTGAAACTTTTGGAATATGACCCAGTAACTTATGACGTGTTCGATATTGTCGGCCATCATGGCAAGAGCATTGCCTATGAAGAACCAACGAAAGCTTGGATTTCGTAGCGCTGAGAATGATTGCTGAGGGTGTTCGGTCTCTCGCGCTGTGGGTAGGGAGTCGTTCATATATAAACCTTCACAGGGTGGATAGAACGTTGATCTCGTAAAACCAACATTTATTTGCGTGGAGTGCTTACAATTGCCCCTGAGCGGCCATTTTCCTAAGATGATCTATAGTAGCCTGGACTGAGTTGAGGTAACCTTTAGCGCGCTATTCTCGATAGAGCTTTTTTTCCTGCGGTGAGAGATCAACAACTTAAATTTCAAAGGCAAAACGTAGTGATAGCTTCCCATTTTCTACTTCTAGTATTTCGTTCCAAATTGTTTCTCCTTCGTCACCAAAGGTCACTCTAATGAATTCAATTTTTACCTATTTTAAGTTCCACCAGCAGTCTCGCATGTATGCTACATAGTCGTCCGGGTTTATGGTTGTGGATTTTTTAAAAAGTGCCATGACAGGGTTATCTTCAATGTCAATCTCAAAGCTATCAGTGAACCGATTCCAAAAATTGAAAAACCCTGAAGTAAAAGCAATCTCAACAATTTGTTCATTGTTATAGTACTTTTTTAATTGCAATAGGGCTGCCCTATGCTCTGGAGATTTACCTGGAGATCCTTGATATTGCTTCTCCGTCATCACCTCA
>JAOMCN010000037.1 GCA_028345065.1 Rhodospirillales bacterium
GCGGGTTTCCAGAATGGTTTATCGTAGTTAAGTATGTGAATTTACGCACACTCGCAGGAAAATAGTTTTTGTAACTCCGATAGACTTGATAAAATATTCTGGTTTTTCAATCCTCACACCCAAGACTTAATTATAAATAATTATGCCAATCGGTATTAAAAATCTTAAATCTTTTTAAGTTTCTAACCAGATTAGTGCCCTTCAGTTCCAAAAATATTTATTAGTATTTCTGCTTGCAATAGAGATTGAAATTTTGTTTTGCGTTTAGTGATAGAGGCAGAACATTTATGGCGGAAAATCAAAATGATTCTGAATTAATTTCTTAAAAATATCTTGTTAAAAGCTGGATTGTTTCCCCAAACATTAGACTGGTGTAGACCGTACTGTTCAAGAAACATATTTAGTTCGCATTTCTGATTTTCTTGTTGAGTGTTATCTTCCACAAGAACAGTTTTTAGATCGCTGTGAGACAATGTCATATCTGCTCCCCGAAGAATTTCAAATTCCAGTCCGTCAACATCTATCTTTATGTGATTTATCCCGGATATACCTTGTATGTGAACAAATTCATCTAACGAAAATGAGGGCACTATAATTGACATATTATTTATATCTTCTTGTTTAAATACAATTTCGTTTTGAGCGGTTCCGGCATCTAGTCCACTTAGATTAAAAGATACAATCGACGAAGTTCGAGTCATCGCAAAATTTAACGGCACAATACGGGAACCAAACTGGTTTTCCGCAACATTTCGGGCCAAAACAGAAAACGTATATGGATTAGGCTCAACAGCATACACTCTTGATAGGCCACGTGTCGCTGCCATCATTGAATATAAACCGATATTTGCACCAATATCTAAAAAGGTATCATTATTATCAAAAGAATTGATCCATGCGTTAGTTGTAGGCTCAACATTAATACCGCTTTTAGCCCAATAAACGGAGGTCCTATCAGGAATAAATAGACTTAATTTCTTACCTTCAAACCAAACCGTTTCAAATGGCCGCAACTTATCATACAAGCGGGCTTTAACGGTGAGATGCTTCCAACGCGGTAAACAAAATATAAAAATATTTATTATTAAGTTCAGAAAATTTGCAAATAATTTTGTCATTTTACATATAACCTAAGATAGCACATGTCTTAAATATCCCACGATCAGCGCTTCCTTGAATAACCCCTTAAAGTTCATAACCAATTAGGATTGTAGTTAATTATTTGTCCAATCCTTCAGGCATATGGGCGGATTTACAAATTTACCCACCGCTACCAACAGGATTGTACAAATAGACAGAGACACCCTGAAAATACTCTTAGTAAGCAACATATAATACGGTTGGAGTGAATACATCATTGAAATCAAAAGTTTTGAGCTGTCCGTTTAAGGAAATGCTGGGATTACTTCGTTGACGAACAACTCAAGCGAACGCTTTTGTTCCTTCAAACCGAGGCCAAGGCTTGAATAGTAAATAAAATGGTCCACACCTATGTCTTCGTAGAGACGAAGTTTTGTAATAACTTCTTGTGGTGTTCCAAACATTAAATTTTCCTGCAGCATTTTGGGGTTGTATTCATCACGATTGGCCAACTGCGAAAATTCAATTGCCAAAGGAAACCCATTTTTTACGTTGCCTAGGTTTTTAAATAGATTTTCAAATTGACCAAGTTGGCGTATTGCAGCGTTGATTGGGACTTCCCAATCCCTCTGGTTGTCGTACACTACAGTATGCCGCATAGTCGCAAATATTGGCCGTGGGTTACCGGGGTTATTAGATAGCGCGGTCTCTAATCTTTCCTTATAGATTTCTACTTCGGATATCGGTTTTGTTATGGGCCAAGAAGTAATGTTGCAGTTATTTTTGACCGCATAGTCATAAGTGACAGGAGCCCGGGCAGCAATCCAAATGGGTGGGTGTGGTTGCTGCAGGGGCTTTGGCACGGATGTTGCTGTTGGAAATGACCAAAATTCCCCGTCATGCGCGTAGTCGCCTTTCCATAAAGCCTTCACCGCAGGCAACATTTCCTGCATGAATTTATATCCTTCGGTCTGTTTAAGTCCGGGGCGCATTATATCAAACTCTCTTTGGTAGGCGCCGGAACCGATGCCAAATTCAAGTCGGCCACCGCTGTAAAGATCTAGTAATGCAGCTTCGCCAGCGACGTTTACCGGATGCCAGTAGGGGGCTACGACCACGGCCGTACCAAGTCGGATGCGGGAGGTGTGTGCAGCCCACCAAGTTAGAATTTGGAACGGATTTGGAGCAATTGTCATTTCCAAGGCATGATGCTCAGCTGCCCAAACTATAATAAAACCTCCATCTTCAGCCATTTGCACCATCTCCAGCGTATGGCGCTCTACGTCGCGCATATCTATATCCGGAGCAATACGCTCCATATTTATGGCGAGTTGGAATTTCATTTAGTTTTTCACTTTGTCTATTAAAGATGTATTTTTTCGATTCAAATTATGATCGGCGGTCATTGATAAAAAAGCAATTTTAATTTTATCGATCAAACAGAAAAAATCTGACTTTATAACCTGATGCCGCTTCGACTTTTGTCAACGTATGCTTTTGTTGTGGGGTTACAATTTTTAAAGATGACGGAAACCGTAAGTCAGAATAAACAAGACCTCTGTTAAGTTCGCACTGGCTGGCGGTGGCTTGTGTTTTATTGTTTTAATTGATTTTCTGGCATTATATCCAGAATTTGGCGTTTACATAATTACCAATCCAGATTGATATTCCGAAGACTGGATATAAGAAAAAAAGTTAAACCTTTTATGAACAAATAACTTTATAGGGTTTTGCTAATATTTTTAGGGTTGTAGTATTTAAAAATATTATTCCATCAAATGTAAATCCGGAATTTACTATTTTTTAATTCCTCTCTAAGGGTTAAAAATATTATAAATATTCAGATGTCTATTTAAAAATATGTCTAATGATAAAATAAATATATCTCTAAAAGAAGTTGAGGACATCGCGCAGGCGTGTCTTGTTGCCAATGGTTGTAATGATGAGAATGCGAAAGCCGTATCTACTACTATAATGGCAGCTGAAAGGGATGGCTGCCCGGGCCATGGTCTATTCCGTTTGCCTGGATACGTGGCTGCCCTCAAGAGTGGTAAAGTTGATGGAAACGCTTCACCAACTTTCGAGAGAGTTTTGCCGAGCATGCTGCGTGTTGACGCCCATAACGGCTTTGCCCCGTTACCCTTGTCTATTGGCCGTGAGCACCTTATTGAGGCCGCGCGCGAGCAAGGTGTGGCAGTCATGGGTTTAATACGGGTTCATCATTTTTCAGCACTCTGGTTCGAGATCGAACATTTAGCCGCGGCTGAACTTTGTGCAATTGGGTGTACTGCTTACATGCCTTCCATACCTCCAGCAGGAGGTTCATTACCTTTTTTTGGAACTAATCCTCTCGCGTTCGGTTGGCCGCGTAAAAGTGGATTGCCAATGATTTTCGATATGGCTTCAGCAGCGATGGCGCGTGGTGAGTTGATGGTTGCAGCTCGGGATGGTCACGAGGTACCTATTGGCGTTGGTCTCGACGCAGACGGAATAGCAACATCTAACCCACAGGTGATACTGGATGAGGGCGTGCAGTTGCCTTTTGGAGGTTACAAGGGCGCTAACATTGCAATGATGGTAGAACTTCTGGCTGCGGGTCTTCTTGGAGAACGCTTTAGCTTTGAAGCCGCAGAGTGTGACAACAAAGATGGCGGCCCACCACAAGGTGGCGAGTTTCTCTTGGTAATTGATCCAAGACGTCTTGGGGGTGAAAATTGGCTTGATCACACGGAGGCGTTTTTCGCTAAAATGTTAGCTATTGAGGGTGTGCGACTTCCGGGCATGAGGCGATATGATAACCGGGCTAAATCTCTAGTGGAAGGCATCGAGGTTCCTATGAAATTGCACGCCACAATCTTGTCACTCACTACCGAAGTTAAGTGAGATGACAATAATAATTACATCCCGATCACAGCAAAACTTAAAGCTATCATTGACCAAGTTATTTAGATTTATTTCGGTAATTTTTCCTTTTTTAGTGCTGGTCCAGTGAGGTCTATCTATTGTTATGTAATGGTTACATAGGACTGAAGTATGACAGAAATTATTGAGGACTATAGGGCTGAATATGTCATCGACGCCTGTCAGTATGCCAACTGGAACCGAATTGTTTTTGAGCAGATGCGTGAGGGCGGAGTAACCTGTGTAAATGCTACAATTGCTTATTGGGAAAACACTCGTGAGACGCTAACAAGGATTGCTGAATGGCGACGCCTTTTTGCTGCTAATCCAGATCTCATTATGCCGGTTAAAACGTTCACAGACATCCGTCGAGCAAAAAAGGATGGCCGGACGGGGATTACATTGGCGCTCCAGCATTGCCTGCCGATCGAGGAAGAGATTGACATGGTCGAGATCATGCATGATCTCGGAGTGCGTTTTATGCAGTTGAGTTATAACAACCAAAGTACTTTGGCGACTGGTTGGTTGGAGAGCGAGGACCCTGGAATTACTCGATTCGGCCGCGAGGTCATCCGTGAAATGAATCGGCTTGGAGTAGTGATTGACATGTCTCATAGCGCTGAACGCTCTACACTAGATGCGATTGAGATTTCTGAGCGACCGATTGCAATTACCCATGCTAACCCAATTTCTTGGTGTGACACCCAGCGTAATAAATCCGATACGGTGCTGAAAAGTCTAGCTGAAAGTAGTGGTATGCTGGGTTTTTCATTTTATCCCAATCATCTCAGGGATGGCTCAGATACGACACTAGAGGAATTCTGCGATATGGTGGCGCGTACTGTCGAACTTATTGGAACGGAGCATATTGGCATTGGTTCCGACCTGGTTCAAGGTCAGCCCTACTGGGTAATAGACTGGATGCGTAGCGGTAAATGGACCAAGCAAACCCTAAATGACCTCAAGTGGCCCGTCCCAACAACCTGGTTCAAAGACAATTCTAACTTTCCCGGCATCGCAGGGGGATTGTTGGCAAAAGGTTTTGCCAAAGAAGAAGTCGAACAAATAATGGGTGGTAATTGGCTTCGTTTTATCGAAACGGCGTTTAGGCCGGCATGATCGTATCGCCAGGGATTAATGACACAACCGTTGCTTCTATCATGCGTGCCCCTAAGGACGTTATGCGGCTTTTCCGGATTGGTTCTTTTCATCAGACACGCGTTAGCTTCGCACGTACGCTTATCCGGCGTATGGCTCGCGAGGGATGGCATATTACTGCTCACGAAAAGAGGCTCGATCGGAACGGCATTGGCCGGATTATCTATCGGATCGACACACCTCGTGGCCCATTAACATTCTCCGGTTTTTCCAATCCTTTAGATCCCTCCGAGCGCACCGATCGGGTCATTGCCGAGAAGTGGGACGCAGCTTTTACCTTGTCCCTAGGCCCTCCCGAGACCGTTGCAATTGACGCTCTAGCGATGGAGGTTCCGCTCCAAGAAATGGGGAGGTTTGGCGCCAATGAAATTGTACTTAGCCGAGCTAATAAATCAGTCCGCCTGTTCGAGGGGGTAATCAATTCACTTGCTGCAGGAAACCAACCTGATGTCCATGAAATCAGCAAAATCGGTTATCTGATGCGTACCACCGCTGTTTATGGCAATGGTAAGTTTGGCTTGGCTGACTTCGAAAAACTAGGACTAGAAAGAGATTTCACCTTGCCGTTTCAAGCTGAAATGTTGAGCGTCTATATGACACGGCAGTTTACCCTCGACTTGATTGATCACTGTGCAGGCATGCGTGGTGGAAAGCGAGCAGCCACTTTGGCGAGACCTATACGTCGAATGCTGGGGATCGGCAATGCCACTGGGCTTGGAATGGCGCCATATCTAATTAACCACCCAAAACTTCTCAATAACTGGATCGTAGCGCGGGAAACCGCACTCGCCAGGGTTCGTCTCATCGAACGCCCAACCGGTCAAGAAGTAATCAAGATGTGTGCATTGATTGATAGGTGTCGAATACACATCACAGAATGGCCGACCACCGATCGTCAGCAGAACCTCGATATTTCCAGTATGGGAGAGGACCTTGAACTCGTGAGTTCCCTGCTGGCTGATAAGGCCTGGTTTAATGAGTTCCGCCCGTGGGATCGACTAATACGGTGGGCTGAATCCAATTTGCATCTCGAAACGCAGGAACTGTTGGTTAGCATCATAATGGAACCTTATGGAGCACTGGTTGACGATCTTGAAACTACTAATTCCTCTGATGAGCGAGAGGAAACCTGGCCAGAAATGCTCTTGGGTGATTTAAAAAAATTAATCGAGACAACTTATGATTGGGCACTTGCCCTGGATTGCACCAAACCTAACGGCGATAAATACTTCTGGTACCGTTCAGCGGAAAAGGAGGAGCCTCGTCTCGGTGAACGCTATGTGGAACCAGGAGCAGAACTGGAAATGCCAATAGGGATTGCCCGTGACGTCACTCGCCTCTACGAAAAACTCGGCGAGATCGATGACGAAATGAACACCGGGGAATTTCTTATTGCTTGGCCGGACTTTCGGCGTGTGGTGCGTCGCATCCAGACACTTGCTGAGTTACCTTACGCGGAGATTAGGGACAATCTTATTGGCTCCGGTTGCGAACCGGTCAATATCTTGCGGTGCAAGCTGTCCATGTTTGGGGCAACTAAATTTGACCCTAAATCAAAATTGTGGACCCGCATTACGCTCTTCCAGGGTGCACCACTTCCTGACGAACTTACGTTGCCGGAAGCCGATGATTGGTTTGCACCCATTTTTGCAAGTGAGACAACGGTTTGACCGTGACTATAAGAACCTCTATGAGCGAGTTAGAGGGGATGGCCCTAAAGGCGTTAGAAGCTGCCGGTGTTGCGTCAGGCCTCGACCGCGACGGTGCATTTGCAGCAGCTTGGTGTGAGGCGCATGGACTAGGCGGTTTGGCGATTTTGGTTCGGGATCTTGATGCACTTTTTGGCGTACCAACACATTCGGGAAAGAGAATAAATGCTGGTGGTTTGTCTGCACTGGTAGTAGGGCCATTGGCAATCGATTTGGCAATGGTGATGGACTTGGAATTGAGGGTTGAGAATATCAGATCACCGGCTGCTGCGCTTGCCTATGCTGTCAGGCGTGCACGTAATGATCGATGGTTTCGACTTGTTTGGGGTGATAGTGAAGCATTGGCTGCTGAAGCGCAGACTATGATATCTCTCACAAACCCCGACGTCGCAACCGAGTTAACAATCTCCTGTGGAAAGGGTGTGCCCCCTCAAATTTCTGACGTAACTATAGACACTGTAGAACTTGAACGGCGGCACATGCGGGCCTTAAAAGAAGGTCTGTTCCTTGTCAGAGAGACACGAGAGTCGTTGCTAGAAGCCGCAAAGCGGGTACTTGTTCCGGCAAGTGAAAGTTCACGTTCCGGTGCTGGTGCTGAAGTAGATGATAACGCGTAAGAACTAAGCCGATAACCAACGATCCAAATTTTTTTTGACAAAAGCATCGTCGTTTAACTCCGGGTAGTCCCGGTATACTCGGTCAATCTCCGCCATCTGGCCCTGGCTAAGAGTTTCGTTTGGGTTGAGACACCAAATGCCCTCAAACAGTCCTTGCCGTCGCAGAATTTCGTGAACTCCAGATATGCAGCCTTTAAAATTATTGGCTACATCAAAAATTGCGGCATTACAGTCGGTTACGTTGCCGTGCAGCGCCAGCAAAGATTCATCCAATACTCCTTCTTTACATTTTCTTAGAATCTCAACTGCCCCTTTAACCCAAATAGCCCAATGACCAAGCAGTCCGCCAACGGTACGGAGTGTTACGGTGGAGTTATCCCTCCTAATCTCATAGGGTGTGATCAGATCTATCACTATATTGTCGTCATTCCCGGTATAAACTGAGATTCTATTTTCAGCTTTCGCTTGGGCTATTCCCCGCAAAACATCTAAAGTTTGATAGCGATTAAACGGCGCGACTTTTATGGCTATAACATTCTCTATCATAGAGAATTGTTGCCAAAATTTGGACGACAATACGATCCCGCCAACTGCCGGTTGAAGATAAAATCCAACTAGAGGCATGATATCCGCAATGGCTTCACAATGTTCGATAATTTCATCTTCGTTCGCATCTTTATATGTGGCAAGGTTCAGCAGACCGGCGTGATATCCAAGATTGCGGGCGACATCCGCTTCTGATCTAGCCTGATTGGTTTTCCCTAATAAGCCTGCAATTTTGATAATATGTTTTTCTTTTTCAGTTTTTGCCCAACTGTTTATTTCATCTGCAACAGTTTCCAGAACTCTAGTATAGATACCTTTTTCACGTATCTCGAACTGCGTAGTATGGACGCCAATGGCGATGCCACCTGCCCCGGCATCAATATAATAACGCACCAAACTCTTTTGGCGTTGCGGATTAAACAGACGGCCGGCCGTCAGAGCAAGGGGGGAAGCCGGTATGACGCTCCCTTCTCGCAAACGCACCAATACGTGATCCGGCCAGTCAGACCAATGAAATGCCATGTTTTAACGTTTCCATTTCAACCAAAATTATTATCCCAGCTCTGGGCCAGCCATGGCGAACATTTTTTCAGGTTGTCCTAATTTATTTCTGTAACCTTTAGCCATTCGCAAGAATGGACGCTGCCGGCGGAAACCGTATTTTTCTAA
Source organism: Rhodospirillales bacterium (assembly GCA_028345065.1). Lineage (GTDB taxonomy): Bacteria > Pseudomonadota > Alphaproteobacteria > Rhodospirillales > UBA2165. The sequence goes on from JAOMCN010000037.1 coordinate 8,681, forward strand.
TTGTGCTATGAATTTAATTTGGTGACTACATGCATCGATAAAAACTGTTCCAGATAACTTGGTTAAGGCGTGATTTAGAAGTGCGATGGCCGTTTTTGGAGAGTTTGCTGAGATGGGGCCGATTTGGGTTGCGGTTCTGCCGTCACGTCCCAGAAGAAATCCACCGTTGTTTTCAGCAACGGCAGCAAATTTAGAACTACGTTCTATTAGACTTTCAATTATGGTCCGGCGGTCACCGCCAAAAATTTTTCGGTCTTTCTCAATTAATTCTGACGGGTCAAATTTTTCAAGCGTGCCTGTCTTAATAATTCTTTGAGTAGCTGTCTGAGAAATATTTTCCACCGCCCCATGTTCCCAACGTTCAAATCCAAAATGAGGAAGAAAACCTAGCGGTCGGTATACATTTTCCCCTGCAGGTGTGGCATCCAGTAGTGGCACAAGATGCTTATTTTCCAAGCGCTGGATACAAGAATTGAGAAGTCGGGTCGCTAAACCCTGTTTTTGCCGCAATTGAGTTACTATTACCATACTGATCCAGCCAAATTGGTCGCCGTATGGTAAGGTTAGGGCGCTGGCTATTAGACGGCCACTGGCATCTTGAAAACCAATCGCTTCCCCGGCAGTGATCATCACGGCCCAGTCGTCTGCCACCTGGTTCCAGTTGGCTTCGTTGGATAATGCAAGGGCATCCGTTAAAAAACGGTCATCTAGTTTAATAATGTCTAGGGTATTAGTAGGCACCGTCTCGTGCTTCGAAGTGGGTTGGTTTTCCGAGACTTGTACCGCCGTTCATTATCCATTCGGCAATCCAATCAATCATTAAATCCACCGGCACTTTTACTTCGCCAAATAATTCTGATGCTTTCTCCGTATTCACAAGCCACGCAGTCGTAGCTTCGCTACCCGTAATTTTAGGGGGTATATCAAAGCGTTTTCCAAAAGCCTCGGCAACCCATCGGATCGAGGTCGCTTTGGCACCACTAATGTTTAATGGTGTAGAGGGCACTCCGCAGTGACGAAGAGTACGCAATATTTGGGTATTTGCATCGCCCTGCCAGATGACATTGGCGTATCCAGTGGAAACATCAATTTCGTTTCCGCGAAAAACCGCATCACCAACATCAAACAATACACCGTAGCGCAAATCGATGGCATAACTGAGGCGGATTAAACAGCCTGGCGTACCATATTTATTTGAAAAGTACTGAAACATCCGTTCTCGACCGACGCAAGATTGGGCGTATTCTCCGGGGGGATCTAACGATAAATCCTCTTTCGCGCCTCCAGATGCCACGGGAACAAAGGGATAAACACAGGCTGTTGAAAAGACGACAACGCGCTGATCACGGAATGCCTCCGCTACTAATGCCGGGCAAAGGACGTTTGCCGCCCAGGTGAGTTCTTCGGAACCAGTTGAACCGAATTTACGTCCGGCCATGAAAACGATGTTTTTCGGTTTAGGGAGATTGTTCAAGGCAACCGTATCCAGAAGATCGGCCCTAACAGTTTTGATGCCCCAATTCTCTATTTTTTGTTGGAGCCCCGTCTCGGTGAACCTGGCCACCCCGAACACTGTCTTATGAGGTGCAGCACGTTTGGCAAGGCGTGCTAGGGTTGGTCCCATTTTGCCGCCAACACCCAGGATCATGATGTCGCCTTCGAGCTCAGCTAGATCATCAATCAAAGCCTTACTGGGGCGCGTCATGAATTCCTCTATTGCATCTTCTTCCATAAACGAATCAGGAATATCATTCATAATTTGTGTATTTGACATTTAATAGTGTTCCGTTGTCTCCTAACGCTAAAGCTCACACAAAAGGAGAGTTTAGTCACGATATCGACTGGAACCTTAACTTACTTACCCTCTAATTAGAATACTAATAGGGTTTAAGAATTTAAATGAAGTGACTTAGATTGAGGGTGTAAAAATTAAATAAAATGGTAAAAGTACTTTTGAAGCAGGGCAATCTTAAGATTATTATTGTCGGAAAGTTGTTTGTTTGAGTATCTGGGAGAATATTAAGTAGGCGAGGGGGTTACTGTGATGCACGCTGTTATATTTGAAGTTCAGCCAAAATCTGACAGGAAAGAGGAATACTTTGATATTGCGGAATCAATCAGAGGTGATTTGGAAAAAATTGACGGATTTATCTCAATTGAGCGTTTTAAAAGTACAGTAACTGAAGGTAAAATTCTCTCGTTATCATTCTGGGAAACAGAAAGTGCAATAGAAGAATGGCGAAATCAAACCGCCCATAAAAAAGCACAGTCCAAAGGTTATCACGAGGTGTTTTCTGGTTACCGTCTTCGAGTTGCCGAGGTCATCCGCGATTACACGATGGTGGATCGTGAGGAAGCGCCACAGTCGCCGCCAGCCGCTACGTCCGACACTCCCGAATCCTAGGTGCTGTTTTTCTAAATTAAAAATTACTCAATTCAAGAAATTTTCATTCTTCGCTGCGCTGAAATTAATTGAAAGTACGCTTTTAGATTTAAGAATGTCAGTGGGTAGCCAAGAATTGTAAATCAAATTAAATGGGGGCAAGCCCTATTTTTTTCTTGCCTCATAATAAATATTTTTGCAGCTTTAGATAAATTGATGCTGCAATAAAAATTGGGATAATTGGAAATGGTTTCATTTAGAAGAATTCATCACGTTGCTATGCAAGTAAAAGACGTCGATAATTCTCAATCGTTTTACGAACACCATTTTGGTTTTGAGACTTACTTTGATCACGAACAGGTAGATGGGGTGCCTGTAGTTTGCCTTAGGCTTGATGATACGGTTTTGGAACTAAGGGTTGGAGCTGTTGCCCCCGACGGGTATCAGGGTTGCTTTTTCTGTCTAGAGACCGATGACTTGGGAGCGGACGTTGAAACTTTAAAAAAAGCCGGTGTTGTTTTACATCGGGATATCCATGAAACTACTCCCAGGAATTACGAAGAACGGCGTTGGAAACGTGCAATATTTAAAGGCCCCGATGGAGAGTTGATTGAAATGCGGGGTCGGTAAGTTAAGGTTCCAACACCCAGTAAACTTTACCATTCGCCTGGTTATTCCAACCTTTTTATTCTTTTTTCACTATGATCATTTTTGTGAATGTAGAACCGTCAGGTTGTAAACCCAGGCCAATTGCCAATTTGTTGGATGGTCACACAAGCAAAAATTTTTAAAAGGAACTATTTTATTTGCGAACCAGCTCCATCAATTCATTGTCTGTTGGGAAGCGACCTTCCTTCTTCTTGGAGAAAACCAACTTATCATCGACAGTTATTTCAAATACACCGCCAGATGAGGCAACTAAATTAACATCCGTTTTAAATCGCTCTTTAACCAAGTCTCTCGCACGGAGAGCACGAGGCTGATAATTTCACTCAGTACAGTATTCAATTGAAATATTCATTTAATTACTCCTGGCGACCCATAACAATTTTGTCACGTTCCTGAATTATAAAGTCTCTATTTGAGATGATCCAACTGAGTTCATCTGTATTTAATGAACCATTATCAGATAACCAATTTAAACCACCAATTATTGCGTATTTGTCATCTTTAATTAGAGCATTTGACTGGCCAGCGTAATAGAAGACTTCCAGGCGGCCTTCCCATTTCTTATTTACACACCATTCCATTAGATGATCCAGTGTCTGGCTGGTTTTTTGTTTTACGCTTCGTTCAACGGGTTTTATGCCAGATTTTTGATTACCATATCCGATATACACCATAACACCGCGTTTCAAACACCCCCCGAGTATTGATCTGAACTCTTTGTCTTCAGTGTAGCTTACAGCCCATCCGGATAGAATAACCACGGTTTCATTGGCTGTTTTGAGTGCGTTAATTAACTTTTTCCTATGTTTCTCATGGGTTTGAAGGGTGTCGATGGGATCTTTAATAATTGTCTTGATGTGTTCTGATAGAACTTGGTTGTCCAGTCTATCGACGTCGGAGATGAATTCCTCATTCTTCCTACTACGTCGCATATGACGGTGGTTGAGGTGAAATATAAGGACAACGAGTATTCCCGGATATATTGCTAATTTGCCGTGAAAGATGTAAGCGGCAAATATTGAAATAAGTGCGAATGTCCAAATCAGCCAGTATCCAATAATCCCGAAACCAAGCCACTTGGCCAGCTCATAGGACTTATCAATTTTGCGGCCAAATAAGAACCCAAATATAATTGTTACAACAATGGAACCCGCCCAATACAAAGGGTCCATGTTAACTACCTCACCTCAATTGTACCGTTACTCTTAATCAATCTACAAATAGGTATTTATGTTCATTAAGCCCAGCTTTTAATGCATGTATCAGGAAATCGTCGGGTTGTGTGCTTAATTTTTCACGCTCTATCAGGAACGTTGCGCCGCCAGCATCCAGTGCGAACTGATATATTTTCAATTTCAATTAGCTGTAACCAAGATTGAAGATGTCGCCACCAGAAGTTTATTTCAAGATAAATGTAAGTGGGATCATTATTATGGATATGTTGATCTTCAATGTATTGGAAAGTGTTAACTAAGGGTCATCGTTAACGGTTTCGAGCCGAGCCTCGGTTCATTCCTGGACTTATTGGAGAGCGCGAAGGTTTTGGCCCGAAGGATTTGGTGACGTGTTTGCCGCCCTTATTGGGAATTTCTCCAATGTTGTTTTCATTAGTCGCGGATGGCTTGTGAGTCTTCTTGACACCAGGTTTTCGATTTGGACGTTTGTTTCCGGGCATGAACCTTCTCCGTCGATTGTTGTATTTTCGCCCTATTGGCAGACAACGCACTTACTAGGGGAATACTAAACAACTGATCCCCTCCCGGCAAACTACTCAGAGCCATGGTATCAAAATTAGATATTACTGAATATTATTACTTCAACTGTATCCTCTTCATGTCGCAAGGTGAAACCACTTATTGCCTTATGCGAATGCGCCGTAGTAAATTGTGGTCTAAGTGTATTAAAGGCAGAGAATATAGGCATATTTTTTATGGTGGAATTGGGCGATAAAAAGAAGCACGCGCATACTTTGTTGCCGTCTGAGCCGGTTCTACGGGTCAAGGCTATTGAAACGTTATTGGTTGAAAAGGGTCTTATTGATCCTGCTGCAATCGATGCAATGGTTGAAGCATTTGAAGGCAGGATCGGGCCAAAGAATGGTGCCCGTGTGGTTGCCAAAGCGTGGAAAAATCCGGAATACAGGGCGCGTTTACTTCTCGATGCAAGTGGGGCTATTGCCGAGTTGGGTTATTCCGGCCTTCAGGGCGAGCACATGGTCGCCATTGAGAACACGGACGATGTCCATAATTTAGTCGTTTGTACGCTTTGCTCTTGCTACCCCTGGCCCGTTCTTGGTGTGCCACCTGCATGGTACAAATCTCCAGCCTATCGTGCCCGAGCAGTTCGCGATCCACGTGGCGTACTTGCCGAATTCGGTGTCAATCTGTCTATGGATACCGACATTCAGGTCTGGGATTCAACTTCCGAAATTCGTTATCTTGTTATTCCGCAGAGACCGGAAGGAACCGAGAGCTATTCAGAGGAAACCCTTGCATCTCTTGTTACGCGTAACTCTATGGTCGGGACCGGTATCGTTACTATTCCTGAAATCAAAAAAGGCTGAAGGGTATGGATGGAATTCATGACCTTGGAGGTATGGAAGGATTTGGTTCACTTCAGATTGAGGAGAACGAACCGGTATTTCATGCCGACTGGGAGGCCCGAACCATGGCAATGCGGGTGTTAATGGGATTTTGGCGGAAATGGAACATTGATGCTGGTCGTCACTCTGTCGAAAATCTTCCCCCAGCTGATTATTTGGGATTTTCCTATTATGAAAAATGGTTAGCTTCATTGGTCAACCTTATGGTAGGAGCGGAGTTAGTAACTGTCGATGAAGTAAAGAACGGATTTCCTGCTACAACTGCTAAAAAATCTATACCTCCCATCGACGCCGCCGGGTTGGAAGCGTATTTACCTGTCGGTAAGCCCGCGATGCGCGAGTTGGGAACAAAACCACAATTTTCCGTAGGCGACCGTGTGCATACCCTTTCCCATATGCCTTCGGGTCATCACCGTTTACCCCGCTATATCCGGGGCCATTTTGGAGAAATCATTCTCCATCACGGGGCACATGTGTTTCCCGATACAAACGCATGTTTTGCAGGAGAGAACCCGCAACACCTTTATACCGTCCGTTTTTCTATAAAAGAATTGTGGGGAGGTGATGCTGGTCTTAGGGATACGGTTTCAGCTGATCTTTGGGAGACTTATCTTGAGCCAGAGTAACTTCGAGGAGCAGGTTTTTGCGGAACCTTGGCATGCTCAACTTTTTGCGACCACACATACCTTGGCTTCGGCGGGTCACTTTGAATGGAAGGATTGGGTAAATCACTTCTCTTCCGCTTTAAAATCTTCTGATGACTTAAGTCCCTCTGACGGCGATGCGGCATATTACGAGATCTGGCTTGAAGCGTTTGAAGAATTTCTGGTTATCCGACACCTCGCCGATAATGAAGGACTGGCAAAACTGAAAGGCGCTTGGACCAGTGCCTATCTCAGAACACCACACGGGGCACCTGTAGAACTCTTTAGACGATAGTCTGTTTTCTAAATTTGAGTTCAAATTATTGAAATCTAGTGGTTGTACGATTTAATTGAAAATATTTTTGAGCAATACCTTTGGCTTCAAAAGGGATTATACTTGCCGCTGTCAATCTTGTTTCGGCACATCCCAAGTGGGTGCTACACCGGCCGCTGCCTCGACTAGAGAGCGGCAGCGAATGCCAACGCCTGCACCTTCGCATTGGAAATTAGTGCAGTAGCTGAATGCAAGTTTGCGTTCCCGGTCGCAAAAGCCAAGTGCACCTCCGGAGCCGAGCTTACCAAAGGCGTTCAAGTTACTCCCCATCGGGATATACGGTGGACTGTTTTGCTCAAAACCAAGTCCCATCCGTAAAGGCCAATGGGTCATCTCACAAATTCCTTTCCATTGTAATTTTGACAGGTGTTCCACGGTATCGGGTTTTAAGAGCCTAACACCATCTAATTCGCCATCATTCGCAAGCATGGCATATACACGGGCAACACCGCGGGCATTTCCGTGCCCCCCGAATGGTGGCAATTCGCCTTTACGAATTTCGATGCAGTTCAACAGATTAGGATAATCTGGCCTACCTGAGTGCGCGCGGTTAAGGTTTGATCCCTCTTTGGCACACTCAGCCCAAAAATTATTTTCAGGGTTGAGGTGCATGGGTGCCACAAGGTCTAGCTCCTGGGTGGTCAAGCCAATGTTGTATTCAGCCCCTAGAGGTTCGGAAATTTCTTCGCGTATAAAAGTACCGATCGTCTTTCCAGTAACGTGGCGGACAATCTCACCAAGGATAAAACCGATATTTATTGTGTTGTAGCCTCCTTTGGTTTCCGGGGGCCAGGCCGGTTTTTGACGTGCAATTGCGGAACATTGTGCCGAATAATTAAACCAATCGCCGGGCTTCGCGGTGTCGGAAAAAACGGCACCACACTGATGACCCTGCACATGCCTAACCAATATATTTTCTTTACCGGATTGGCCAAATTCTGGCCAATACGCGGCAACGGGAGCATCGAGGTTGACTAAACCGCGATCTGCTAAAATGTGGACGGCTAACGCGCATATCGACTTGGCGACAGAGTTCATGAGAGTAATGGTATCTTCTGTCCATGTTTGGATCCGTTCCTCATCACGGTGACCGCCCCAAAGATCAACGACCTTTTCGTTTTCCTTAAAAACACAAACGCCGGCCCCAATCTCACTTCGGCTATCGAAGTTTTCCTGAAAAGTCTCTTTAACTAATTTAAAAGCCGGATCGCAATATCCTTGAACTTCTAGGTTATGCTTGCCCATGGTGACCCTCCTTTTGTTATACCAGTCACGGAGAAATATAATTTAAATTTTGGTTTAACCTGAAGACTATTGCGTTAACTCCAATTGCCCTGTGCATCAATAAAGTTTCTTCTCCCACTACTTTCAAGGAAGACGCAACAAGAATTGATAACTGTGAAGATGTTTCGGCTTCGTAGGCTGATGGTTCGCCTAAATATTTACCGATTATAGGTTCCATTTCAGTTAGTTTTTTGATTAAGTTTGGCACATAGTAATTAAGATTAAAATATTTAACAGACCATTGTACACCTCGTGGTTTAAAACAGATATGGGCGGATAATGAAAAGCCAAAAAATTATCGGGTACGGCGAACCTCTTAAAGCCTTTGAAGAACCTAATCCTCAGCCGACTGGAACAGAAGTTCTTGTCTCAATCAGCCATTGTGGAGTTTGCCACAGTGACCTCCATATACATGACGGATATTTTTCATTAGGTAATAACCGCAAGTTGGATGTGAGTGGTGGTCGAGATCTTCCCTTTACGCTTGGCCATGAAATACACGGTAAAGTTGCCGCATTAGGGTCTAAAGCGACGGGTATTGACGTGATGGATGAATGCGTCGTCTATCCGTGGATTGGCTGTGGTACGTGTGCTCAATGCGAGAATGGTCAGGAAAATCTATGTGGTTCAAATCGTAATCTCGGCACCAGAAATGACGGGGGGTTTTCTGACCATGTCTTGGTGCCGCATCCGCGCTATCTGCTTAATGCAACCGGAATTCCCTATGGGTTAGCAGGCACATATATGTGTTCAGGCCTAACGGCCTACAGCGCTTTGAAAAAAGTCGGAGAGATATTAGAAAAAGATAAAATACTCATTTTGGGAATTGGAGGTGTAGGATATATGGGCCTTCAGCTAGCAAGAGCCCTATTCGGGGAAACAATTTTATGCGCGGATATAGACGCATCCAAAAGGGATGCTGCGTTAAAAGCTGGCGCAAAGGAAGTCTACGACCCCTCTGAAAAGGCGGCATCAAAATCCGTTATTCGTGACACTTCAGGTGGAGTTTTCGCCGTTTTGGATTTTGTTGGATCTGAAGCATCCGTGAGTTTCGGTCGAAAATGTCTTCGTCGCGGTGGGAGGCTTATTTTAGTTGGTCTATTTGGCGGTGGGATTGAAATTGATTTACCACTCATGGCTCTTCAGGGACATTCGATAATTGGTTCGATCACCGGTTCTCTGAGCGAAGCTCGTGACTTACTGGCTCTCGTAAAAAAAGGAAAGGTGGCAGAAATTCCCATTGAAGAACGTCCGCTGGATCAGGCTAATTCTGCTTTGAATGATTTGCGCGATGGAAAAGTAATCGGGAGGATTGTTTTGGCACCGTAGTCGGGGAAACTATGTTAAACTGAATAATTTATTATTTTTTTGATTGGTTTATAGCGACTTGGACGTCTCCTGGTTGTCGAGGCAATATAACGACTGAACAAACCCCACATCGTCTGCTGCTAGGCTAATACTGTTGCGATCGTACACGTCTTAGGAATTGCTCGATGTGATCTTAAAAGAGGTTAGAACCCGATGCGTAATCCGAGATAGAGTTCGTGTGCGAATAAATTATCCATTCTAGCCCCACTATTTGAAGCCTGGGCCGGTGTACCAGAAAATACACCACTTTGTTCAGCTTTTCCCATTGCGAGAAAACGGTAGCCCATGTCCAGGGATACGTTCTCTTTCATGTTAATAGCCGCTCCAAGCCCTAGCGCCCAGCCAAGATTGTTCTTGGTTTCACCCCCCTCGGAAACATTAATTGTGCCGGCGGCATTTGTGACCTTGGCGTTGTCTGTCACCATTCGCGACAATCCAATTCCGCCGCTGAAATACGGAACAAAACTTTGTTCTCCCTCCTCAAAGTCGTAGTATATATTCATCATAACAAGGTAGTTATCAATATTGCCTCTAGCAGTCGTATTGAAGGATCCATTCGATGTGGTCTTCATGTTTGGACTATGGCTGAAAGAGAAGTCCGCACGCGCAGGACCGTCAGGGTTAATACCAAATCCAATCCCGTATTTTCTGAATTTGTCATTTGATTCATTCTGAGCGGATGTCCCCGCTCCAGAGACTTGGCTCGGGTCGTTGGGAAATCCTTTTCCTATCTCGCCTTTGAAATAATAACTGCCGTCATCCCCGGCATCAGAAGTTTCCGAAGCGAATAGAGTTGTGAGGAAAACTACAAAAACAACGAAAGTTTTGAAATACTTCATTCTAACCAATCCTTCGTTTCTGACTTTGCGCTTGCTCTATTTCTGAGCTCTAATCTGAAACAACCTTGGAGGGTGTCCTAAAGTTTTCTTTCTAAACTTTAATCTGCATTCGTAGATTTATGGTGAATAATCCACTAGATATGGTGAATATGATGAAAAAATTACAAGATTTAGTTAATTTTGTGAACGGATCACAATACTTACTAACTGTATCGTTCCCGGCAGTAATGGCTCGGTAATTTGTGGTGTCTAACCGATTAGCAATAAAATGGCTTAGATTTCTATTTTTTTAAAATTTTAGAAGAGTTGAAATATTATTTGACCAAAATACTGACTTTTTTAAAACTTGTTTTGTCTTCTAAAACTTGGTGAGCAGCCACATCAGAGGCTTTGCCTCCTTCTACCGAGACGATAATCCAGATGAGTTCAGGTTCATGAGCATTTATGAGATCGGTGTTAGAAGGTGTGGCCGGGTTATCTGGGTGGGAGTGGTAATGGGCAATCAATAGCTCGTTAGTTCCTCGGATTTCTTTTTCGAGTTTTATGCGGGTGCCAGGATCAACTTCAAAACGCTTAATAGTTTCAGACGCTCTAATATTTTGCGCCTTTACAACTCTGATAACCTCAAGCACTTCACTATTAATCGTCCGTCCTGTAATTAGACCGCACGCTTCATTCGGGTAAGCCTCTTCAGCATCCTGTTTGATGCTTTGAATGTGCTCAGCCGTGAACTGAATAGAGACCGCCATTACTGCTTTGACCTGATTATATACTGTCCTAATACCTTTCCAGTCCCTGGTTCAACAATTAATATCCCCTCTTGACCCTTATTATTTTGGATATGCAATGAAATATGTGTTGGATTCGACGTAGCAGTTTTTATGCGGAAACCTTCTGGGATATTGATGTTGATTTCCTCTTCTGGGTTTAATCTAAATTGTTCTGAAACAAGCTTGTCGGTAAGTTTTGTGCCAGAAGTTGGTGGCATTGGGTCTTTAGCTTTCATCATCAAGCCCGTAACGAGAGCACCAAAACCCATTGCGATGATAAAACCTAATCCAAGAACTATTGCAATTAATCCCTTGTTCGTTGTTATCATTTAAGGTCAAACTTTCGGTTATGGTAGAACAGATATCTCACAAATATAAACTAACCATTCCTGAAACGGGAGAGGGAACGCGAGTTGATAAGTTCCTGAGTTCAGCACTTACCGAGTTATCCAGAACTCGACTTAAATCCCTGATCGAAGAAGGACAGGTAACACTTGGTGGAGTGAAATTAACGAGCCCATCACATCGGGTCAAATCTGGAGATGAGCTTAATATAGAGATCCCTGTCCCTCGACCGCCTTTACCCAAAGGTCAGGCAATTGCCCTAAATATTCAATTTGAAGATGATGACTTAATCGTTTTGGAAAAACCCCCAGGGCTGGTTGTTCATCCGGCGCCGGGAAATCCCGATCGTACTCTAGTTAATGCATTAATAGCCCATTGTGGATCAAGTTTATCGGGGATTGGCGGAGAAACCCGGCCAGGCATCGTTCATCGTCTTGATAAGGATACGAGCGGTCTTATGCTTGCTGCAAAGAATGATTATAGCCACCGCCATCTCGCTGCACAATTTGCAGACCACACCTTAGACCGAGCTTATCTTGCTTTGGTTTGGGGTGTTGTTTCGCCCAATCAAGGAGACATTTCTGGTAATATTGGGCGCAATCCAGGTAACCGAAAAAAAATGGCGGTCGTACCCTACGGTGGTAAAACGGCTCTAACATCTTACAAGCTTCAAAAAACCCTTGGTGACTGGGCAAGTCTCGTAGAGTGCCGATTAGCAACAGGTCGAACCCATCAAATCCGGGTGCACATGGCTTCTTTCGGCCACTCTGTCATAGGCGATAACCTCTATGGAGGCGGTATTAAATCTGCAATAAAAAAAAGGGCACCTGAGTTCAGTGAACGAGCCGCCAAATTAGACCGCCACGCACTTCATGCCTACCTCCTTGGTTTTATACACCCGAGAACCGGGAAAAGATTGAGATTTGAGATCAAATTGGCAAAGGATATTAAAGCCCTTCTTTAGTGTTTATTTGTGCGGATTTATTAATTGCAGGGGGATAATATTATCTCATTTGGCTAACTAGCGTAAGAAATTGTTGCGCAAGATTTAAGGATAGCCATTTCGATGGACGATGCTTAGCTGCGATATTTCATCTAATAATAAAAAGTTTTTAAGTGGCGGGAGGAGTTTGGAGTTCCGGCACACCATCAGATCCATCTTCCGACCCAGACGGGCTGTCTTCAGGTTGGGCTGTATTTTCATCCGTCGTACCGCCTTCGTTATCGGCGGCCTCTCTCATCTCGATTGCTCGGGGGCCAATAGCAACACCTTCTCCCCACTCTTTAATCAGTTTCTTCTGTTCAGTACGCAGTTGAGTAATACGATGATGTGCAATTACCGTAAGTAGACCGCTGACGACAGGAGGAATGACCAAATAGAGCATCCACCCAAAGCCGGCACCTGCAAACATGATGGTCAAATCAAATGGGTCGGTAAGAATATCCATCGCCGCAGAGACGTTGTTTTTGCCATTCCAGAGCTCTAAGAGCGAGGGTGTGACGCCCGCGACGTTCATTCCACCAACTGAAAAGGCGGCGTATTTGCTTTTCGATTTGTCTACGATAAACGCAACGATTGTCGGAGAAAGTCCAAGGGCAAGCAAAATAAATACTTGCGGAATTATAAAAACAAGAGAAGCGGCCATTGTTCCCCAAAGTATGAATTTTCTATTGCTCATTCTATTTTATGCTTTCGTGATGGGCCTAACCTGCAATGAACATGACGACAATTATAAATGTCATTATTACAACAGAAGTTACTGAAGCTACTTTCCTGGACGCGAGCAAAGCTATGTCAGAGTTAGGACCCATTTCATGCTCTATTTTCTTGATTTCGTCTTGTGCAACACGAAACGCTTCAATGGCAATTTCGTATTCCGATGCGTCAGTGAGTCGGGTTTCAGGGTTATCAAGAAGCTCAAGAAGTTCACTT
>JAOMCN010000038.1 GCA_028345065.1 Rhodospirillales bacterium
ACAAAGTTATGGGTTTGGCTCCCTATGGAGAGCCCAAATATGAGCACACAATCCTAGACAATTTGATTGATATTAAGGAAGACGGCTCGTTCAATTTGGATATGTCATATTTCAGTTATTGTACAGATCTAAAAATGACGAATGCTCGTTTTCATAGATTGTTTGGCGGTCCACCCAGAATTACATCAGAAACACTTACTCAAAGGCATATGGATATTGCCCGTTCAATTCAGACCGTAACTGAAAACCTCATACTTAGACTATGCATAAACCTGCATAAAGAGTCTGGGCAGTCTAATTTATGTATAGCCGGTGGTGTAGGGCTTAACTGTGTTGCAAACGGACGTATCTTACGTGAAACCCCATTTAAAAACGTGTGGATTCAACCCGCCGCTGGCGATGCTGGAGCCGCACTAGGTGTCGCACTTTCGATCTTTCATGCTGAGTCTGATCAACCACGGCAACGTAGTCCGTTGTTAACAGATGATATGCAAGGAGCCTTCTTGGGTCCGGAGTACAATAACGACGAAATCCGCAATACTCTAGATCAATATGGGGCTAACTATATCGAGGAAAATGACGAAAAACTATTTAGCTCTGTAGCTGTAGCCCTAAGCGAAAAAAAAGTTGTTGGATGGTTTCAAGGTAGAATGGAATTCGGCCCTCGCTCTCTTGGAAATAGGTCCATTTTAGGAGATCCACGTTCGGAAAAAATGCAAAAGACTTTAAATCTTAAAATAAAATATCGCGAGAGTTTTAGGCCTTTCGCTCCGGCAATTTTAAGTGATTCGGCGTCTAAATATTTTGAACTCGATGCAGATAGCCCCTACATGCTGCTCACATCAAACGTTCGGATGGAGCATCGTCACAAAATGACAACTGAAGAGAGCCAAAAACAAGGTTTTGAAAAACTCAAAATTACTCGCAGTACAATTGCTGCTGTCACACACGTCGACTATTCGGCCAGGGTTCAAACAGTACACAAAGCTACTAATCACCGATTTCACCTGCTCTTAGAGTATTTTCATGATCTCACTGGATGCCCGATACTGGTAAATACCAGTTTTAATGTAAGAGATGAACCAATTGTTTGCTCTCCCCGTGACGCTTATCGATGTTTTATGGCAACAGAAATGGATATTCTAGTAATCAATAATTTTGTGTTATTTAAGGAAAACCAATAACATTGGTATCATGAATAAATTTAATAGCCCCTCGATGATTCCCAGTAAAATTCTCGAATGCATCGAATTGCCTACAAGTAAAGGGTGTGAACTCGAGCAAAGAGGAGACAGCTTATTTGTTCCAGAGACTGAGGAAAATTTTCCCTTTCTAGCGGGTGTTCCATCTTTATTATTGCCAAAAAATGGAGAAGGGAATGATATTTCAAATAATGTTAAAAAATTTTATGAAGAAAACCCCTTCCCCAATTATGAAGGTTTAGAAGACTTTGGCGAACTAGTAAACAAAGGCTCAGAGAACTTGTTTTCTTCTCAATTACTAGAGGCAATAGGGTTTAATAAATTGGTATTAGAATGTGGATGTGGTACGGGCCAATTATCCCATTACTTACAACTAAACAATAATAATGTTTTAGGGATCGATATGTCACTAAGTAGCCTTAAGCTAGCTATCGATCATAAAATTAGAAATGGGTTAATGCGAAGCAGTTTTATCCAAATGAATATGTTTGATTTAGCTATTAAGGATGAGTGCTTTGATGTCGTAATTGCTCACGGATGCCTACACCATACGTTTGATGCTCGCCGCGCATTTGCTCAAATTGTCAAAAAACTAAAACCGGGTGGAATAATTATTGCCGGATTATATAATCGTTACGCAAGAATTCCGACTTTTTTAAGATCCAAACTTATAAGAATTTTTGGTCCTAAAATTGACTATGTTGTTCGGAAAAAAATCCTTGATAAACACAAAGCCGACACTTGGATTAAGGATCAATATTTCAATCCTCATGAAACGTGGCACTCCATTGACGAAGTCCTTAAATGGTTTTCAGAGAATGATATTGATTATTTAAATGTATCACCGGCTATTTTGGGTACGAAGGGAGAAACAGCGGCCTCGATGTTTTCTGAAACCGATTCGGGTACTTGGTATCAAAGATTGGTCACCCAACTTTCATGGATTAACACTATTGCAAGGGAAGGCGGTTTGTTTGATGTGATCGGTCGACGAAAAGGCTAATGGCGCGTCATAAAAAATCAATAGGGGGCCGGTTAGGAGCGCTTACGTTAGGCCTTCTTATAACAATTTTTCTAGTAGAATTAATTCTCAGATTTGTAATGCCCAATTGGACGGAATTTTGGAGTGGTAATTTTGTACGAATTATTTCTGTTCCGGGCTATGGAACTGTAGGAACAGGTCTACCAAATTTTAATGGCTATTTTTCTCAAAATAACGGTGATTTTCGAGTCCATATCTCAATAAATAAGTTTGGTTTACGAAACCCTAAACCAATAAGTGCGAGCAATAACGCTATTTGGGTCGTAGGTGACTCGATGACATTTGGTTGGGGTGTTGAACAACAAGAAATGTATTCCTCAGTTCTTGAGAAATTACTCAATTATCCGGTTTATAACATTGCAAGCCCTGGTACTGGTGTTTGTGGATATCAAGCACTCATTTCTCGAATGCCTAATAACTTAAGCCCTCAAGCGCTTGTAATTGGGCTAGTGTTAGAAAATGATATTTCCGCGTCAGAATGTAAAACACGAAATACTGAAGAAGAAGGTCTTGCTGAAACCCATAAGACAAGCCTCGCAAAAATTAGACAAAAATCGATTTTATCGCTTTCAAGGGTTAAGAAAAAACTAACTAGGAGTTCAGCGCTTTATAACTTTATTGCAGTATCGTTAAAACGTATAGAAATTATCAACCGTGCTTTAGTTATGTTAGGAATAATAAATCCGGTAGAAATTTATAGGTCACCCATGACTAAGGAAAATCTTGTTTCAGCAGTGGATGTAACAGCAGAAAAAATTTTAAAACTTAAACAAATGATGCCTGAAAACATACCCGTTAGTGTTCTTATCATTCCTGGGCGCTTTGAAATTAGAGATGGAGATCCATTATATAGAACTCTACGTCAAATGATGCATCGTGCTTTAAACAAACGCACAATTGATATTGTGGACCCCTTTGATGAATTTTTGGCTGTTGGTTACTCACCGACCCACTTTAAGCACGATGGCCATTGGTCGAGCTTAGGACACAAAATTGCGGGCAAAAAAATTGCCAATAAAATAAATTTCTTGGGTAGAAAATCAGAATCACCGCCTTAAAGTCGATTTTTTTTTTTATTAACACAACCGGAAATACATATAGAATTAACAAGACGGGGAGTGGCACAGGCTGGTAGCGCACATCGTTCGGGACGAATTATTCCCCTGTAAAAACCCGCAAAAAAGGGCAAAATATCGATACTTTTTATATAAAGAAGTTAGAAACTGGGCCAAAAAAGTTGCCCCAGTGGGCTATGCAGAGTTAACCAATGTTAGTTGATGGGGTAACGGTTCCACACTTCTTATATGGAACTGCTTGGAAAGAAAACGGAACCAAATCGTTGGTTACACTGGCACTTGACCAAGGCTTTCGGGGCATTGATACCGCCAACCAACGTAAACATTATAATGAAGCCGCAGTTGGCGAAGGCATAAGGGAGATGATTAATCGAGGGTTGATTGCCCGCAAAGATCTATTTATCCAAACTAAATTCACACAACTTCATGGCCAAGATTATCGCCTACCCTATGACCCTCATTCTTCCCTATCCGACCAGGTTGAACAATCGTTCGTCAGCTCACTTGAACATCTTGGGATCGAATTTATCGACTGTTATGTTTTGCACGGGCCATCAACTCGAAGCGGTCTCGAGCGGGATGATTGGGCAATTTGGAGCGCTATGGAAAACATTTATGATAGTGGCCGTGCACTTATACTAGGGGTGAGCAACGTGACACGTGAACAACTCCAAAGTCTTTGCGAGGATGCTCGTATTCGGCCTCGCTTCGTTCAAAACCGATGCCATGCGTCTCAAGGTTGGGATTACAATATTCGTTCGTTTTGCAATGCTAATGAAATAATTTATCAAGGCTTTTCACTATTGACAGCCAATAGAAACCTACTTGATCACCCAGAACTTAAGCGGATAGCCCATCGATGCAATATGGATGTTAGCCAGATTATATTTAGGTTTGCCCTTGATATTGGCATCATGCCTATTACTGGAACGAGTAATATAAAACACATGCAAATGGATTTAGATATTTTTGATTTTCGTTTAAACGTTGAAGATATTGAAATGATTGAAGAGATAGGAAGCCATTAAGGCAA
Source organism: Rhodospirillales bacterium (assembly GCA_028345065.1). Lineage (GTDB taxonomy): Bacteria > Pseudomonadota > Alphaproteobacteria > Rhodospirillales > UBA2165. Next base: position 4,354 of record JAOMCN010000038.1, read on the forward strand.
TATTCAAATTTCTGAAAGGCAGTGCCATGAAAAACATTGCTGGATTTTCGTGGATTGATCCGTTGGTTTCCCTTGCCAAGGGCAGGTGAGAAAAGGATTCATACCCTTCGATGTTATTGGCATCAGGTAAATCAGTTATAGCCAGCTTTTGCTTATCTCCTGGAGCGCTTTCTTCGCCGGCGCATAGTCGGGATCGTATTTCAGCGCTCGCTCAAACAGGCGTCGAGCTTCTAAAATCTTACCCTTGTTCAACAGAATCCGACCCAGAGTAAAATGCGGGAATTGGTAGCAGCAATAATGCTTGGCGGTGATGGCCTTCCTTAGCCATGGAATCGCCTCGTCCACACGGCCTAGCCAAGTCAAGTAGACGCCGATGTCGTTGTTTGGGTTTCCAAAGTCGGGATCAATTACGATTGCTTTCTCACATTCGGCGATTGCTTCTTCGAGCCGTGCGACGTGACTTAGTGACCAGCCAAGAAATGTATGCCCTTCCGCGGTCGGGCGGACCTTGAACGAGCGACGGAATAGCTCTATTGCCTGCAGGTATGCTCCTAGGACATGGAGCATGTAGCCCTGCCGCCACAAATGTTCGGCTAGATCGGCTGGAGGATCTTTCCACTGCGCCGATGTGCGTCCCGCTTGCACGACGAGGAGTAGGAACACCGTGGCGACAGCGCAAACCAGCGAAACATAACTGAACCGGCTTAACTTCATGAACCCAACCGATGACACACCACCGTCTGACTTTTTTCGTTTAGAGCATCTATTCTTGTAATTAGAATAGGCAGCAATCTTTTCAGTCTGTGATGATTACACAAAGTAGAAGAAAACTGAAGTTAGTTGCTGGGTGAGAGTTAAGTTGTTCCAAAGTTACTGCTTTTTAGGGGGGGTCTTTTGATTAAGTGGACTGCATTGAAGGGTCTTCATTATCCCTACGAGGTTCACATCTTGTATCAATCGAGATAACAGGAAGACTAAATTTAAATGTCTTTGCAGATTTCAAACACTCTTGTTGGTTCTCTTGAGGGATTCTGAGTTCGAAGGTTTTCTTCTCTTCTCCGATAACAGGACCTCCCATAGTAATAATTACAACCAACATAAATTTCATTATCTCTATCTCTTTTTGTTATTACTACTATGTACAGGGTGCCCAATAAACGGTTGTTTGTCGGACAACAATAAGAAGGTGGAGAGAACCCTGAGTGATGGTTATAACGAGTTGCTAACCTGATGACTAATTTGGAAATGATTTCTAATCAAGAACACTACATCAATCTATCTACCCGAAAGAGGGATGGCAGTTTTGTACATACCCCGGTGTGGTTTGCTCAGGAAGGGGAAACAGATAATTACTATGTTTACTCTCTTAAAAAGACAAGAAAAGACAAGAAAAGGTAAGAGAATAAGAAACTTCCCCGAAGATGAATTTTATTGTAAACATTCCAGAAAAAGTAAGCTAGAAGGGTTTTAGCATTAAAAACTCCTCCTAACTCAATTGCAGAAACTATACTCAAACCCATCCGTCACCCCAAAGCCGATGTGCTATCCACTAAGGAAATGAGCCTCGGCCAAAAGGCTAGCTCAAAGCTATAAAATTCATGGTGAGGTCGGGGACCCGTTTCCGCGCGGCACGCGGTTTTCATTTACGAGAAGAGCGAAGATACCGGCAAATATCGCCAGTAAACTCGAAAGCCACCAAATCCAGTAATATTGGGCAGTCAAGTCAAATATCCAACCGCCGACCATTGCACCCACCGCTGCTCCAAGAGAATGGCCACCGAATAAAAGACCCAGCGTTAGACCAATGATACCCACCCCAATGTTAGTTGCGACTATGTTAGCGATTATTGGAAAGGTCGCAAAATTGAGAACTCCAAAGATCGCTGCGAAAACAAACATCACATTTAAATCCGCAGCAATGAACATTAAAAGAATGAAGGTCAATGCACGAAGAAAAAACATCAATGCCAATAGCCGCGGTCGGTGTACTTGATCAGCCAACCATGAAAACAAAATCACGCCAACGAGATTCCCGAGCCCGTGTATCCCATAAGCCGTCGAACCTTCAATCAGAGTAAATCCACAAGAAATAGCATAGGGTATGAAATAGACGTCAATCACACCCGCAGTCGTAAAACCACAAAGAGTGAATGCACCGAGTAGCAGCATAAAAGTCCTGTTACCAAATAGGTGTTTCAGCCGATCGGATAGCTGATCATCGTGAACAGAATGGGCTGGAAGATCATTACTCTCTTTTTGTATGGGTGGCTTAAAAGTCAACAGTACTAGTAATGTGAGCAACCCCAATATTACTGCAAGTACTTGATAGGCCACGCGCCAACCAATTGCCGCAATCATAATTCCAAGACCAGATAGAATTGGAAACTGCCCAGCAGAGGCGCCCGCCACAGCGATCCCGATCGCCAGTCCACGGAGACGATTAAAATAACCGGATACAACAGCGGTCACAATCGGGATTGATACGGATGCCTGGCCAACGCCACCAACGATCCCGAAGAAAATAAAATAGAAATATGGGTCAGAAACATAAGATGTGCTGCCGATCCCAAGAGCAAGAGCGGCGAGCCCTAAGGCAATTACCAACCGTCCACCATACCGATCCATCAAATTACCAGCAATTGGTGAACCCAGGGCCATCATGGCAAATACAACTGAGGCACCGGTAGCAACTTGAGCCCCAGTCCAACCCAGCTGCCACTGCCATAGTGGCAGAACCATACTCACCGACGATCGAGCACCGAACGTAAACGCCAAAGATACGAATCCGATGGCAACTACAAGCCAGCCGCGACGCTGGTTAGCGATGTCAAGATCAGTCACGAGCGGTAGCGCTTATTTTACCGCCGGACCTGGCATACCCTCTATGGAACCAGACTCGCGGATTAACCAGGTGAATTCTGCAGTGGGTAGCGCAAAGACAATTGAGGTAATCCAATCCCAATCGTAGCTCTAAAAATTGTCGAAGAAGTGAGAAAGTTGTATACATTGGCTTATATTATATCAGCGTTATTCATGTTTTCAGGGGCTATAAAAAATAACTTTTCGGTTTTCAACAAATATTTGTCACCCCCTGTGTCACCCCGAGCCAGTTTCAAAAAGAAAAGAGCTAGAGATTTCTCTCTATCCCCTTGAAAAGATTGGTGGGTGCACAAGGACTCGAACCTTGGACCCGCTGCTTAAAAGGCTCCTGCCCAACCCTTTAAAATCTCCAAGAATCTTGATAAAACACTTCTTAGTAAGTTTCTTAGGTTAGACAAATTCGTCGAAGATATAACTTCAATCAACTCAGTAAGGACCTATCTAGATAAACTCCCCGAATTAATAGATGTAAGCGTCGCTCCAAAACAAATTATTGGGGGTGTGCCTCATCCAACCGGGACTCAGAAAACCTGATCTATCTTGGCATCCGCCAGAAGCGCATGGCGAAACAAGTTCAGAACATCTGGAAAACACAAAAGCAGCATTTATCAACGAAAGGAAGGGGTAGTCTAATGGTGCAATTTACAGGTGGGTGTTTGTGCGGAACTATCCGGTATGCAGTCAATGCGGAACCGCAACGCATGCACAACTGTCATTGTGACACTTGCCGTAAGGTAACCGGCTCAGCCTTCGCGACCAATATTTTCGTTGCCGAAGACGACGTTGTGATAACCCAGGGGGAGCCAAAATCTTTTTCCCATGCCGCCGATTCTGGCAACACCGTGGTTAAGGAGTTCTGCGCCAATTGCGGCTCCCAATTGTTCGGCCACGGCACCGGACGTCCGGGCGTGAAAAACATTAAGGTTGGTAGCATCGACGATGCCAGCTTTGTGCAGCCTGTGGCCGATTTGTATGTGAAACGGGCGTTACCCTTTACCCAAATTGATCCCAGCCTCGATGGTTTCGACGAGATGCCGTAACGAAGCACTACGCTCCTTTGAGGGTCTGGAGAGTCTGTTCCTCGTTCTTCCTGTATCTTGGTGCCGTAGCCCACCACATCGTTGGCTAGAATTACTGCTATCTTGCGCTCAACCTTACTCTCAGCCATCAATCTTACCCCCCTCCAATTATATCATGCACGCGCAGCCATCGCTTCATTCCGTGATGATTACATAAAGTGGGGGAAAATTGAAGTTAGTTGGTGGGTGACAGCCGATTCGGGGTGAAAGTAATAAATTTGAAGATTGCGGGTTTGGGATATAGCCAGTAGCCGCCTATCAAATTTGTTATTTAAACTCTCGCTCTAAGTGGATCCAAATGATAGTCAACAGCCCCAAATAAAAAATTTATTTTTCAGGCAAGCCAGCTTTCCGTAAACCTTCAATCATCTTATTTTTTAGGCTTTGATTTGGGATGTTAAAAGTTTTTTCCACCCCCGATACAGAAGTATTTCCATCCAGCTTTAACAGTTTATCAGCAATCTTCTTAGCTTCACTTATATCACCGAGCTCTACTAAAATGGCAATTAGTGTTATATGACTGGTGTCCCAACTTGGATGCAAAGCCAAGGAATTTTTACACTTTTCCCGTGCTTTATCTAGATCCCCCAATTCAAGATATATTTGACCCAAACCATTATAGAACCCAAATGACAGAGGATCCCTGGGACTTACTCTGATAGCCTTCTCTATGCATTCCTTGGCTTTGAGAAGATCTCCATTCCCATAGACAAAAGTAAAACCGACAAAACCATTCCAATGGCTCATATTTGGACTGACTCTAATAGCTCGCTCGCAACTCGATATACCCAATTCTGGATCAGCCCCGGTAACGGTAAGAACAAAACCACACACTAACAAAACTTGAGGATCCTCTATTTTAGTAGCGAGCGCTTTTAGGGCAAATTGAGAGGCACATTCCCTATCATTTTGACTGTAGCCTTCCCAGCCTCTCGTCGACCTTATTTGATATCCCCAAGCCGCATAGGAAAGAGCCTTTGCGTAATCGGGACTAATCTCAATGGCTTTATGCAGCAATTCCAAAGCTTTGGAGTTCTGGTTGGGTTCAAATGCGTAAATACCCGGGAGAGCCTGTAAAAAGAGATCGTAGGCATCCAGACTATCTGGTGGCTTGCTTTTTGCCCTTTCTATCTCAGCCGTTAACAAACTTGGCTCAATGGCGCCGAGTACTGCCTCGGTGATTTCATCTTGTAGGTCAAAAATATCCTCGAGTTCCCTGTCATACTTCTCTGCCCAAATATGGTTCCCTGTTGCTCCTTCCAGAAGTTGGGCGTTAATCCTCACACGATTGCCTACCTTTCGGACGCTCCCCTCAAGTACATAACGAACATTAAGTTCTTCAGATACTGTCCGGATATCGGGTGATTGGCCCTTATAGGTGAAAGACGAATTTCTAGCGATGACGTTGAGCCATTTAAGATGGGACAAGGCCGTAATAATGTCCTCGGTAATTCCATCGGAGAAATACTCCTGCTCTAGATCTCCACTCATGTTATCAAAGGGGAGTACTGCAATAGAGGGTTTTTCGGTTTGTGGCAAAGCCGCTCCTTTATCAGAAGTACTAGTCGTATTTTTAAAACGAACTGCATAAGCCTGTACAGGTTCAGCTACATTCTTTACATCTTGAGGACCCAGGTCCTCATACTCCGCAGTGATACGGTTACGAACCTGGTTGTACACATCCCCGGAGATGCATATGCCACCGGGTTCTGCTATCCCCTCTAAACGTGCAGCAATATTGATACCTTCTCCATGAATATCCTCACCGTCATCTATAATATCGCCAAGATTTATAGCCATCCGAAATTCTAGAGGATTGTCAGATAGTTTGTTTTGTAAATCGATTCCACACTCCAGCGCTTCCTGAACAGTACTAAATTCAGCCAGGAATCCGTCACCCGTAAATTTCACAATGCGGCCATTCTTACTGGCGACTGAAGGCTTTATCACCTTATCTCTGCCATCGCTCCAGGCTGCAACAGTACCTTCGGTATCCTCTTCCATCAGTTTAGTATAACCGACGACATCCGAGATCAGTACGGCTGCAAGCCTACGTTCCATGCGTCAATCCTTTGGGAAGCAGTAATCTCAACTCTAATAAAAATAATCGCCGGGTTAAAGGTACATCACCAAAACGATCTTTAGTGTAGAGTTAATTTATGCATACAAGACAAGTTAAATTTTCAAATTCCATTTCAGAATGATTAAATAAAGTGGGGAAGAATTGAAGTTAGGTGGCGGACTAGAATTCTTTAACGGCTATGAGAATTCCGAGTAGTTGGGGAAAGTAAAAGCAGTAAAAGTGTCTACCCCTTACAATTAACCTTTGAAAAAACCACCTAACCCATTGAAAAGATTGGTGGGTGCACAAGGACTCGAACCTTGGACCCGCTGCTTAAAAGGCAGATGTGTTTTTAATGATATCAATGACTTAAAAATAAAAAGTGCAAAACATTTTAGGCCAAAAACAGCGCTCGTTCATCCGTTCTCCTAAGTACTAATCCTGTTAACCGTTTCCCGTTACTGAAAACCTATTTCAGCATTTCGTTGGCTGCTTCTTCATAACGGCCTTCATCTATATATAGACGTCTAAGGCTCGAGCGCTGCAATGCACCACTGCCTAAATTTGATGGAACAGACCCGTAAAATTAATTACAATGCAGGGAACAAAGCAGGAATTTAGGGTAAAACATTGGAACTTTTGAACTTAAAATTGTGCCCGGTGGGCACGTTTTGTAAATTAGGGTAAATAAAGAACCCTTTAATATCAATGAGTCGGGGAGTGGCGCAGCCTGGTAGCGCACATCGTTCGGGACGATGGGGTCGGAGGTTCAAATCCTCTCTCCCCGACCAACCATTGCAAGGTTTAAAGTGTATTTAATTGCCATACCCTTCGAGTTTTTTAAGACGTACAGCTTTTATTTCCTTTAAATATCCTCCATGCAATTAACAGAATTTGTCTCTAACTGACATTGTCTGACGACCTTCTTTTAGCACAAGAAAAATCGGCGAAATAGGGATTAGAAAACCATATGAAGTACTTCGTAATAGGATTATTTTTAGGGTTGGTGGTCGGTGTAGTAGTAGCTACGTCCGAACCCGATTTAAATGATAAACAGATCAATTGGCTTCAAGGGGAAAGTAAAGAAATCAAAATGCCTTTACAAAGATCACAATGGCGGACAGCAAGTTTGTTCCCAAGTAGCACCTACCCAAGTGGGATGTCAGTACAACAATTAGTGAAAAATATTAACGTTTTGACGAGAACAACATTAGAGTTAAAGCTCTTTGAACCAGGAACCTTGGTTCCGGTATTTAGCAGCTTCGACGCTGTATCTTCAGGGAGGATCGAAGCAGCCGTCAGCAGTCCATCATTTTTGGGGAAAAAATCGCGCAGCTTTGAACTGCTCGACGGATTTCCATTTGGCCTCGGGGCTAACGAGTTTCTGGCCTGGTACAAAATCGGCGGAGGGAAAAAAATATCTCAAAGTCTTTATCAACGTTACAACATACACGGTCTCGTTTGTGGCATCACTGGTCCAACATTCGGTGGATGGTTTAGAGAGCCAGTAAATAGTATTGCTGATTTGCAAAAAAGGCGAGTGGCAGCTGTGGGGCTTGGTGCAACGGTCCTATCTCAAGCTGGGGTTCTCACGGCTTTGATTGCGCCTCAAGATATAAGATCTGCAATTCAATCGGGGCAAATTTTTGGGGCAACCATAGGTGCACCCTATGCAATAGGTAAAACCGAATCAAAGAAATCCACTGGCCATATATATTTTCCGGGATGGCACCAACAGTATAGCGTCCTAAGCTTAATGATTAACATAAGAAATTGGGATAGTCTGAACCGCCAAACTAAGGACAGAATTGAAATTGCTTGTGCCGCCAATATTGCAGACAGTATCTCCCAAAGTGAAGGACATCGTTTTGGTATGCTGAAATCTTTAGTTGATCGCGGTTTTACTGTAAGCCGTTGGCCACCCCGACTCCTCAATAAACTGAAATCGATTTGGCAGGAAGAGGTTCAAGCTTATCGCACTAACCAGGGTGAATTTGGGAAAATATGGCGTTCGCTAGAAAAATTCAGAAAAAACTACTCAATATGGCAAGAGCTAGGATACTTATAATTTATAACGAGAATTGTTGCTTAATACACGATTTATAGACTTTAAAGTGCGCAACCATATCATACTTAATTAATAACAAAATTCACTTTAAATGTTTATACACTTCAGACACCAATGAACGAACTAGAACATAATTTTCTAAGAGATATTTTCTTTGTTCCTCCAACGTCGCCATTGGAAAAAACCTATTAACGCCAATAGTAAAAGACCTGCACTATAACCCCATTCTCGTCCTAGAGTTTTCAAGTTGCTAATTTCAGTTAATGTTATTTGATCTTCAATTTCTATACCCGCCTTCTTCGCTAGACCATTATATGTTAGCTGATCTACAAAATAACTACCCTCTGATGTGCGAAGGATTATTCCTAAATAGTCTGGTATTGTGGAGGGTTCTCCCATCCTTCCAGGAAAATTGAATAGTTTGAATCTGTCTCCGTATTCTGTACTTCGGGTTACATGAATTCGAATATTACGTTTTTCTTCAAATGCCAGCGGTGATTTAATGCTTGCACCCAACGTTTCGTAAGGAGGTGACACAAGATTGACGACGAAATCGGGACGAAAAAGGGCAACGGAGACAACTAATAGGCAAAAGATCTCTGGCAATTTAAGACGGGTTAGTAACCAACCCTGGGTCGCTGCCGTGAAACAAAGGATCGCAATCAACGATAGGATAAAGATTGAGAGACCATGCCAAAAACTTGTTATACCGATTAACAATAACTCCGGATTGAATATGAAAACAAAAGGTAATATGGCTGTTCGAATTTCATACCAAAAAGCTTGGATGCCCGTTTTGATAGGATCGGCTCTAGATATACCCGATGCTGCATAGGCCGCTAGGCCTACAGGAGGGGTTACGTCCGCCATTAAGCCAAAATAAAAAACAAAAAGGTGCACTGCGATAAGGGGCAAAACATAACCCGAAGCATTGCCTATTTCGACTACAACGTTGGCCAAAAGTGCAGCCACAACAAGATAGTTTGCGGTAGTCGGAAGGCCCAAACCAAGAACAAGACACAGACCCATTACCATAAGCAATAATAGATAGAAATTCCCACCAGAGACGATTTCCACAACCTCTACCATAGCGTTGCTCAATCCAGTCGATGCCACAGCTCCTACAATGATCCCCGCGCAAGCTATGGCTACCGCCACTGGCACCATATTGATAGCCCCACCTACCATGCCACCAAAAATATCTGCCAAACCTTCGACAAATCCATAAACAATCTTGTCAAAAACTTTCCCTTCCCGCAGCCAGATGCGCTGCCCGATAATTACAATCATCATGGTTATAATAGTGTAAAAAACAGCACTTCCTGCGGTCCATCGCTCGATAATTAAGAGATAAATCAGGACTACGATAGGGATGAGATAATGGATCCCCGAAATGAAAGTTGGCCAAATTGGCGGAATATCTTTGACCTCCATCCGGATCAGACCATGCTTATGAGCTTCGATATGAGCGATAAAAAACAGTGCCAAGTAGGTAATTACGGCGGGTATTAGGGCGTGCGTAATAACCTGGAAATAGGTTATGCCTAGCATTTCAGCGATAATGAACGCAGCGGCCCCCATAATTGGCGGCATAATCTGACCATTTACAGACGCTGCAACCTCGATAGCGCCGGCTTTGACTGCAGAAAACCCCATCCGCTTCATCGTCGGTATCGTGAATGTTCCCGTGGTCACTACATTAGCTATAGACGATCCAGAAATCATCCCCGTCAGTCCAGAAGCTAATATAGCGGCTTTTGCAGGTCCCCCCCGAAACCTTCCAACCAAAGCCACGGACAAGTTAAGAAAGTAACGCCCCCCCCCCTGCTCTATCCAGCATCGAACCAAATAGGACAAATAGAAACACAAAGCTAACCGATACGGAAATTGGAATACCGAAAATTGCCTCACCGCCAAGCCACTGATACCCAATCAAACGACTAAATGAGAGGCCCCGGTGAGCAATAACATCAGGCATAGACTGCCCAAAGAACGAATATAGCAAAAACACGATTGCAACAATGACTAGAGGCAAACCGATGGCCCGCCGTGTTGCCTCTAATAGGACACATATACCAAAAGCACCCAACAATAACTCAAAGGGAAACGAAAGATTAACCGAATCGAAAGTAAACGGAATTTCCAGCAATACACCATTGCGGTCCACCAACGCCACATATTCGAGATAAAGATATAAAGCGCAATAACCTCCGCCGAGTGCCAGAAAGAAATCGGTAAGATGAACAGGTCTAAGTCTTCGGGATTTGAGTAACGGAAATAAAAGAAAACTCAGCAACAACGCAAAGCAGAGATGGATACCGCGAGCAGGGACATCAATAAAAACACCAGTCTTAAATAAGAAAGGTAGAGGCGACGCGTACCACATCTGGAATGCTGACCAAAGGAACGCGATACAAGCAGCTAATTTCAACTGCCAATCGACCAAAACTCGCGCACGACCCTCTACTTCAGATATTTTGTCCGCAGTTTTGTTTTCTTCAGAATTCACAAAAAAATTTTCTAACAAAAGAAAAAGAGGCCCCCATATCTGGGGGCCTCTTCAAAACACCAAACTACATTAAACCTTTTTCTTTGTAGTATTTTACAGCACCGTCATGTAGGGGAGCTGATAGACCATTCTTGATCATTTGTTTGGGATCTAAGTTTTTGAAAGCAGGGTGGAGCTTCCTAAAGCTACTAAGATTCTCCATAACCGCCCTTACGACCTCGTATACAGTCCTGGAATCCACGTCTGAACTGGATACGAACGTTGCCATCACACCAAAAGTCGTGACATCATTCTTTTGCCCTTTATAAAAAACGCCTGCTGGAATATTTGCAAATGCGTAGAAAGGGTTGGCATTAACAAGACTTTTCTCAACAGAAGAGTTGAGGTTGACAAAGTGTGCCCCACAGCCATCAATCGCTTGCCCAATCGCACCATTGGGCACACCAACAGTGTAGGCTATAGCATGGACTTTTCCGTCACATAATGCACCAACCTGCTCTGACGAGGTCAGTTCGGTCGCTTGCTTGAAGTCGCTAATCTTCGTGCCTTTTTTGTTCATCAGTACTTCCATGGTCCCGCGCTGACCAGAGCCTGGGTTACCAATGTTCACGACTTTGCCCTTAAGGTCTTCCCAGGAATTTATACCTGAACCTTTACCTGCAATGAGTTGAAACGGCTCGGGATGTACGGAAAATACAGCACGTAATTTACTATACTGCTTACCTTTCCATTTGGAACTGCCGTTATAGGCGTGGTACTGCCAGTCAGACTGTGCAACACCAAACTGTAATTCACCTTCTTTAATCTGCCCGATGTTATAGTTAGAGCCACCCGTCGATGGAGCGGAACAACGAATACCGTGTTTACGGCCTTTTTTACGCCCTTCGGCGGCTTCACGATGCACCATTCTGCAAACAGCATTCCCAACAACAAAATACACGCCAGTTGGGCCGCCTGTCCCAATTGAAATAAAGCGGCTTTTTGCCTCAGCATCAGAACTCAAACCACCAAAAACAAATGAGCCAAACGCAAACCCCACAATCAATGAGGAAACTATGGTTCTTTTAATCATCTTAATACTCCCTAGTTGACCAATACATTAATATCGGATTGCACTTGACCATCAGGTTTGTGCTCTCCAAAGATAAAATGGGAAAATAAAATTTAAAAATTTACTTTGACGCAGATTTATCCCCCCAAGATTTTTAGGCTTACATAATACGAAGTGTCGTATTTGATGCCCAAACCTAAACCAAGGACACAGGTTTAAACAAGGGGACAAAATAATTTCTTTCATACCTTACAATCAATTTTTCAACCCTAACTCTTGGACTACCTGATCGACAGCGTCTCCAAGAATATCGACAATCTTATCAATTTCATCTCTAGTTACGATAAAAGGAGGTGCCAAGAGAACGTGGTCCCCACGCTGACCATCGATTGTTCCAGCCATGGGGTAACAGATAAGGCCACGTTTGAAAGCTACTCTTTTGAGATTTGCCGCGAACTGTAGTTTTGCATCAATAGGCAGTTTCGTTACACGATCCGAAACAAACTCAATAGCCTGGAAAAGCCCTCTACCACGAATATCACCGATGTTAGGGGCATCTTGAAAACGGTCCGTCAACTTTTCCATCAATTCCTTTCCTCTGACCTGCACATTTTTTAATAGCTCCGTTTTCTCAATAACATTCAAAGTTGCCACCCCCGCGGCACACGCAATTGGGTGCCCCATAAATGAATAATTGTGCTGAAAGAAGCCACTAGTTGACTTAATTTTCTCATATATTTTTTCTGCCACGAGCAAAGCACCGATGGGCTGATAGCCAGCCGCCAGACCCTTGGCTATGGTAATCATGTCCGGCACTACCCCCTCTTGTTCACAGGCAAACCAGGTCCCCGTTCGACCGACACCACACATGACTTCATCCAGGATGAGAAGAATACCATACCGATCGCAAATCTCACGTATTCGCTTAAAGTATCCGGGCACGGGCGTTACGGCGCCTGCAGTCGCTCCAACCACAGTTTCGGCAACAAACGCTGCAACCGTCCCCGGTTCCATATCCAGTATTGTCAATTCTAGTTCATCTGCCGCTCTCCGGCCATATGCCTCCGCACTCTCTCCGTCCATTTGATACCGATATGCATAACAGGGCGATATCCGTCCAACTTCCATAAGAAATGGCTCAAACTTAAGTCGACGCCACTCATTTCCTCCGACCGATAGTGCCCCCAGTGTATTTCCATGATAACTCTGACGGCGAGCAATTATTTTATAACGGGCAGGCTCCTCTCGATCCCAAAAGTATTGGCGGGCTAGCTTGAGAGCCGACTCGATAGCTTCCGACCCTCCTGAGACAAAAAATACTTTACCTATTCCCTCTGGAGCTCGTTCAACAAGCATTTCAGCCAAATGCTCGGCAGGTTCACTTGAAAAGAAACCGGTATGTGCGTAGGCAAGCTTATCCGCTTGTTCTTTAATTGCATCAACAATAATGGGATTTTGATGACCGAGACAAGAAATCGCCGCGCCCCCGGAAGCATCTAAATACTTATTGCCCTGGTTATCAAAGAGGTATACCCCTTGGCCCCCAATTGCATTTGGGGGAATACTTTTTAGCGTGCGATGAAAAACGTTTGTCATAGAATTTCTCTATCCAATGATTTTACAGGTTTAGCCTCCATTGATTGCTGGAAGCAATGGAAAACGCTATAAGTTTATGTCTTTGTACATAAACTTATAGCGTCGATGGCAACAAGCCCGTAGTAATTATGAACATTCGAGATCATATTAGAGGCGTTCCCGATTTTCCCAAGCCGGGAATATTATTTTACGATATCTCAACATTGATCGGCCATGCTGATGCCTGGCAATCTGCTATCGACCAACTAGCAGAAGTAGTGGATCCACTTCATCCTGATATTTTGGCCGGGGTAGAAGCCCGCGGGTTTTTGATAGCTGCTCCGCTCGCTATAAAGTTAGGGCTCGGCCTGGTGATGGTACGTAAGGCAGGTAAACTGCCAGGTAAAACCATATCCCACGAATATGACCTAGAATACGGTACCGATATTCTTGAAATTCAGGCGGATGCCGTAGAAAAAGGATCACGTATCGTTCTGTTAGATGATCTACTGGCTACAGGTGGTACCATGAATGCGACTGAGAAATTATTTGAAAAAGTCGATGCAAACGTAGTGGGCAGCGCCTGTATAATTGAACTCACCTTCCTTAAAGGCCGCGAAATGCTGTCGCATCCATTTTCCTCGCTCGTCTCTTACGACCAGTAAATATTGGGGGGTGACAATGAATTCCCACCTTAAAGAAGACTCACGGTTTTCCGGGGTATTGACGCCAGTGATAATGCCTTACAAAACGGATTATTCACCAGATGCCGATCGGCTAATTAAACAATGCAAGTGGATGCTATCCCAAGGTGTGGGACTTGCGATATTTGGAACAAATAGTGAGGGAAACTCGCTTTCAGCCGATGAAAAAATTGAAATCATGGATAGGCTGGTCGATGCTGGCATCGATGTTAATAAAATGATGCCCGGTACAGGCTGTTGCGCGTTGACTGAAACCGTAAAATTGACTGCCCATGCCGTAAGCTTAGGTTGTAGTGGGGTGTTGATGCTGCCACCTTTTTTTTATAAGAACGTTAGTGATGAAGGCCTATATGCTACGTATGCGGAAGTCATACAGCGCGTTGGTTCCTCGAACCTCAAAATTTACCTATACCATATCCCACCGGTCGCAAACGTACCAATTTCCCAAGATTTGATTGAGCGTTTAGTTCGGAATTACCCGAGTACTGTGGTTGGCATTAAAGATAGTTCGGGCGATTGGAGTAACACGAAGGCTATGCTGGAACGTCAGTGGGATGACTTTCGAGTTTTTGTTGGGAGCGAAACCTTCCTTCTTGCCAATATGCAAAATGGCGGAGCAGGTTGTATTTCTGCAACGGCGAATGTCAATCCGGCGGCAATTTACGAGTTGTTTGCTAATTGGCAATCAGAAAAAGCTGATGACCTGCAGGCAGAATTAAACGATGTTCGAAATACATTTTCCAAATTTCCTTTAATCCCCGCGTTGAAACAGTGCGTAGCGCATTATGCCGAAGATCCCGATTGGGCAAGGCTCCGCCCCCCTCTCCTTTCCCTATCCAGTTCTCAAAATTCGGATCTAATCGAGAAATTAAAAGTGATGAATTTTAAAATGCCTGGACTCAAGGCCAACTCAAGGGCTACTGCGTAAAATTAAATTCCAGCGGAAGCCTTCTTTTCCCAATTTCCTTGACCATTTTGTTGCCAATAATTGCGGTCATGAGATTCATTCTTAAGATCGGTCCACCGATTCCGTGCTGCCTCGACGGATGCTATTTCGTTGCCATCAAACAAATCGAAGCATCGGTCAAACCCTTCTAACGACTCAGCAGTTGCGCCATCTGTCAGAAATAAATATGTAGCTTGATTAGGATTTTCCCACGAAATTGTGAGCCATATGGGTTGATATTCTGGGTGTCCATCCTTCAAACTTCCATGTGGTATCCAACTGTCGGGTTCTGCAGTCCAAAGAATGGAACTTAATGTCTCAAGACGCTCATTGGTTCCCGCCATCACTACGGCTCGTTTTCCAGCATCCAGTGTTTTTGTTAAAAGGACTGGTAAGACCTCTTCTAAGGTTGAGTTGATTAGGTGATAAAAAGAGATCTCAGCCATAGTTTAACAAATTAAGTCCGGTGATTACTGCTTGGTATTAGTCGCTCTCGTTCGAAACACAAGTAGTATAGTGAATTGGTAGTAAGAGAATGTGATTATCTCTATTTTATTTTTCCTCGTAGTGACTGCTAACTAGCCTTTCAAGTAGCCGCACCCCAAATCCTGTACCACCCTTAGGAATTGTAGGCGCACTCGATTTAGACCAAGTGACACCCGCAATATCTAAATGTGCCCAAGGGGTTTTATCGACAAATCGTTGTAAAAATTGTGCCGCGGTAATACTACCTGCCCCGCGTCCACCAATATTTTTCATATCTGCAGCATCAGAGTTAATTAATTTATCATATTCGGATGACAGTGGGAGGCGCCAGAGTAGCTCGTTCACCTCTTCACCAGCTTTCATTAGACGCTCAGAAAGCACATCATTGTTTGAAAACAACCCTGCGTGCTTATCGCCAAGACTAACTATTATCGCCCCAGTTAGTGTTGCTAAGTTAACCATTATCCTAGGCTTAAAACGTTCTTTTGTATACCAAAGGGCGTCGGCTAGCACGAGACGACCTTCAGCGTCCGTATTCAGCACTTCGATGGTCTGCCCTGACATGGACGTAACGATATCACCTGGTCTCTGTGCATTACCCCCTGGCATATTTTCGACCAGGCCGACAATTCCGGCCACGTTAACCTTAGCCTTTCGACCAGCTAACGCCTTCATAAGGCCAATCACGACCCCGGAACCACCCATATCCCATTTCATATCCTCCATACCCGCTGAGGGTTTAATGGAAATACCACCGGTATCGAAGGTAACACCCTTACCAACAAAAGCTAAGGGAGAATTGTCCTTTGACTTTTGCCCTCTTTTTTTCGGTTTACCGTTCCATTGCATTACTACTAATTTTGAACTACGGATACTGCCTTGCCCGACACCGAGCAAGGCGCCCATTCCGAGGCGGCGCATCTGTGTCTCTCCAAGTATTTCCACCTTGACACCAAGTTTTTCTAATGTCTTAGCCTGCTTCGCGAGGGTTTCGGGATACAGCACATTAGGGGGCTCCGAAACGAGGTCTCGGGTAAAGAAAATACCATCAGCAACTCTATCCAGCGTTCTGAATAAAGACCTAGCATTTAAAAAGGATCCGCAATGGAAGACCATAGATTTAAGGCTAGATTTTTCAGACTCCTTTTTCTTTGTCTTGTATTTGTCAAAGCGGTATGAACGCAAACGCGCGCCAAATGCCATATGTGCTGCAACTTGTACATTATTTAATTTTGACCCTGATACTGGATCAACCGCTATTGCGACAATACCCTTAATGGCTCGGTGCGTATCAGAATAAATTTTTCCCCCGAGATTTTGCATCTCAAGTTCAGTTATGTCTGAAACCTTACCTAGGCCAATTAAAATTACACGGTCCAGACGACTGCCAGCGGGAGCCACAATACTCAATGTTTGCCCTTTATTACCCATAAAACGGCTAGCGCGCATAGCACGAGTAAGCGCTCCATCCAGCGATTTGTTCAGTTTTATTGCCGAAGGACATAAGTCTCGAGTGGCAAATACACCGACGACAACGATACCCGTTCCGGGTAATCCAGGCTTAGCAAAAGAAAACTTCATTAAATCCTCACTTCAGAAAGGGTAGCTAACGGTTAGCAGGTTTATCTATAGATACTGTATTTAATAATACTGATTTTAAGCTCCAGCCGTAATTTCTTTAACAACTTCACCACGTTTATAACCGCCCTTAATCCATATAAGTCCACCGGGTAAACTAGCTATAATAATCGATATACCAAGAAGCAAAGACAAGATGAATGCATCCCCCTCTGAAACCCCAGCGTAGGCTAAAACCGCCACCATGGCGCCCTCCCGAACCCCCCAACCGGCAATGGAAATCGGAATCGTGGTTATTAATATCACTGGCGGTATCAATACAAGACAATCTACAATGTTTAAATCAATTCTGAGAGCTTGGCTTAATAAATAGGCTGCAAAAGCAACCAGTATATTCCCGCTGACACCAAGCCCAACTGAAAGAATGGTGCCGATTGGCGATAGAAAAAGCTTTTTT
>JAOMCN010000039.1 GCA_028345065.1 Rhodospirillales bacterium
GTGGTTTTGATGTTGTCAGTGAAGCAATTAGAGCGAGGGAAAAAATTGGTTATTTACCTGAGGGTTCTCCGCTCTATGGAGAAATGTCATGTTTATTATTCCTCAATTTTGTTGCAGAAATCCGGGGATATCGCGGGGCTCAGGTTAAAGATAAAGTAAACTTAGCCGTCGAACGGCTAGAACTTGAAAGCGTGTTAAATAAGCCTATAGAGACACTTTCAAAAGGTTTTAAACGTCGTCTTGGTTTGGCACAGTCTATTCTTCACGATCCAGATGTTCTCATTCTTGATGAACCTACAGACGGTTTGGATCCAAACCAAAAACATCAGGTTAGAGGCCTTATTAAAGACATGGCTTCCGATAAGGCCATCATTATATCCACACATTTGTTAGAGGAAGTTGCGGCCGTTTGTTCCCGGGCTATCATTATCTCAGAGGGTAAGATTGTATTCGACGGAACACCCGAGGATTTTGCTGCACGTTCTTCGATCCATAATGCGGTCACGATCCGACTAACTGGGGAAAATTTGGATAGCGTCCGTTCTGAAATTGAAAGTATAGAGGACGTCCACCGCATCGAAACGGTAAATGGAACTGGTGTCTTAAGACTTATTCCAAAGGACGGAGCGGTTATTGTTGAAAAAGTTAGCCTATTGATGCGGGAAAAAGGTTTCAAGGTGGACGAGATATTTGTTGAACGCGGACACTTGGACGAAGTATTCCGCGACCTTACCATTGCTAACTGATTTTTTTGTAGGGAGTTAAGTCTTAATGGGCAGTACGGGGGTAATCATTAGGCGCGAATTGGCGGCGTATTTTTCTACTCCTCTCGCCTATGTGTTTATTGTTATATTTCTGTCGCTTTCTGGTGCGTTAACGTTCTTTATGGGTGCGTTTTTTGAGCGTGGCCAGGCTGATATGAATTCTTTTTTCTCTTTCCATCCCTGGCTTTATCTGTTCCTGATACCAGCAGTGGCTATGCGCTTGTGGGCTGAGGAACGCAAAAGTGGGACAATAGAATTATTACTTACATTCCCGATGCCTACATGGCAGATAGTTATTGGAAAATTCTTTGCTGCATGGATTTTCATTGCAATTGCGCTTTTCCTTACATTCCCACTGTGGATTACCGTCAACTGGCTGGGAGAGCCTGATAATGGCGTGATCATAGCAAGTTATATTGGGAGCTTGGTCATGGCTGGCAGCTACTTGGCGATTGGTTCCTGTATTTCGGCGGCTACTAAGAACCAAGTGATTGCTTTTATTTTAGCGGCAGTTGTGTGCTTTTTGTTTTTGATGAGTGGTGTGGAGCTTGTTCAGGCATTTTTTCAGCCTTGGGCACCCGTCTTTGTCTTGGATGCCATTCAGTCAATGAGCTTCTTGACACACTTTAATGGTATAATCCGAGGGGTGATTGACTTGCGAGATGTCATATTTTTTGGCTCAATTATTGGTGTTTTCCTTTATGCAAATGCCGCTGTGATTGATCTAACTAGAGGATGATAAATTTTATACTATGAATAAACTGCATAATTTGGATAGAAAACAGATGGCGGTAGTTAGCCTATGCGTAGCCGCAATATTTTTGTTTTTCTTGAACATTCTTGCTACCGGTGAGATTAGAACGGCTCAGCTCGATCTGACAGAAAACAAACTCTTCACCTTATCCCAAGGGACGAAGGAAGTGGTCAAAGCGATCGACGAACCATTGACCTTCCGATTTTACTATTCAAATAAATTTGGTGAGATTAGTCCTGTGCATGGAAATTACGCTAAGCGGGTACAAGAATTTCTAGAGCAGTTAGAACTAATTTCTAACGGAAAAATTCAACTCAAGGTGATCCATCCTGCTCCATTCTCTATCGAAGAGGACGAGGCCGTAAAAATGGGAATACAAGGAGTACCATTAGATCAATCCGCAGAGATGGGATACTTCGGTTTAGCGGCAAATAACAGTACGGATGACAGAAAATCTATCCCCTTCTTTAACCCTCAGCGGGAACAGTTCCTTGAATATGATCTAACGCGTATTGTTTTTGAGTTAGCGTCGCCTAAGAAAAAGAAGATTGGTTTGATTACGGGTCTACTTTTGGAGGCTGATCCTCTGCTGCAATACAAGCCTTGGCCGATCATCGAACAGATCACTCAATTTTTCGAAATCCAGAGTATAGACAGTTCCACCACGGTAATACCTGAAGATATCGAGTTGCTATTATTAGTTCATCCAAGGGTGAACAGCGAAGCATTTAGATACGCAATTGACCAATTTGCCATGAGAGGTGGAAGGATTTTGGCCTTTCTTGATCCTCAGAATGAAACTGCACGTATGTCTCCGCAAACCCCACCAGGGGCGGGGTCCTCTGATCTTAAAAAATTATTTGATACCTGGGGGATAGAATTTGATCCTGATAAATTTGTAGGTGATCGAACAGCTGCAGTTCGGGTCAGTGCCAAAGTTGGAGGGCAAGACGTTATCGCTGACTATCTTTCCTATAATGTATTTCAAAACCGAAGTTTAAACCAAGAAGATGTCATCACTGCGCAGTTGAATACCATCCAACTAGCAAGCGCCGGTCATCTAGCTTTGAAAAAAGATTCTGAACTCACCATTACACCACTGCTTACGACAAGCACCCAATCTCAGCACATCAATGCAGAGCTAGTACGGGGGGAGATTGATCCGCAAAAGATTCTTAATCAGTACAAATCAGACAACCGTTCATTTACAATTGCTGCAAGGTTCTCAGGCCGGGTGAAAAGTACTTTTCCTGAAGGCCCCCCGCCACTTGAGAAAAGTGACAAGGATTCTGATGACAAGAGTAAAAAGCCTTTGCCACCACACTTGAATGAATCTAACAAAGATTTGAACATGATCGTGTTAGCAGATACAGACATGTTAACGTCACGGTTTTGGGTTCGCGAGCAAGACTTCTTTGGGCAGCGAATACAAGTACCAGTTTCCAATAATGCAGATTTTTTGGTTAATTCCTTAGAAAATCTCTCCGGCAGCCAGGCATTAATTAGTTTAAGGAGCCGTGGCTTTTCTATTCGGCCATTTTATCGAATTAGAGATTTGGCTACCGCCGCGGAAGAAAAGTACCGGTCTACAGAGCAGACGTTGTCCGCTAAACTCAAGGATTTGCAGAAAAAAATCAGTGGTCTGAAAACAGGTGACAAGGCTGATACAAACATTGTTTTAACATCAGAGCAAAGTAAGGCATTCCAAACTTTCCGTATCGAAATGCTGGGAGTGCGAAAAAAATTACGGGAGGTTCAGCATAATCTTCGTAAAGATATTGAAAACCTAGATACCACGCTGAAAATTTTGAATATATGGACTGTGCCGGTAATCGTGACAGTCCTAGCTGGTATTTTGGCCATTATTCGACGTAGACGTTATAACCAACCTCAAGTGCAGGGATAAGAAACAGCAACATTAATTGTTAAAGAAACCAAAGTCATATGAATTCAAAATCATTTCTAATTTTCTTGATCTTTACAACAGTAGTTGTAATTGCGGCTGGAATTTCCATTGCATCAAGATACAACGTGACGACCAGTGGTTTTCTTGAAGACCATGTTTTCGATGGATTCTCGAAGAAATTTTCCAATGTTGATGAGATTATAGTCCAGGACAAAGACAAGACGATCAAGGTGAAAAGATCGGGAAAAAATTGGTTGATGGTAGGACGTAGTGATTATCAGGCATCGTCGGAGGCGGTTAGAAATATCCTCGTTGGCGTAGCTGAACTGCGACTAAAAGAGCCTAAAACAGAACGGGCAAATCTTTATTCTCGCCTTGCAGTCAGAGATATTTCAGAATCTGGTGCAAAATCTACGCTTCTCACGATCAATGATAAAAACGGTGAAGTCTTAGTGACGCTGATCGTGGGTAGAGAAACATCCGAAGTTGCTGGAGCATCTGATGTGGGTCGCTATATTCGTAAACCTGGTGAGGCTCGTTCGTGGTTAGCGGAAGGAAGACTGGCACTACCCAACAATGTAAAAAAATGGGTGTCACCCCAGTTTTTGAATATTGCTAACAAGCGGGTCAAGGTGGTCAGGGTGTTGCATCCGGATGGTCAGGTAATGAATATTTTGCGGATGAATCAAGCGGGTAAAAAGTTTCGTGTCGAAAATATGCCACCTGATCGGGAAATTGAATATCAATCTGACGTAGACAATATGGCTGACGGTATCGATAAACTGGAGCTCGAAGATGTTCGTCAGGCTGGAAAAATTAAATACCCCAATGACCGTACTATCAAGACGACCTATCGCATGTATGATGGGTTAATCTTAGATGCTGAAATATTTGAGGATGAGGCGAATAAATTTTGGGGTCGTTTCAGAGCAACCGCCGGTTTGGGTGCAAGCAAGGAAATAAGAAAAGAAACCTCTCTTATTAATTCGACAGTTTCCAAATGGGTCTATGAACTGCCAGCTCATAAGTTTCGCTATATGAGCCGTAAACTTGAGGATGTACTCAAGCAACTAAAGAAACCCAAATCAAAAAAATAATCAGATAGATTACAACTCTTTGTCGAAATTAAATTACACCGCATTCTGGTAGTTATGTATTGTCATATTTAGATAGCTCTAGCAATCCCAGCAAGAGATTTGAGTATGTTGGCGAACATATTAGCGGAATGTTTGGTATGGAGCCGTTAACCGACATTTCAATTGATTTTACTGACCAGTAAACCCGATTGTCTTATTTAAGACTGTCTAGCAAATCAAATGTTCTCTGAAATGAGAGTGCTTTTGCCTCGGGATTAAACGTTTCTAAATATTCGGAATTGGCAAAGCCGTGGCCAGCCTGATACTGGTAAATTGCAATATTAAATTTTCCAATCAATGCTGCATGAATTTTTTGGGTATTTTCTTTCGTCATGTGACGGTCGTTTTTACCCATATGCAAGATTGTCTGGCAACTTATGTGTTTTCCTTCATGAAGATGATCGTGGATGTGGGTTGCATAGTAAGCGATCGCTGCGTCGGGATTCAAACGCGCTGCCGTCAGAAAACTAAGTGTGCCGCCCACAGAAAAGCCTATAATTGCAATCTTACCATTACAACCAGACTGGCTTTTAATTGTATTAAATACACACTCGATATCCCCGAGAGTAGTATCTTGATCTAGTTTGGGATAGGAGTTTAGGTCCTGTAAGTATCCCTCATCTTTGGTTTTGTCGGCATCGATGGCGGAACGGGAATGCCAATACAAATCTGGGGCGCAGGCTATATAACCATTTTTAGCAAAATTATCAGCTGTCATTTTGATCCAAGGGTCTAAAACAACTAGGTCACTTAAGAGGACGATAGCGGGACCTTTACGTGCCGATGGATGTGCGAAATAAGCCTTAAAACCGTCTCCTCGCTTCGAAAATATTTGTATTATTTTGCCCAGGATAAATCACCAAGATATTGATAATAGTGAATAAGTTTCCATATGCTCGTAACATTAAGTCTACAAATAAACGGGATATGCATGGAACAAACAATAAATTTTAATACTCAAATTAAATACTTCTCGAGCCACTCAATCCTCCTGTGGATAAACCTGTAGATAACTTGGAAATTCCAAAAGCTTAAACCCACAATTCCCAATTTTATCTATTAATTGGTTGTTTGATACAAAATAACATATTGATTCTAATGACCTTAATGAGATCAGAGCAACTTTATAGATAAATTTACTGAATTAGTTCTAATTTTGTAAAATATTTAACTATGTGTAAAACTCGTTACGTCCAACAAAATATTAATGCCATTAAATTAGTGAAAAATGAATTTTAATCTCTTATTTTTTATATATACATTCCTGAAAATAAGAAATTTATTTAACATTACTAGAGTAGATATCTTAAAAGCGTAAATTATTCTAATTTTTAAGAATCTGTACTATACGTTATTTGAGATTTAGATATGTATTGTCTTGTTTAACTAAATTAAATACATATTATTTGTTAAATATAATGGATGAAAAATGGAGTTATTAACGTGGTAAATTTGATCGGCCCATAAGAAATTTATCCACGGCATGTGCACACTGTCTTCCTTCCCGTATGGCCCAGACAACTAGAGATTGTCCTCTCCTCATATCACCCGCACAAAATACACCCGGCATCGATGTCTGATATTCAATTGTATTCGCTTTTACATTACCACGATCATCCAATACAACGCCAAGATCGGCTACCATACCTTGATGAGTGGGATGAACAAAACCCATCGCCAAAAGGACAAGGTCAGCTGGCAACCTTTCTTCAGTACCTTCCACTTCTATCAAATCAACACCACCGTCGTTATTTAGCGCCCAATCTACACGTTTTATGATCAACGAGACCACTTTACCGTCACTAACCTCAAAATTCTTTGTGGTGACTGACCAGTCACGGATGGCACCTTCTTCATGGGAGGATGAAGTGCGGAGTTTCATGGGCCAGTCAGGCCAAGTAATTCCTTTCTCAACTTTTTCTGGCGGTTTTGAAAGTATTTCGAGTTGGGTAACGCTCTTGGCTCTATGACGGAAGGAGGTGCCAACGCAATCGGAACCGGTATCGCCGCCGCCAATGACAATGACGTCTTTGTCATTGGCAAGTATCTCTTTAGTGCAGTTAATTTCCTCATGAGATACTCTGCGATTTTGTTGAGTGAGAAAATCCATAGCAAGTTCAACACCATTGGCATTCCTTCCCGGAACTGGTAGTTCACGGGGAGTTTCAGCACCGCCCGTCAACACGACGGCATCAAAGCCTTTTCTCAACTCGTTGATCTTAACGTCAACCCCGACATTTATACCGGTTTTCATGGTAACGCCTTCAGCCGTCATTTGTTCGACACGCCGATCGATTAGATGCTTTTCCATTTTAAAATCAGGAATACCATACCGGAGCAAACCTCCAATTTTGTTATTTTTTTCGAATAGTTTTACGGAGTGTCCGGCCCGAGCTAACTGCTGGGCACAAGCCATGCCGGCTGGACCTGATCCAATAACAGCAATGGATTTTCTGGTTTTATTTAAATTAATTTCAGGTTTTACCCAATTTTCATCCCAGGCCCGATCAATAATTGCACATTCGATTGTTTTAATAGCGACAGGTTTATCGTCGATGTTTAGGGTGCACGCTTCTTGGCAGGGGGCGGGGCATATTCGCCCAGTGAATTCGGGAAAATTGTTAGTCGAATGGAGAACCTCAGCGGCTTTCTTAAATTCACTTCTGTAAACTAAGTCATTCCAATCAGGGATAATATTGTTTACCGGGCACCCTTGATGGCAATAGGGGATGCCACAATCCATGCACCGGGCGCTTTGTTTGATAAGTTCATTTGCGGGAAGAGGTATGACAAATTCATTATAATGTTGGACTCGTGCTGTCACGGGACCGTAGTCTCGGTCCTTAAAGTCAAATTCCATGAATCCGGTCGGTTTGCCCACCAATTATTCTCCCGCTACAGTGCCGGCAATTAGTTCCTGATCGTCTTTAATAGGTTCTTGCATCTCAAGTAGAGCTCGTCGGAAGTCCACCGGCATGACTTTAATAAACTTTGGCAGGAAATTATCCCAGTTTTCGAGGATATGGCGGGCTCGGCTGCTATCAGTAAAATGCATATGATATTCGATCAAGATTTTGAGGCGCGATTGATCGTGTTCGTTCATGTCATACATTAAATCATATAGTCCCAAACTCTCACCATCAGCCTTCTGTTTTAAATGTTCATCGTCAGATATGTTTTCAAGTTCAACCATCGCTAAATTGCAACGGACATCAAAATCTTCCTTTTCATCGAGGACATAGGCAATTCCGCCACTCATTCCAGCCGCAAAGTTTCTACCAGTCGCGCCCAGAACAACGACGATACCACCTGTCATATATTCACAGCAATGGTCCCCAACACCCTCAACGACCGCGATCGCTCCAGAATTTCTGACTGCAAATCGCTCTCCGGCAACACCTCGAAAGTAACATTCTCCGGCAGTCGCTCCATAAAGTGCAACGTTACCGATAACAATATTATCCTCAGCTTTAATAGGGGTTTCCCTTGGTGGGTAAACAATCAGGTGACCACCAGCAAGTCCTTTGCCGACATAGTCATTGGTGTCTCCCTCCAATTCAATCGTTATACCTTTTGATAAAAATGCTCCAAAGCTTTGGCCACCAGAGCCCTTGCCTTTAATAAAAATTGTGTCATCGGGTAATCCGGCATGGCCATAACGTTCCGCAACTTCGCCAGATAACATAGCACCAACGGTACGGTTAATGTTTTGGAATGACATTTCGATCTTGACTGGTTTGGCCTTTTTCAGGGCAGGGTTTGCTTTCTTTATCAGGATATTGTCCAGCGCATTTTTAAGCCCGTGATCCTGCTTTTCGCAATTGTAGATGGCCACATTGGGTCCCATATCCGGTTTGTAAAGAAGTCTCGATAGATCGATACCTTTTGCTTTCCAATGTTCAATCGCTTCGGTCATTTCCAGCTTATCACTCCTGCCAATCATGTTATTGATGGAAGGTAAGCCAAGTTCAGCCATAATTTCTCGGACTTCTTCGGCAACAAAAAACATATAATTGATGACGTGCTCTGGTTGCCCTTTGAATTTCTCTCGTAAATCTGGGTCTTGGGTAGCGATGCCCACCGGGCAGGTATTGAGGTGACATTTGCGCATCATAATACAGCCAGAAGCAATCAATGAGGCGGTTGCAATGCCGTACTCATCTGCCCCTAACATCGCCGCTATGGCTACATCGCGACCAGTGCGGATACCGCCATCAGTTTGTACGCAAATACGCCCCCTAAGCTTATTGATAACAAGTGTTTGATGGGTTTCGGCTAGGCCAATTTCCCACGGTGCGCCAGCGTGTAAAATGGAGGTAATAGGACTAGCGCCGGTTCCGCCTTCAGCTCCAGAAATTAGAACGTGATCGGCATGAGCCTTGGACACTCCCGCGGCGATGGTTCCTACGCCAACGATAGATACAAGCTTAACACTTATACGAGCATTCGGGTTTACGTTTTTCAAATCATGGATAAGTTGGGCTAAATCTTCAATAGAATAAATATCATGATGAGGCGGTGGTGAGATCAGACCCACGCCAGGTGTTGAGTAACGTACTTGCGCAATAATATTGTCGACCTTGTGACCGGGAAGTTGTCCACCCTCACCAGGTTTCGCTCCCTGGGCCATTTTAATCTGTATTTCATCCGAATTACGCAGGTATTCCGTAGTTACGCCAAACCGACCCGATGCCACCTGTTTGATGGCGGAACGCATTGTATCACCGTTGGCGAGTGTCTCATACCGTTCTGACTGCTCGCCGCCTTCGCCAGTATTTGATTTTCCACCGATGCGGTTCATTGCGATGGCCAAATTGGTATGTGCTTCAAAGGAAATTGACCCAAAGGACATGGCGCCGGTGACAAATCGTTTAACAATTTCCGATGCAGGCTCAACCTCTTCAATTGGGATCTGATGGTCGTTAAACCTAAACTTAAAAAGGCCGCGTAAATTTTTTAATTTGCTGGATTGATCGTTCATCTCGGCAGAATATTGGTCGTATATTTCTCGCGAGTTCATCCTAGCTGAATGTTGGAGCTTGGAAATTGTCTCCGGTGTCCACATATGTTCTTCTCCGCGGATCCTGTATGCCAATTCACCACCTACATCCAAGTCATCACGTAAGACGGGGTCGTCGCCATATGCGCGTGCATGACGTTCAATCGTCTCACCTGCTATCTCCCTTAGTCCAACGCCTTCAATCGCAGATGCTGTTTTAGTAAAATATAATTCGATGAATTCACTTGAGAGGCCAATTGCATCAAATATTTGGGCGCCGCAGTATGACTGATAGGTAGAAATTCCCATTTTTGACATTACCTTCAGGATGCCCTTGTCGAGGGCCTTTATGTAGTTGGCGTGAAATTCGCCAACACTGCTACGTTCTGGCAATTGATTAGCAAGCTCTGTGATGGTGTCAAATGCGAGGTAAGGATTAATTGCCTCTGCACCGTATCCAGCCAAAAGACAAAAATCATGAACTTGTCGAGCTTCACCTGTCTCTATAACAAGTCCAGAATCTGTTCTAAGTCCTTCACGTATGAGATGATGGTGAACGGCACTTGTTGCCAGCAAAGCTGGTATGGCAACATTTTCTTCATTAATGGATCGGTCAGACAGGATCAGAATATTATATCCATTTAGGACAGATGTCTTAGCTTCTCGGCACAGATTTTCAATTCTCGACTTCATGCCGTCAGGGCCATTACTTGTCGGGTAGCAAATATCTAGGGTAGTTGACTTAAAAGACTCTGCCCCGTCTTGAATGTGGCGGATTTTCTCAAGGTCGCTGTTTGATAGAATAGGTTGGCGAACCTCCAGTCGCATATGATTGCCGCCGGAATCAAGTCCTAGAAGATTTGGCCTCGGGCCAATTAGAGAAACCAGGGACATTACCAGTTCTTCCCTTATTGGGTCGATTGGTGGATTGGTCACCTGAGCAAAACTTTGCTTAAAATAGTCATATAATAACTTTGGTCGATCCGAGAGTACGGCATGTGGAATATCCCTACCCATGGACCCGACGGGATCCTGTCCACTAGTTGCCATCGGTTGCAGAAAAAACTTGATATCTTCCTGGGTGTACCCAAACGCCTGTTGACGGTCGAGAATGGTCTGGTGGTTCGGCGCTATGGGTTCGGCAGCAGTGGCTAGGTCCTCTATTATAATTTGGGTCTGGTTCAACCAGGTTTGGTAAGGATGTGCCTTGGCTAGCTCTGTTTTGAGCTCATGGTCATCAATAATGCGTCCTTCTTCCAAATCAATAAGGAACATTTTTCCTGGCTGCAGGCGCCATTTCTGAACTATTTTATTGTCAGGAATGTCCAGAACACCAACTTCAGAACCCATGACCACAAGATCGTCATCTGTTACGACGTAACGAGCGGGTCTGAGGCCATTTCGGTCCAATGTTGCACCAATTTGGCGTCCGTTGGTAAAGGCAACCGCAGCGGGTCCATCCCAAGGTTCCATAAGGGCGGCGTGGTATTCATAAAATGCCCGCCTTTCCTCATCCATTAACGGATTATCATTCCAGGCCTCTGGGATCATTAACATCATCGCATGTGCAAGAGAGTAACCGCCCGCTAAAAGGAGTTCCAGAGCATTGTCGAACGTGGCTGAGTCCGAATTTCCATCCGCAATTAGAGGCCATAACTTTTGCAGGTCATTACCTAGAAATTCCGATTCCATACTGTGGCGTCGGGCGGCCATCCAGTTGATATTACCCCGCAAGGTGTTGATTTCACCGTTATGGCATAAAAAACGGAAGGGCTGTGACAACTCCCAAGAAGGAAAGGTGTTTGTTGAGAATCTTTGATGAACCAGCGCGAGAGCAGACTCAACTCTCTCATCAGTTAGATCTTTGAAATAGGAAGCTACGCGCGCAGCCAGCATCATACCCTTAAAACAGATTGTCCGCGCCGACAATGTTGGAATGTAAAAACTTTCTTCACCAGCCAGTTCTTTCTCCCTGACTAATTTATGGGCTTGCTTTCTTATGACAAAAAGTTTGCGCTCAAATGCATCAGTATCTAAGCAAGCTTTCCCTCGCCCAATAAATGCTTGGCGCATATATGGTTCAATATCGCGGACTGCTTTGCTGAGAACGGAATTGTCTGTAGGTAAATCTCTCCAACCTAGAAATTTCTGCCCTTCCTTTTTTACCAGATCAACGACGGCGTTCTCACAGGCACTGCGGGCGATTTCTTCCTGAGGTAAGAATATTGTACCGACACCATAATTTTCCTCTTTCGGCAGGTTGATACCAAGAATTTGGCATTCTTCCTGAAAAAAACGGTGAGGTAATTGAATTAGAATCCCCGCACCGTCACCAGTGAGAGGATCGGCGCCCGCTGCCCCTCGGTGTGTGAGATTTTCTAATATTGTTAAACCTTGACGGACAATCTCGTGGCTTTTGTGGTTTTTGATATTGGCAACAAAACCAATCCCGCAATTGTCATGTTCATTTGCGGGATCATATAATCCTTGTTTCTCTGGTAAGCCACTTACAAACATTCTTAAAGTACATTCCCCAGTGTGTTTTGCATTGATCAACCTGATTATAGATAACCGATAGGCCTTACTACATCCAACTTGCCAAGCTGCCTCACCTCCACTTCTTCGTGGTGTTCGCCCAAGAACGGCTATTCGTGCAAAATTCACGAAAAAGCCGCCTAAAGCTAGGTTTCATGGGCGACCCGCCTGTTAACCGGATTATAACCGTAATTAAGGGCACATATTACCTGCCAATTAAGGTTACTTTGATCAAAACCAACCAAAAGGGCTTTGAAGCACCGGGAGATTGGAGCGTTACACCCCAATGACGCATGCTGACGTGCAGATAATATTAAAGTATTGCATTCCTTTCGTCACGCATAAGCCTCCAGTTGAACTATATTTTTCTGTTAGTCTATGAAATATATGGATTATTCTTATCTATTATAGAGCCTAACTGGGTTATCAATAATCTGGTTGCCGTATAATCTTGCCATTTTTAAAATGGATTTGCCTGCCCGAATTTTGTCTTATGGCTTCTGGGTTACTATAATTATGGCTGGTTGTGCGGTAGTTAAGTTTATCAAAAATGTAATCTATGACATCTAACTAGCGGTTAAGTAATGGATAAGATAGGATTAAGTTGTTATTTTTGACTAAATAAGCTTTTGCGTTACTGCAATTCGGTGAAGGCTCTACTTAAGTTTCTGGCGGGTAAGAATTTTGTAATTTGTCTAGAAAGTGTACACTTTAACTAATCTGTCATTATTTTATCTATTAATAGAGACGTGATGGAGATTTTGTTTGGTCAAGAATTTGGATAGGTTACTATGGCCATCAGGATAAAGGTTTGGGGATGTAGGGGGAGTATTGCTTGCCCTTCACCGATGCACTTGAAGTACGGAGGCAATACGACGTGCCTTGAGGTGGATGCGGGCGACCAGAAATTTATTTTGGATTGCGGTACAGGAATTCGAAACCTGGGACAGCAATTAATAAACTCGAATTCCCGACATTGTGACATCCTTTTGACCCATACCCACTGGGATCATATAAACGGTTTTCCTTTCTTTGCACCGGCTTTTGATCCATCCCGCCAGTTCGATATTCATGCGGGGCATTTAATGGACAAAGGCGGTATCCAGAATATTATGGAAACTCAAATGCAAAACCCAATGTTTCCCATTCCATTGGAAGCTATGCAGTCCAAAATAACATTTCACGATTTTCCAGCGGGACAAAACCTTGACATAGGTAAGTCAAAGAATACCAAGGTAACAACTGCTCTTTTACATCACCCAAATGATGCGACAGGCTATCGTATTGAACACGGCGGTAAATCTATGTGTTTAATTACTGATACAGAGCATGTTCCAGGTACTATGGACCAAAATATACTGACGTTGATTGAGGGTGCTGATTTAGTCCTCTATGACTCAACGTATACCGAAAAGGAATTTCCATCTAAGATAGGATGGGGGCACTCCACTTGGGAAGAGGGGGTGCGGCTTTGTAGAAAGGCCGGCGCAAAAAGGCTAGGTATATTTCACCATGACCCAGATCATGATGACAAATTTATGGATAATATAGCAGAAGAAGCGGCAAAAGAATGGTCAGGAACCTTTGTAATTCAAGAAAATATGGAGTTTTTGGTTGAGTAAAACTTTTCTCACCAAAATTTATTTAATAAATCATCTAAAATTTTTCAGAGCGACGATATTCAACTCCCAAGTTAATTCATACTAAAGTTAGTCTTGGTAAGGACACTTTTGTGATCCATGCCTTGTTTTGTAACTTCTGCCAATTGCGCAGCTTTAATGTTATCAATCTTATTATTTTGAATAGTTTCCAAACCATGTCGCTCTAATTTATTCTCAAAGCCGTCTTTAGTTGCCGTCGGAGGATTAATAAGTCCTGCCGATTTTGTGCCGGTTTCAAGTTCGATTTCCGCTTTTTTTACCTTGCGTCGGAATTTGGGAATTTTTACTTTATTAAAATTGGTTTTTTTGTTAATGCGGATAACGACGCGTCGGTTAGTGATCATATTTTCACGGATCGCAACACCGCTGGCGTCTCTATTCGGAACCTTGGGTTGAGTGTGAGCATATCCTGTCGCCCGCAGGCGGTTTGCTTCAACCCCGTATTTTTGACCGTTGAAATCTATACGGGTGTCGTTTTGGCTCTCTGAAATGATAAATCTAACTACTGTTGCTGCCCTGTTTGAAGACAACTCCCAATTAGACGGGTAGCGGAGTGAACTCATTGGTTCATCATCCGTGTGACCTTCAACGTTGATATTGAATTGTTTGTAAAGAGGCGACGCCACCTCCTCATAAAGTGCTTTCATAAATGGATAGGCTTGCTCCGCGAGTTCGGCTGATCCAGGCTTAAAAAATGCTCCAGTATCAAGTTCGATAGTAAGACTACCTTCAGAATCTGTGGCTATCTTGGCAACCTGATCGGCGCCCTCGGAGACCATCATTATTTTCATGGCTTTGGTAAGGTGGTCTTTTTCCGATTTTCTGTCTTCTTTCGCCATATGCTCGCCGATACCATTAGAAACGGCGTCAAAGACTTCTAAATCTACTTTGGCGAATGACATAAGGAGTACAAAAAACGCCATCAATAGTGTGACGGCGTCTCCGTAGGTTGCCATCCAACTCTCATCAGGCGGCATGGGGGGGCAATCTTGTGGCATCATGACCAATAACCTTTTTGAATTATTCTTTAACCTGTTCTTTCATCGTATCGATATCGAAATGTAATGCTGGATCCAGAAAGCTGTTCATTTTGTCTTGGATAAATCGCGGGCTCTTTTGTTCCGCTAGAAGGACAAGCCCCTCTGCAACAAGATAGTTTCGAAATCGTACGATGTCTTCGCGTTGTTGGACTTTGGACCCAGCAGGCACAAACAACAATCTAGCAAACATCACGCCGTAAAGGGTCGTAATGAGGGCGATCGATAAGCTTGGACCTAATGCTTCGGGATCTGATAAATTTCCAAGCATAATTACGAGCCCGACCAACGTACCGATCATGCCAAATGCCGGAGCATTGGCGCCCATATCCAGCAATATTTTTGCTTGTACACTGTTACGACCGTAGGTCGATTCTATGGTAGTATTAAGGATACCCCTAACCTCATCTCCCGTGTAGCCAGCTATAACCATATCGACCCCAAAGGCTAAGAAACGATCCGTATCCTTTAATTTTTTTACTTCTCCATCTAAAGCTGGCAATCCATTTTTCTGAACAGCGTAACCCCAGCGGATAACTCGACCAACTTCAGCTCGAAGAAGATTACGACCGATAGCAGGTGCGAAGAAAATTTTAGGGATCATCTTCATAGACAGAATAACGTAACGAGGTTCGTAGGCAATAAATGTACCTGCAAAGGTCCCGCCTATAACCATAATAAAACTCGGGAGATCAAGAAAGACGGCATACTGGTCAGTACTTATGGCAATTGCACCGACAAACAACCCAATCCCAAAGATAAAACCAACGAGGGTGCTGATTGACATTTATGGCCCCGCATCAAGCATCATTTGCATACAACGAATTAATCTCCGATAATTCTTATACAATTCGTTGATGTGTCACAATAGTTTGATCAAAATACCAAGCTTTGACTTCTGTAAAACTTTAACTAATAGTCGGGTTTGTGTTTGCCGACTAACTTTGGATTTTAATTTTGACGTAAGATTAAATTCTGCAGATCAAGCTAACCCACGGAAATTCGTTGATTTCTGCTTGACCTAAAAACCTTGGCAGGGTGTAGTAATCCGTTATGTCGTGTCTAATACGGTGCTTGTGCAAACTTGTAGGGGAGGATGAACCTGTGAGGAACCAAATCACTTTGAACGTGCTTTTTGTGCAAAACGGAGTGTGGATTTAGATTTTTCCTAAAAAGGTGGCGAATCAAAATGGTTGAACAATCTAAGAGCAAAAAAAAACGCCGCCGGTTTTCTATAGGTAAGGCCCGCTGGATTGCTCTGGGATTATTGACAGCTTTTTTGTTTGTCAGAGTTTGGGATCCGGGTCCACTTCAAACTGTTCGCGTAAAGACATTTGACTTTTTTCAACAGCTCGAACCGCGCGAGATCATGCCGGATAGCCCCGTTGTCATTATTGATCTGGACGAAGCGAGCCTCAAAGAGGTAGGGCAATGGCCGTGGCCCAGAAATCAAATTGCCCAAATGGTGGCAAATTTGGTCAATATGGGTGTTAGCGTGGTGGGTTTTGACATTATTTTTGCCGAACCTGATCGCATGAATAGTCAAAGTGTCGTGAAGAGTTTGGTGGGTCTAGATCAGGAAACCAAAGATAAAATCCTCAAAATTCGGAGTAATGATGCTATCTTTGCCGGTCTCATTAAGCGGGTTAAAAACGTTGTTGTTGGCCAATCTGTCTTACCATTTGAACGGAAATATGAAGGTCGAAAGCGGTTGAAGTCACGGGTTTTCGAAAGACGAGCAAACAAGAATGTACCCAAGCCCCGGGACTGGGTGCCAGGAGTGCCAGGTCTACTAAGAAACATTGAGCCAATTGAATTGGCGGCGGCCGGGCACGGACTATTAGCACTGCAACCAGAAGTTGACGGCATTGTTCGACGGGTCCCTGCATTCTTTAAAAAATCTAAAAAACTTTATCCGGCATTTAGCCTCGAGGTAATGCGTGTTGCGTTTGGGAAGGGCGGTATGGTTGCGGAAGGAACTGAGGCTGGGATAGCTGATATAAACCTTCAAGGTCGCCGCCCCCTTTACTTGGTTCCTCGTGCTGTCTTGCAGGATAAATCATTTGAAAAAATTCTTTATGATCCCATGTTTAATCGGTTCGCATATCTTGAAATCGATCTGGGTGGCAAAGAGAAAGGTTTAATAAAAAAGAGTACACTTGCAGCAATACATAAAAAATATCCGTTGCAAAAATATAATAAAAAATTTGATGAGAAAAAATTTACGGTCTTAAGCTTGCCATCGATAAGAGTATCAACTGATCGTCAGGGTCGTATATGGCCTTATTTTAGCAAAAGGGATACATCCAAATATGTGTCAGCCAAGGACGTTCTTTCGGCCTTTGACGAGAAAGGCAAGTTTTCCGGTACAGTTGATTTAAAGAAAATCCAAGGCAAGTTAGCGTTACTGGGCACCTCTGCTACGGGCCTACTTGATATCAAGACCGTTCCAACCGAGCGGTTTATACCGGGTGTTGAAGTCCACGCCCAGTTAATCGAGTCGGTTCTTACTAATCAGTTTCTCAATCGGCCTGAATTTGTTGATGCGGCTGAGATGGCTATCGCTTTGCTGACCGGATTAATCATGATTGTCCTGGTACCCTGGGTTGGAGCGCGATGGGCATTAGTTTTCTTTTTGACTGTGTCGATAGGTGCAGGAGCTGCCTCCTGGTTTCTCTATACAGAGTATAGAATGATAGTTGATGCTGCCTACGGTGTGACGGCCGTCCTTATCATCTATGTGACATTGACTTATATGGGTTACGCCAGTGAAGAAGCACAACGCCGTCAAACGCGTGATGCATTTTCCAAGTATTTGTCGCCCGCGATGGTTGAGCAGGTCGTCGAAGATCCAACGTTGCTGACATTAGGTGGTTCTACGCGGGATATGACACTCCTCTTCTGTGATGTACGAGGGTTTACCAGCATTTCAGAACTCTTTGACGCTGAAGGGTTGACGGTTCTCATAAATAAGCTTTTGACCCCGTTGACTGATATCATCCTCGCAAA
This sequence comes from Rhodospirillales bacterium, assembly GCA_028345065.1. GTDB lineage: Bacteria > Pseudomonadota > Alphaproteobacteria > Rhodospirillales > UBA2165. The sequence continues at coordinate 17,802 of JAOMCN010000039.1, forward strand.
AAATGGTACAATTGATAAATACATGGGTGACTGCATCATGGCCTTCTGGAACGCGCCGATGGATGATCCTAAACATGCGGAAGATGGATGCCGATCGGCGCTTGAAATGGTGGCGGCAATGGCGCCCCTCAATGCAAGATTAGCGCAGGAGGCAAAGGACGAGGGGCGGAAACACCTTGATCTAAAAGTGGGTCTAGGCCTCAATTCCGGTGATGCCGTGGTTGGTAATATGGGAACGGCGCAACGCATGGATTATTCTGTTCTTGGGGATACGGTTAACACTGCTGCACGTCTTGAAGGGCAGTCCAAAACCTATGGGACTGATATTGTTATTGGGCCAAGTACGCGTGAACAAGTTTCCGAATTTGCAATTATTGAATTGGATAATATACAGGTTAAAGGTAAGACGGTGGGTCTTCAGATATATGCTCTAATGGGTGATGAGGAGGTCGCCAAAGACCCAGCCTTTATTGCGGTCAAAGAGGCTGTCTCTGAGATGATTAGAGAATACCGCAATCAAGCCTGGGACAAGGCACGGGGTCTTGCCGACAAGGTCCGCGCGGCAGCGGAGGCGGCGGCGGACACAAAGGTCGGCCCAGTATTGGCGGTCAAGGCAGCAGCTAGTGATCGCTTCAGGCTGGATGTCTTATGCGATCTTTATGAAAGTAGGATTAGGCAATACGAAGCCGACCCCCCTCCTGCAGACTGGGATGGTGTTTTTATTGCAACTACAAAATAAGCCAAACAATTTTTGTTTTGTTAAACGCCTATCGGCATCTTTTCGGTTACTTACTTGTCATTACCCATACACCGTTCCAGTTCTTGGGGGTGTTTTTCTTGAGATAATCGCAACGTTCAATGTAGGTTTTTGACAGTTTGTCTTCCGAATTAGCTTTGAGACATTCCTTAAATGATTTAGTAGCCTTTTCCCAGTTACCCGTTTTGTAGTGATTTCGAGCTTCATTAAAATGGTTAACCGTATCCATGAGGTTTGGGAAGGTCTTGGCATTGTGATAATCGAGAACTTCCCGCACACCAACTGGTTCAGTTTTGCCCTTGACCACTACGTCATCAATATAACGAATTTGATAGGTTCCTTTGAGCTTTGTGTAGGTGTAGTCGCTTATAAGGATGCGTGCAGAATATTGTTTGCAGGCACTTTCCAACCGTGCCGCTAAATTCACACCGTCTCCGATCATGGTGTAGTCCATACGTTTTGACGAACCAATATTTCCGGCGACAACCCTGTCTGTATTGAGGCCGAGGCCCATATCAACTGGCATTTTTCCTTCTTTTTCACGCTGTTCATTCCAATCCCATAGATGCTTTATCATGTTGATACCTGCACGAACGCCGCGGTCTTCATCATCTTCATGTGCTACCGGAATACCAAACGCTGCCATAATTGCGTCACCTATGAATTTGTCGACCATACCGCCTTGTTCGCTAATGGCTTCAACCATAATATCAAAATACTCGTTGAGTAGGCTTACGGTGCCCTGAGCGCCCAGAGTTTCCGTTATCGTAGTAAAACCTCTCACATCTGAAAATAATAGGGTCGCCGTGGTATCTTGTCCTCCCATAATATCCGACCCATCACCTAGTAATTGATCTGCAATTCCAGGATCGATGTAACGTGACATAGTTGATTTCATCCGTTTTTCATCGGAAATATCCTCAATCATAATTAGCGTACCTAAATGAGATTCACTCTGATCCATCCGGCCGTCAGGATCTTGGTTTTCCAAAGGTAAAAAACTGACGTTAGCGGATACCATTTCGAGGGTTTCGTCTTCCTCTGTGCCGACTTCAAATTCGGAATCCATTAGAATATTGTCTTCCTTGCTTTCCTCGCATGCCTTAACTTTATCCAAAATCCAGGATCGACCATTAGTAAAAAACTCCTCCGACGTCTTACCAATTATATCGCTTGAACGGATTTTGAGTATTTTGAGTCCAGCCTTGTTACAAGTGATAATTTTTCCTTCATCATTGATGGTAATAACAGCATTGGACATGCTCGTGAGCATGCTATGGTTATATGCTCGTTCTTTAGCGACATCTTCAAAAAGTTTTGCATTTTCAAGTGCAATTGCGACCTGTTGGGTAAAAGCCTTAAGCCGGGACTCGTCCTCATCTGTGAAACCACCACCTTTTTTGTTAAGAGCTTGCGTGCAGCCAATACATTTTCCATCTTTATTGATAATTGGTACGCAGAGTATTGAGCGGGTAAAATAGCCGGTCTGCTTGTCAAAAGACGGATTGAACCGTAAATCGGCATACGCATATGGTATGTTGACGGTTTCCTGAGACTGGAACACTGCGCCCGCAATTCCAACCGTATTAGGCAATCTTATTTCACCAATTCCTTCTCCCATGGCAACACGGGAGAATAACTCGTCAGTTTTTTCATCATTAAGGAAGAGAGTAGACCTGTCTGCATCTAACATGCGCGTAGCCTCCACCATGACACGCTGTAGCAAGGATCCTAAATCTATCTCTGCTGTTACATCAGAGACAATATCAAGAAATTCCATCTCTTTTTCGCGGGTTTTATCCATCTCCTCCACACCCTGTGCGTTTTGCAAGGAGACGGCAGCTTGTAGAGTGATGGCTTCAACGATCTCTAAATCCTCTTTCGTAAATCGACCCTTTTTCTTATTCAATATTTGGACAACACCAATAATATCACCGCGGACGGTTCGAACCGGTGCACATACAATATTTTTGGTAACGTAGCCCGTTTGCTCATCAATCTTGTTATTGAAGCGGTCATCTACGTAGGCGTCGTGAATGATTTCACCGATCCCGCTTTGAAAAATAGCGCCCGCTATACCAGTTGTGTTCAATATACGAATTTCACGAGTTAATTCACCTTGAGCGACGCGCGAATATAACTCTCCGGTCAAAGCATCGTTCAAGAACAGACTACCTCGATCAGCGCCAAGCTCTGTAGTAGTCATTTCAATTAAAGTCCATAGAATTTCGCTAAGGTTACTTAAACCCGCAATTTTCTGGGTGACTGATAATAACATTTCAGTCCGGTGAAGCTTAATTTCTGTCCGATCAAGTACTTGGGTGAGGTCACTGTAATTGGTAGGGCGTTTTCCTCGGCCCGACTTAATGTCTGGTTTATTTGCGGCGTTGGCAGTTAAATCGTCAGGCATTTTCTGTCTCCAATTTCGAACGAAGGTTCTCTATCGTTTTTTGTAGGTGTATTTTTTCGTCAAGATTATTTTTGTCCTGCTGCTGAAGCATTGCTTCATAGTCTAATCTTTGGCTTTCG
>JAOMCN010000004.1 GCA_028345065.1 Rhodospirillales bacterium
TCGGACATTTAAAATGTGCGAGGTTGTTTCGGCTGTGAGTGATAACGTCTTCTTCTGTGGTTCCTGCGTTAGGGTCTTTTAATTCTATAAAAGCACAAGGACTTTCACCCCATTTTTCGTCAGGTTTGGCTACCACGGCCGCGGTCAAGACGTTTGGATGCATATATAGAGCGTTCTCCACTTCAATGGAGGAGATGTTCTCACCTCCTGAAATTATGATGTCTTTGGACCGGTCTTTTAGTTCAATATAACCGTCAGGATGCATTACAGCTAGATCACCACTGTGGAAATACCCACCTGAAAATGCCTCTTTGGTTGCCGTAGGGTTTTTTAGATACCCTTTCATCAAGTTATTACCGCGGAACATAACTTCACCCATCATTTTTCCATCTGCTTTTACTCGTTTCATGGTTTTAGAATCACGAACGCTAAGGGATTCTAAAACAGGATATTGAACACCTTGCCTCGATTTTAATCGGGCTTGTTCGGCGATTGGTTCATTATTCCAGTTATCATGCCAAGCGCAAACGGTTGCCGGACCATAGGTTTCAGTCAATCCATAGGTATGAGTGATATGGAAGCCAATACTTTCTATATTTTTAATCGTAGAAACAGGTGGTGGAGCTCCGGCAGTCATCACTTTTACTGTATGATTAAACTCTTGGCGTTCAGCTTCTTCCGCATTTACTATCATGGAGAGTACAATTGGCGCGCCACAAAGGTGGTCTACTCTGTAGCTTTTGATAGCGTTATAAATATTAGTTGCGTTAACATTTCTTAGACAAATATTGGTACCGCTAACCGCTGCGATCGCCCAAGGAAAGCACCAGCCATTGCAATGGAACATGGGTAGTGTCCATAGATATATTGGTCCCTGTAACATGTTCCACGCTAAAATATCTCCTATAGCGTTCATATATGCACCTCTATGATGGTACACGACACCTTTGGGATTACCTGTTGTTCCAGAAGTATAATTGAGAGAAATCGCATCCCACTCATTTTCTGGCAATGTCCAGGCGAAATTTGGGTCGCCGTTTGCGATAAAGTTCTCGTAGTTAGTTTCTCCTAATAACTCCCCGTCTGAGGCAAGGGCGTCATCAATATCAATCACGATTGGGTTAACTTCAGCAAGTTCTAGCGCGGCTTTTATAGTTTTCGAAAACTCACGGTCCGTAAATAGTACTTTTGCTTCAGCATGATCTAAAATGAATGCTATAACTGGTGCATCGAGCCGGATATTTAACGCATTTAAGATTGCGCCTATCATAGGAACACCAAAATGAGCCTCATAAAGTTCTGGTGTATTTGCTCCCATAAATGCCACCGTATCACCTTTTCTAACACCTTTAGCTTTCAAGGAAGAAGCTAGGCGACGGGCTCGTTCATAGGTCTCAGCCCAAGAGTACTTTCTGTCCCCGTGTACCACAGCTGTTAAATTTGGATAAATTCGCGAAGTTCTGGCAATAAAACTTAGGGGAGTTAGTGGTGTGTAATTGGTATCATTCGATTCAAGGTGTTGTTCATAAATATTTACTGGAGATTTTAACCCTGCCATCCCGCTCCTCCATGTAGAAAAAAATCATCTTTCATGTATCTAACACAAGACAATGACACCCAACGGTCAAAATTCTTTAATCCGCTGATATATCTAAATCGAGGGAGGTGTTTTCGATTGGGCGCTTAATTTGTAGGTTTAGTTCCAAAGACCTCCGACACGGATGGCGTATCTTTTTCCTCTACGGAGGAATCCGCCACTGGCATGTCATTCCAAGGGGATACGGGTACATTTTCTGATGTTTGAGAGGGCGAATTGGTAATGCTTTCCTCAGGAATTTGTGAGGTGTCCCGCGTGGTTTTTGCCAGAAATTCTGCCGGCATTGTGCCCGACTCCGTAGCTTTCTCAGGAACAGTATCATGGTTTCCAACCCGGGCTCGGGCTATCACAACCATTTTTTCTAGTTCAGAAGCAGAGCATAAACCTAAATATATTGGGCTTTGCGGTGTAATAGTGGACATGTTTCGATGTGTTTTTTCTCGCACAGCAGTGATGGTGGGTTTAGTCGTACCGATTAAGCGACTAATTTGGGCATCACTTAGTTCTGGATGAGAACGTAACAACCAAGCTATAGCATCAGGGCGGTCCTGACGTTTTGAAATAGGGGTATAACGTGTCCCTTTCTGGCGTGACTTCGGTAAAGGTACAGTCGGCTTAGACATTTCAAGACGGGCAGAGGGATCTAACTCACATCGCTTGATTTCTTCCTTTATCAGCTGTCCATTAACGGTAGGATCTAGTCCTTGCATTCCGGGGGCAACTTCCCCGTCAGCGATAGCCTGCACCTCCAAGCCGTGCAGGCCGCAAAACTCAGAAATTTGCTCAAAAGTTAACATCGTATGATCGACTAGCCATACGGCGGTCGCCTTCGGCATTAGTGGCAGCGCCATTCTTTTAAATCCTAAAGTTACGTGGGGACGTTGATACGAACATGCGCGTTTCAACCTGAACAAATATACCGTTGGTACCGCAATGCGTCAAACATGACGAGTTAAACTCCTTAGTGAAATTTGTCCGGGGGTGGGTTGATTAGCATGTCATAGCATAGCATAGATATGGCGTAGACGGAGGAGGGCAATAAATTGGACCTAAATGACCTAGAGCCAAAGAAAGTGAAACCAAAACCTATAAATTTAGAAGTAATGTCTGTAGAAGCCCTATACAATTATATTGGGGAACTGGAAGATGAGATAAACCGGACCAAGAACGAAATTTCTGCTAAGGAAGTGGCGAGACAAGGAGCAGAAAAAGTTTTTAATAAAATAACTTAAAGTTTAGAGACTTGGGGCTACGCTATTAGTTAAGCTGTTATCCTCATAGTGCTTTGCCTTTCACTGCCTTGGAATCTGTTGCTGGGCCGATTTAGATTGTTATACCTCCTACGAAATTGATTTAGTTATCCAACTTGGAATTAGTTTGGCCAAATGCGTGCGCTTAATACTTGGGTTGCCAGGATCATGGGTCACGTATTTAACAACTTTGTTTGTCCATTACCCCTCTGTAAAAGCATGTATTTCGTGGTCTATGAAATTAGTGTCATGAGCTTCTCTGGATACAAATTCACAAAGTACCACATGTTTTGCCAAGCCGGCGATCGATACCAATTTGCGCGCTTAAATTGCACCAGCCATACTTGCGCTGTTTGGCAGGCGATAAACTGCATACCATGAACTTAGTCAAACTCCTCTTTAACTGAGCGATCGCCAAATTGACTAAGTTGAATAAATGGCCCTGGTGTGGTGTAGGGCGGATGTTGTCCAATTTTCGGACCATTAACACACACTAGTTCTATGGTTACAACGACATGGGTACCAATAGAATATGAAAACATCTAAATTGTCATTGGATTTAGAACGTCAATGCCATTAAAATTAGATTTGAAAAACGTATGTGGCGAGCTTGCACCAGTCGGGAGGTCGTCCACATCCTCGGGGTGCCTAACAAATTTGGATAGACGCTGTATAGTCTTATCTGTTTTAGTTATTCACTAGTTTTTGGCCTAAAAGATGCTCGCTGCTTGGATACTTCCGGCAGATTTTTGCTATGTAGCCAATGTAGAAATTCAAAACTCCTCTCTTCTGGCATATCGTTCCAAACAATACGGATACTTTGGTACATTTAGGAGATTGTACGATCTCAACGCTGCTTATTGGGCCCGTTTATAAGTTTTTCCCCAAATAGAACAATCTTGATCAAATTTCTTTTTTGAGTCCTAAATCTTGAAAACGTTTGTTGAATTTGGCTACCTGACCACCGCTATCCACTAAACGTTGCTCCCCGGTCCAGGCAGGGTGAGACTTGGAATCTATGTCCAACTTCATAGTGTCGCCGGGTTCGCCCCAAGTGGAACGAGTTTGAAATTCTGTTCCATCCGTCATTACAACTGTAATTTCATGATAATCCGGATGAATTTCTTTCTTCATCGATCAACTCCTAGCAAATTGGGTGAGTTATATACAGAAACTGTTGTTTCGGCGCAAGGGCCCAACTTTCAAATATTTAGCCCCATTTGGTTCTTAAATATTTTGCAGAGATACTCACAGCTACCACTAGAAATATTAGTAACGCACCAACAAAGAATGGCCAATCTTTGCCAAGAAATACGAATACATAACCGCTACCAACAGGACCCATTGCACGTGCCAATGTCGAGGCCGATCGACCTATCCCCAGTACAGTTCCTTGGTCTTTTTTTGAAACCTGCAAGGACAGGCGACTGGACAAAGCCGGAGATGCCAGGCTAAAGCCGTAAGTTACGATAGCCATGGCGATTAGCAAAAGTTCCAACGTATCAGAAAACGGGATCATAACGAGGCCTATAAATAGTGCCACGAAACCCTGCTGAATTAGCGCTGGTTCACCCCATTTTTTCGACATGGGTCCTACAATGACTCCTTGAACTATAGCGCTGAGAATCCCTGTATAGGCAAATATATAGCCGTTTTGGGCAACTCCCCAGCCAAAAGTACGTTCCGTCCACATCGCAAAAGTGGCTTCCAAGGCAGCAAATACAAATACTGCCATAAAAGTAAGGAAAAGAGTGACCCGGACTTCGGGTCGAGAGATAGTAAGGCTAAGTCGGGTCCAGCGTTCTGTTGGAGTCTGGCTGGATATATCCGAACGCAACTCCGGTGTCAGAGATTCTTTGAGAAAAATAGTGGCGAAAATTAGGGCCAATCCTGAGAACCCTGCTGCAACAAGTGAGGGTAAGATAAAGTTTGTGTTTGCAATATCACTTCCGGCTAATATTCCGCCAATCGCCGGACCAGCAATAAAACCTAATCCAAATGCAGCACCAATTAGCCCCATTCCCTTTGCACGATCATTCTCACTGGTAATATCAGCCATACTGGCGAATGCGCATGAAATACTGCCCGCCATAATTCCGCCCCAGGCGCGAGCTAAGTATAGTGAACCGAGGTCGACCGCACTTGCAAGCCAAACATAGCCAAGGGCCGTGCCAGCTAAACTAATAAGAAGAATTGGTCGCCTGCCATGTTTGTCACTTAGCCTTCCCCAAAGTGGCGCTGAAACAAATTGTGCAAAAGAATATGATGCCATTAATAACGTAACTTGATCGGGTGATGCGTCGAAATGCTCACCATAGAATGGCAGTAATGGAATAATGATCCCGAAGCCGACCAGATTGATAAATACTAAAGCAAACAGGATGAGCATATTTATAGATCTACTTTAATGGGAATAATTTTCTCACCGCTGAGTGAGTTTTAACTCTATTCGGCGATTCCGAATATAGGCTTCCTCTGTATCCCGGGGATCGATTGGCTGAAATTCACCAAATCCAGTTGCCGCCAAGTTAGTGGGTGAGATGCCTCGTTGTACAAGAAATTTGACAACTGAAATGGCACGAGCGGTTGATAACTCCCAGTTTGAGGGAAAACGTGTTGTTCTAATGGGGATCTGATCAGTATGACCGTCTACTCTTAAAATCCAATCGATATTTTTTGGAATTTTAACCGTGATAGCTCTTAAAGTACCGGCAAGTTGCTGAATTTGCTTCTGTCCCTCACTTTCTAGCTGATCTGAGCCTTTACTAAAAAGAACTTCTGATTGGAAAACGAAACGATCTCCAACAATGCGTATGCCTGGTTGAGAGCCGAGCACGTCGCGTAATCGCCCGAAAAACTCAGAGCGATAACGGGCGAGTTCCTGTACTTTACTGGCAAGAGCCGCATTTAGGCGTTTACCCAAATTAGCAATCTTAACACGCCGCTGTTTTGCAATTTTTTCAGAAGCTTCAAGGGTATTTGCGATCTGTAGAATTTGCTTCCTAAGTGCGGTAACTTGTTTGTTGAGAAGCGCTATTTGCGCGCGAGCTGTCTGAGATAGTTTTTGCTCGGTTATGAGTTGTTCGTCTTTATTTGACACTTTACTGAGCAATTGTGTGACTTTTTTTTCTAGTTCTTCTCGAAGAGCTTTTAACGACTCAACATCATTTCGAAGTGCGCTGATCTGGGTTAATTGGCTCTCAATTATCTCCTCATTTGCGCCTATATTAGAAAGCGAGAGTGCTAACTCGTTTTTAAGATTGGTGGCCAATTCTTCTGCTGTTTTGGCCTGGAGCTTGAGGTTTTTGACTTGTTTTTTGAGACCATCACTTATTGAGATAGAAGCCTGAAGCTCGTCTGATAATTTTGCTGTACTTGCCCTAAGCTCCTCATTGGCTTGACGCTCCAAACTTAACAGATCGGCTAAGTCCGATACTTGCACTTTTAAACGTTCCAGAGCTTCATCACGCCCGGTTAAAGCGTCATTCAAGAAAAACTGGGCGATGACAAACACCATCAAAAGAAATATAATTACCATCAGCAAGGCCGCTAGTGCATCAACAAAACCCGGCCATATATCGGTGCGGTGCTGATTTCTACTAATCATAGTAGGCCAATAGTTGTGCCTTTACTTGGTGTTCTTGAAACTGGCTGCAATAGTTCGAGCTAATAGTTTGATTTCACTTCGTACTTGCTTGATCAAATCAGCTCGTCCAGAGGATAATTCTTCCAATAAGCGGGAAACATATACCTCTATATTTCGAATATTGTCTTGGGTTACCTCATCAAGGCTATTACTGCTATTGCGATTAGTTTCGGCGAGTTGATTAAGAACCAGTTGCAGATCGGTTTGGTTTTTAGCCAGGCTAACTAAAATATTCTGTTCCGCCCGCATTTGATCTCCCAGTGTGCTAAGTCCATCGGTAAGTTTGATAAGATTGGTGCTACTTGCGATGTTACTTTCTTCCCCGCGAACCAATGTCCTCTGAAGGTTTTCGAGACTCTCTGCCGTTTGTTCTAGGAGAGCTTGAACATAGGCGGGCACGGATGCTTCTCCGTCGCCGGTCAGAGCGCCAGAAGAAAGACGAGTAAGGCTGGACAGCCATTCTTCCAAATCGTTATAAAATCTGTTCTGAGCTTGGCTGGCCTGAAGGTCTAAGAAACCAAGAACAAGTGAACCCGCTAAACCGAAGAGGGAAGATGAAAATGCCGTGCCCATACCATCTAAAGGTGCGGTCAGACCTTTTTTTAAATTTGAAAATACCGCGGTAACATCATCACCGCCGACGTTTAAACCACCAATGACATTTCGGATGGATCCAACCGTTTCTAATAACCCCCAGAAAGTGCCAAGCAAGCCTAAAAAGATTAGAAGTCCTATGGTATAACGTGACAAGTCCCGTGATTCATCTAGCCTGGAAGCAATACCATCGAGAAGAGAACGCATCGATTGAGCGGAAAGGCTGAGTGTATCCTTTCGTTCACCCAACATGGTTGCCATCGGAGCTAGTAAGCGCGGATTTCTAGCCAACGATAGACCGGGTAGATTTTTTCGAAATAGTTCTATCCAGGTGACTTCAGGAAAAAGAACCAAAACTTGACGCAAATTATAAATTATTCCTAAAAATAGAACGCCAAGTATAATTCCATTTAAGAATACGTTTGCCTGAAAGGCTCGTTCTAGAGGGGAAATTAAAAAAATGCCCATTACAGCCAGCGCCAAAATGAACAACACCATTCTAACGACGAAGCGCTGGGGAGAAGTCACGCGTTCACTCCTGGAGGTTCTCGCAAGAGTTTAAATCAGACCTAACGACCCAAAAACCTAGTTCTTCTTGTATTTTCCTATTGCCCAATAACACGTAGATCAACTCTGTTTGGTAATCCAGAGGATACTTTGTTGCCCAATGCTCTAACATCGATCCGTGTGCCCCGAACACCCTTTTCTATTAGGTATGAGCGAACGGCCAAAGCTCTCGACAGTGATAAACGCCTTGCTTTACTAGCAGCCATTTTGTTTTCACCAGCATAAGCCATCAATTGCATGCGTACATCTTTTTTACTGTTTAATTCGGTTGCAATTAGGTCGAGGGCTTTCTGAGCGCTCGAACTCAATTGCGAGCCTCCAGGAGCAAACACCACGTTTACTGAGCTTTTACTAGCAACAGCTTGGGGCAGCGTAGCTTGTTGTTTCTCTTGAGGTTCCGACACGACAGGTGCTGTTTGTTTCAATGTTACCCCATTCGTTGTTGGGGTAAGCTTTGAAACCACTTTTGATGGTGGAGGTACAGGTAAAATAGTCGGGGGTGGCGGCATTTCACCGGTCTTCACGGTTTGCTGTTTGAGGGCTAAATCTGAGTTTTTGGGTGTGATTGGCTTCGAATTATTTTTAGTATTAGGTTTGATTTTGGTGGCCTTTTTTGCAGTGGACGGTTTGTTTTTCGTAGCCTGTTTTGAACTGGACACTTTTCGCTTTATCGCTGCCAATTTACGTTTTGATATGGCGGTGCGTTTGTTGTAATTCCGAGGCGAGGTCGATTTAAAGTTTAAACGTTTTATTTTCTTTGCCGCTTTTATTTTTGGGGCTCGATTTATCAAAAAACTGCTGGCAGGAGTTTTCTTAGGTGGGCTGAGCAATTGGCTGCTGGGGTTAGGTAAGTTCGACAACCTCCTCGCAAAGTTTCTTGGTTTAGGTAAGCCGGAGATACCAACATGCGGGGCAAATCCACTAAGGCTGCTAATCTCATCAAGAATGCTTAGATCTACCAAAACTTGATTGGAATGATCCCAGGGCTTTAACTGAGCCTGAACCGTTGAAGGGGTTATAAACATTATGTTTATGACAGAGGCGACAAATACCCACGAAAGCCAACTGCCTCGCCCAAATTTATTGCGACACTTCATGGTTTAATTTCTCCTTTAACCATTGCATCAACAGAGGTACAGCCCGAACCCCTACACACGACCATTGGGGATAAGGTAGGTAGTTTGCAAAATGACTTCAACATAAACAAGCCCCTCAATGCTGACAACGGGTGGAAAATAGCATGACCACAATGGATATACCTTGAAATAGGACACTTTCAAAGATCTTTGATATGATATGATAGGATCAATATGTGTTTAAATTATGGTTAGAGAAAAACAACTTTAGGTTAGGCTAATTTCTCGCGCTAAATATCATATCTAACAGCGGTTTATGTAAAACTGGATTGGCGGCGACAATGCTACCCGTATCTAGCATTTTGTCTTGTCCCGTAAGGTCACTTACAATGCCCCCAGCTTCACGGACAACTAAGATTCCTGCTGCGATATCCCACGGCTTTAATCCACTTTCCCAGAATCCATCAAATCTCCCGGCAGCCACGTAGGCTAAATCCAAAGCCGCACTGCCAAAGCGGCGTATACCTGCAGAAGCTGACATCACTGCACCGATTTCCTTAAGAGAAGTCTCGTGGTCAAAAGGTGTACCACGACCATTAAATGGAATACCCGTGGCAAATATAGATTGGGAAAAGTTGGTTCGAGCTGAGGCTCTAATACGACGATCATTAAGGAATGCGCCTTGGCCTTTTTCAGCCCAAAAAAGTTGCTCATTAATGGGGTCTAATATTACGCCAGCGGTGATTTGGCCCAGTTCCTCAAGGGCTATACAAATAGCAAAATGAGCAATGCCGTGGATAAAATTAGTGGTGCCGTCAATGGGGTCGACGATCCACCGACAATTGGGGTCAACACCTTTAACTTCACCTGCCTCTTCCATTAAAAATCCAAAATTTGGGCGGGCACGAGTAAGTTCTTCTTTAAGTATTCTCTCCGTTCGAACATCCGCAGCAGTCACAAAATCGCTAGGTCCTTTCTGGGATACTTGAAGCTGGTCAACTTCACCATAATCTCTTTTGAGACGAATAGAGGCTTTGCGGGCTGCTTGCTTCATTACGTTAATAATTGCCGATTGTAGGGCCATGTGGTGTTTGCATCCTGAACAATTTAAATTGATTCAAGCAGATTGGTAAATGATTCTTAGTCTTTAGCCCGTTCAACGTAACATCCGTCTTCCGTTGAAATAACGATGCGTGAACCGGGTTCGATATGTGGCGGAACCATAGTGCGAAAGCCATTTTCTAAGACAGCGGGCTTGTATGAAGACGCCGCAGTCTGACCCTTAACTACCGCATCAGACTCCACGACCTCGAATACTACATGAGGTGGTAACTGCACCCCTATGGGATCCTCTTCAAATGTTTCAATCTTTACTTGCATGCCTTCTTGCAGAAACGTCACTTGTTGTTCACCAATTAAATCGGCGTGAAGGGAAACTTGTTCAAAGGTGCTTCCATGCATGAACGTGTACATATCACCATCTGCAAATAGGAATTGATAATCGTTCTGTTCCAAACGGGCGCGTTCGACCGTTTCAGATGCACGAAAGCGCTCATTCAATTTTGTCCCATCGCGAATATCCTTCAACTCTACTTGAGCATATGCACCCCCTTTTCCCGGCTGGGTATGTTGAATTTTTACCACGCGCCATAAACGGTCTTGGTGTTCTATCACCATACTCGGACGGATCGCATTACCGTTGATTTTCATCGCAAACAACTATTACATTTAACTGGAATATTAAGGGCGGGGAACCTATCAGGTTGACTTTATTGCTGCAATGGGCTTTGGGAACTTAGTTCTCGGTAAATACCAACCTTCACAATTAAATATAATCTAATTAGTAAAAATGATCTAATTAGCGATTATAGTGTTTAAAGGAAAAGAGCAGAGCCAAGCATCGTAATTATTTATTAGATCATCTCTGAATCATTCAATACCAACCTAAGTTAGACGATATTCTATATTTAAATAGCCCTATTCTATCAGCATTATTAAGCTAATTTTCTGACGATTGAATAATTTGATTGAACTCTTTAACGGCTACGGATGGACCTAAGGGGTGATCCCAGATAGCTGAAACAACGGCCAGAAAATGGGCGCCAGCGGAGACCAGTGTTGCACAATTCTCAGGCCTAATGCCACCTATAGCGACACAGGGGATAGTTGTGATGGTGTTCCAAGTTGTTAAAATATCCGAAGAGGGTCGTCCCTTAGAAACCTTTGTTTTTGTCTCGAAAAATGCACCGAATGCAACATAGTTGGCCCCTTGTTCAGCCGCCCTCATGGCTAGATCAATTGAGTCGAGACACGTTACCCCAACAATGGCATCTTTTCCCACGAGTGCGCGAGATTTCTCATACGACGTATCGGACTGTCCTACATGTACACCATCGCATCCCGTGTTGGCGGCTAGCTCTGGGTCATCATTCAATATGAATGCGACATCCCTATCTTGAACTATAGGTCGCAGGATCTCTATTGTCCGTGCCAACCAGTCCCGAGAAGCATTTTTGACACGTAGTTGCACGCATGCAACGTTACCAGCATCGACAGCAGCAGCAAGATGAGTTGAGAAAACATTAGGTTCTATAATATCGGGCGTAATCAAATATAATTTGCAGCCGTTGTTAGACAATTTGACTTCCTCTTCTCGTACTTTACATGCAGTCTAAGTAATTGGGTGCAGAAAAGTCGATGTTAGATATGGGTTATCAGGTCACGACCCAACTCAAACCGTCGGGTCTATGGTCTATATTTAAAATCCTCTTTTTAGCACCCATCTGTAAAATAGTATTATTCTTTTACTGGTTCTAACCAGCTTAAGTATGGACGTGATATAAGTGTTTTAATACAGCAATTTTCGACGAATACGTAATCTATAAATTCTCGTCAAACCAATATTTCTATTATGTTTTTGCTAGATTATAAGAAGTTTATGATTACGCTAATACCAACAATTATTTGCGCAAGGGCCGTAATTGTTAGAGCAGATTACCCATGGCTTTAGCAGTGTCGATCATTCGGTTTGAAAAACCCCACTCATTATCATACCAACTCATCACTCGGACGAACTGCGACTCTATTACTTGGGTTTCCGCCAAGTCAAATATTGAACTGTGCGGATTGTGGTTAAAGTCTACAGAAACAAGAGGCATTTCATTGGTGCTTAAGATTCCTTTTAGTTTTCCTTCGGAAGCATCCTTTATAGCATCGTTTACGGAATCAATATCGGTTGCTTTAGTTGGAACAAATTTAAAATCAATTACCGAGACGTTTGGCGTGGGCACCCGTATGGATGTCCCATCTAGCTTGCCCTCCAGTTCCGGTAAAACTAGACCAACAGCCCGGGCTGCACCGGTTGAGGTTGGGATCATCGAAACGGAAGCGGTCCGGGCCCTATGGAGATCGCCGTGCAAAGTGTCGACTGTTCGTTGATCCCCGGTAAATGAATGTATAGTAGTCATAAAACCCCGTTCTATCCCCAGCGCCTCGTGCAATACGTGAGCCACTGGTGCAAGACAGTTGGTTGTACATGAAGCGTTGGAGACAATCCGATGATCTGGGGTCAACTTATCGCTATTGACGCCATATACAACGGTAATATCGGCTTCTGAAGCTGGCGCGGAAATCAGCACCTTTTTGGCACCTGCATTAAGGTGTGCTGATGCAGCTAATTTGCTAGTAAATAGACCGGTACATTCCAGTGCAATATCAACGCCCAATTCCTTCCACGGAAGCTTCGAAGGATCTCTCTCCGCGGTAACCTTAACTGGCCTGTGATCAACTAATATATTATCACCTTCCACTTCTACATTATGAGGTAGTATGCCGTGGATGGTATCAAATTTTAGCAAATGAGCATTGGAATTAGGAGGTCCCAAATCATTTATGCAAACTACGTTTATATCTTTGTCATCGTTCTCTAGTATGGCCCTGTAAACTAGTCTCCCAATCCGACCAAAACCGTTTATCGCAATTTTTAGCGCCATTATATTCTCCGTTTAAGGTGGAAAACCAAATTTAAAGTTTATAAATGCGAACCCATTCGAGGTGCCTTCTTTACTCCGGCGCAAAATTGGCATGAAAATTAGACACGTCAACCGTGAATTTTAAAATACTTTTGTAACACGTGTGCAGTTGACGGCATCATAGCCCACAGCATATTGTAGTTTGTGGTAATTAGGAATGACGTAACCGTGGTAACTGAACCAACTAAACGCTCTTCTGCTAAAATGTCTCCAGTTGGCAAAGCAAAATTGAGGCTTGAAATAGCTTTGGCCAGCCTTGAAGAGGTTTTGAAGGAAAAAGTCGCCATTGCTCCAGAGGCTGATGACCTTGGCAAGCATCTCGACACGGCTAAACGGGAAATAGCAGACTTACAAAAGAAAAATCTCACCATTGCAACACGTCTAGACAAAGCCATCGAAAAAATGAAGGTAATAACGGGTGATTGATAAAAATGTCTCAAGTCACCGTTACAATTAATGACCGGGATTATGAAATAGCCTGTGATGATGGACAAGAAAATCATCTAATTAAATTGTCTCAATTTGTTGATAAACGGTTAAGAGAATTGACTGACGTAATCGGTCAAGTTGGAGATGCTCGATTACTTGTGATGGCAAGCTTATTGTTAGCAGACGAGTTGTCTGAAGTTTATACGGAACTGGATTCAGCGCAGAATCAACAGCTAACAAGTAGTAAATCAACTTCCAATTTCGGCCTGAATAGTGATGACTTGGACCTTTTTACCTCTAGAATAGAAAAGATTGTTGAGAACCTCCAACAATCAAAACGAAAATTTGGTTAGACGCTTTAGGGATTGTAAGGCCTATTATTTGTAGGGCCAAAAATAGTAAATAAAGCAAACAATAGTTCTTTCAATTCAGGTATCATACTGAAAGTATTGTCTAAATCTTGATCTCGTATGGATCTAGTTAAAATTTTTTTTAAGTCTGCAATATCCTTAGTGTCATTGTTTTAGGGCACTTTGTAGGGGGTTAGGGTTTAACTTGGGAAATACGTTAAAAAATGTCCGATTATTAAATCAAAAGCGCCGGATGCGTAAAATTGCGCTTGAACGTCGAGCAAATTTAGTCGCGTCAATAGACATCTCTAAATCGGCCGAATTGTTAAAGGCAAATGTCATATCATTATGCAAGCCGTCACCAAAAACATCTATTGCTGTTTATTGGCCGTTTCGTGATGAGATAGACGTCACACCTTTACTCAACCAACTTATTTCCATGGGATGTTGTTGTTTATTGCCAGTTATTATGCGACGTAAAGAACCTTTGCAATTTTGCGAATGGAAACCCGGTGACATTTTACAAGTTTCTCGGTTTGGCACATTGGAACCCAATTTAACTCATTCTACGGTTACACCGGAAATACTGATTACTCCTTTATTAGCATTTGACAGTGCAGGATACCGGCTCGGTTACGGCGGAGGATATTACGATCGCACCCTAGCAGAATTACGAAAACATTTTAGTGTTTTTGCTATTGGTGCGGCTTATGGCTGTCAGAAGTTTGAGAGTATTCCCCACGATCAATTTGATCAACGCCTTGATGCAGTGGTTACAGAAAAAGGTATCCACCATATTAGCAAAGATTAAAGCGCGGAATGGCATGAAAATTATTTATTTGGGCGATGTGGTAGGTAAGTCTGGTCGAACGGCTGTAATGAAGCACCTACCGATGCTACGGGAAAAATATAATTTTGACTTCTTAATACTGAATGGCGAAAACGCTGCTCATGGTTTCGGTATTACTCCGAAAATTTGTGAAGAATTTTTTGAAGCGGGAATTGACGTGATCACACTTGGAAATCACGCTTGGGATAAGCGTGAAATTCTGAATTATATTCAAAAAGAAAATCGATTGATACGTCCGCTTAATTATCCCGAGAATACTCCTGGTAAAGGGTCAGAATTATACAAGACAAAATCTGGTGATAAGATTTTTGTCGCCCAAGTCATGGGTTGTTTGTTCATGGAACCGCTAGAGAATCCATTCAATGAAGTTGAGAAATGTTTGAGTAAAATTACCTTGGGTGTGGATGTTAATTGTATAATTTTGGATATCCATGCCGAAGCTACGAGCGAGAAGATGGCTATGGGGCACTACTTGGACGGCCGAGTCTCAATGGTGATTGGTTCCCACTCTCATATTCCAACGGCGGACACACAAATCTTACCCGGCGGAACTGCTTACCAAACGGATGCAGGGATGTGTGGAGATTACGATTCGGTCATTGGTATGAAGAAAGAACCTTCGGTCAACCGGTTTTTGCAAAAATTGGATAATCAACGGCTGGAACCTGCAGAAGGGGAGGCAACTGTGTGCGGGGTATTATTGGAAACGGACGATCTTTCAGGCTTAGCCATTCGAGTACATGCCATCAGGGTAGGCGGCCGATTGACTGCGACAAAGACTGCATAGCGTAGGATTGGGACTGCTCGTCGGCGCATTGGTTCTTTGTATCTTTGTACTTTAGACCTATCATAATGTGCTTCCAGTAATGACGGAAACTTGTGGTAATTTATTTCTTTTGTAAGCGGTAGACTGTAATTATTAAAAGGTGAATAGAATAGTTCAATTTAACTGACAAACTCAGAAGACGAGTTCCTTTTTCGAGACGAAAAAATTTACTGAGTGCGGTGATTTAAAAATCTGTGCCAAGTTAATAGTAAATTCTTCTAACCAGTTTTGTTTAGGAAAAAATATGGTAAAAAATGAGCAAAAACAAACACTTGAACAACTTCAGTACGTATCGGAACTCCCATTTCCCGAACCAGAAATGCTTCCTCAAGATCTGCAAAAATATATGCATGTTTGTAAAGAGAAACTCGGATTTGTCCCAAACGTCATCAAGGCGTTTTCCTTGCGCCCCGAAAAACTTCGTACTTTTATTTCCAAATACAACGAATTAATGCTGAATGATGATACAACTTTAACACGCCTTGAACGAGAAATGATCGCGGTGGTAGTTTCTTCCTATAATCATTGTGTCTATTGTATTACCTCTCATTCTCAGGCTGTCAGGGAGTACTCTAGTGATCCCGTTCTTGCGGATATCTTGGTTACAAACTATTCCTCAGCGGAATTAACAAACCGTCAAAGAGCTATGCTGGATTACGCCTGGAAAATGACCGCAAATGTAGCCGAGACCGGCGATGCCGAGAGGCAACAGCTATTTGATGCTGGATTCACGGCTGAAGAAATTTTCGATATTACCGATATTGTAGCCTACTTTAATTATACAAATCGGATGACCCATGGTCTCGGTATACAGCCCAACAAGATTTATTTTGGTTTGAACCGGCAACAGGCTGGAAATATCAAGAATTAACGAGTTTTGGCACGGGCTGAAATCTTTCATGGTTTAAAAAACCTGGGTCGCCCCAATCTCGCCACATTGCCTCGATAGCACAGGTTCAGTATATGATATTTATTGGTCATACGGACGTGCGTTGCTCAGCGAATCATGTTAATGAACCAGCCGTCTTCGAAACAAAAAACCTAGCGAGAACGATGGCAGGTCACTCTCAGTTCAAGAACATTATGTATCGCAAAGGTGCGCAAGATGCGAAGCGTGCCAAGATTTTCTCGAAACTTATCCGTGAAGTCACGGTGGCAACTAAAACAGGACTACCTGATCCAGAAATGAACCCGCGGTTAAGGGCCGCCGTTTCGGCAGCCCGAGCGGCCAATATGCCCAAAGACAATATTGACCGAGCTATTAAGAAGGCTGTCGGCGGCGATGAAGGGGAAAATTTTGAAGAGATACGTTACGAAGGATATGGACCTGGAGGTGTTGCCGTGATCGTTGAGGCACTTACTGATAACCGTAATCGGACGGCCTCAGAAGTTAGGGCAGCTTTTACCAAGTACGGTGGAAGTTTGGCTGAAACTGGTGCCGTCAGTTTTTTGTTCGAAAGGGTGGGGCTGATAAATTATAATTCGGAAAAAGTTGATGATGACCTAGTCTTTGAAGCAGCCCTGGAAGCTGGAGCCCAGGATGTGGAATCGGATGGCCCCACGCACAATATTTACTGTGCTCCGGATGATTTCAGTGTGGTTAGAGATGCGCTTGAGAAAATTCTCGGAGAGCCAGAGATTGCCCGCCTCGACTGGCGTCCCCAGAATACCGTTCCGGTTGAGGACACGGGAGCAGAGCAACTAGTTAAGTTGCTCGATACTCTTGAAGATAATGATGATGTACAACGCGTCGCTGCCAATTTTGATATTGCCGATGATGTAATGGCGCGTCTAAGTGCCGGGATCTGAATAGGTGAAACAGACTTTAAGGTTTCTTGGCATAGATCCTGGTTTACGTAACACCGGTTGGGGTGTCATTGAAGCCTGTGATAATATTATTTCACATGTTGCAGATGGTCGGATTGTCAGTAAAGACAAGGCCCCAATGGCGGACAGGCTGCTGCAAATTTTTGATGGCCTCGAGTGGGTGATTAACACTCACAAGCCTGAAGAAGTGGCGGTAGAGGAAACCTTTGTTAATATCAATGCAGCATCAACACTAAAGCTGGGGCAAGCGAGAGGAGTGGCAATGCTGGTGCCTGCAAGGTTTTGTCTGCACGTTGCTGAATATTCTCCCAATAAGATCAAGAAGTCGGTTGTTGGGACTGGGCATGCGGCCAAAGAACAGGTGCAAATGATGGTGAAAATGCTTTTACCAGGTTGCTTATCGGATTCTGCGGATGCTGCCGACGCTCTAGCTGTTGCCATTTGCCATGCTCATCACCGGGATTTGGTTCAAATTACAATGCAAACATCGGGAGTTGATGCATGATCGCACGCCTCACAGGTCTACTTGACCATTCGACTGAAGGCTCGGTGATCATCAACGTTGGAGGAGTGGGTTATCTGGTATTTTGTTCTACAAGAACATTAGAACTCCTTTTAGCTGAGAGGGAAATGGTCAGCGTTTACATTGAAACACATGTACGGGAGGATCATATTCATCTTTACGGTTTCATAGATCAGTTAGAGCAGGAGTGGTTCAAGCTCTTGACAACGGTCCAGGGTGTTGGGGCGAAGGTTGCTCTTGCAATCCTTTCAGTTGTCGTTCCCGAAACCTTGGCCCAGACAGTAGCTGCGGCTGACAAGGCTGTGATTAGCCAAGCGCCTGGTGTTGGACCCAAGCTCGCAACCAGGATAATTAGCGAATTGAAAGACAAGATCGGTGATTTGGATATTAGCATGGGTCCTTTTGAATCGAGGACTGGTTTAAATGCAGATTTGATTAAAGATCCCAACGCCAATCAAGCGACAGCGGATGCAGTTTCCGCATTGGTTAATTTGGGCTATGGGCGAAACGAGGCATATACAGCCGTTGCCCAGGCTGTTCAGAGACTCGGGGATTCAGCAGTTGTGGAAATGTTGATCAAAGATGGCCTCTTAGGACTGGCCGCGTCTAAACCAGGAGATCCCCAGTAATGGTCGATGACCGCCTTATTGCGGGCAGTGAGCAACTAGATGACACTAGCGAGAAAAAAATTCGCCCGCAAGAACTAGACAGTTTTATCGGTCAGACCCAGGTTCGGGAAAATTTGCGAGTGTTTGTAGATGCAGCACGGGGGCGAAGTGAGGCCATGGATCACGTGCTTCTGCACGGCCCGCCGGGATTAGGCAAAACAACCCTCGCCCAAATTATTGCTCGGGAGCTCAAAGTTGGTTTTCGGGCCACATCCGGCCCAGTGATAGTTAAGGCGGGTGATCTTGCTGCTATACTCACCAACCTGCAAGCCTGCGATGTCCTATTCATTGATGAAATCCATCGTCTAAACCCAGCGGTGGAAGAAATTCTTTATCCGGCGTTGGAAGACTTTCAACTCGATCTCATTATTGGCGAGGGCCCGGCGGCGCGCTCTGTCCGAATTGATCTACAGCCATTCACGCTTATAGGGGCAACTACACGATCGGGACTAATCACGACGCCGCTTCGAGATCGCTTTGGCATATTATTACACTTGCAATTTTATGCCGTGGAAGACTTGAAAGAGATTGTCCAGAGAAGTGCGGCTATACTTGGTTTAAATCTCCGGGAAGAGGGTGCGAGGGAAATTGCTAAACGGGCTCGCGGCACCCCTCGGGTCGCAGGAAGGCTCCTTCGGCGGGTAAGGGATTTTGCCGCGGTATCTGGTATTGACTCAGTGGATGCTGAAGTTGCGGATATGGGGCTTAAAAAACTGGAAGTAGACGCTAGGGGGCTCGACGCCCTGGACCGCCGCTATCTAGCATGTATTGCCAATAACTATGCGGGGGGACCGGTAGGTGCGGAGACTTTGTCTGCCGCTTTATCTGAAGAACGGGATACGATTGAGGAAGTAGTTGAACCATATCTGATTCAGCAAGGACTACTCATGCGGACGCCTCGAGGCCGTGTGCTGGCTGAGGGCGCTTACCATCATATAGGTGTGAGCGCACCTAAGAACATTCACCAGTTAGAATTGCTGGCTCAAGAAGGGGAAGGGAGTGAATAAAATCGACGCGCAAAAGGGTAGCTTCAGTATCGCAGGTTTTCATACGCTCCCTGTTCGTGTTTACTATGAAGAAACGGACGCTGCTGGCATCGTTTATTATGCAAATTATCTGAGATTTGCCGAAAGGGCGCGTACAGAGCTATTACGTGAAATTGGTGTGGCCCATGAAAGTATCAAAAAAACATGGGGTGTAGAGTTTGTCGTACGAAACTGCAACGCCAAATATATAGCGCCGGCATTTCTGGATGATATTCTAGAGGTGCGAACGACCTGCACCAAAATAAGGGGTGCCTCGATTTCGTTGCGCCAGTCAGCAGTGAGAGATGGAGAAGAGTTGGTAGTGATGGATGTAATTATTGCAAGCCGCAGCCATACAAGCGGCAAAGCTGTGAGGATTCCCAAAGAAGTGCGTGTTGCATTTCAACAAATTACGGAACTAGAAAATGAGGTTTAGGAATGGAGACTGAAGCGGTAAATGCCGCAGGTTTAGTGGCTGCATCTCAGGAATTAAATTTTTCGGTCTGGAACTTGTTTTTAAAAGCGGACTTGATCGTGAAGCTCGTGATGCTTGTATTGATAGTGGCGTCTGTTTGGTGTTGGGCCATAATAATTGAAAAAAGCCTGCGTCTGAAGCGCCTTAACAGCGACGCTGCTGAGTTCGAGGGCTCTTTTTGGTCAGGCGGATCATTAGATACACTTTACGATAAGATAGGCGCTCTGCCAAAAGATCCAATGGCAGCCATATTCGTCTCTGCAATGAAGGAATGGCGAAGGTCAATTGACTCGGGTGTAACCAGCGCGGATCACGGTTCAAGTTTGACTGACCGCATCGACCGTGTGATGGACGTTACATTGAATAGAGAAATTGAGAGAGTTGAACGTCAGATAACTATTCTCGCATCCACTGGATCAACTGCACCATTCATTGGCCTTTTCGGAACCGTCTGGGGCATCATGAATAGCTTTCAGTCAATCGCCATTTCCAAGAATACCAGCCTTGCGGTAGTTGCGCCGGGAATCGCGGAAGCACTATTTGCCACAGCCCTTGGTTTATTGGCGGCTGTTCCTGCAGTTATTGCTTACAACAAAATTTCTAAAGATGTAGATCGTTATGCGGCCCGTCTTGAAGATTTTTCGAACGAATTCTCCGCTATTATCTCGCGTCAATTGGATGGATAGGACTTTTCATGGCAACGGCACCAAATAAAGGAGCCCGGTCTGGTCGGCGTGGTCGTCGAAAACGCCAACAACCAATGTCAGATATAAACGTTACTCCATTTGTAGATGTTATGCTTGTTTTGCTTGTTATCTTCATGGTTACGGCGCCTTTGTTAACCGTGGGTGTCCAAGTAGATTTGCCAAAAGCACAAGCTTCGCTTATCCAGGAACCTGATGAACCATTGTCTGTTACTGTTGATTTTGAAGGTCGCGTTTACCTCCAGAATAGTGAAATAGAGCTCAGAAAACTGACGGCTCGCCTTATAGCTGTTACTGGCGCTAATCCGGATATACGCATTTTCGTCCGTGGTGATAAAACAATTGATTATGGCAGGGTTATGCAGGTGATGGGTACCATCAATGCTGCAGGCTTCAAAAGGGTAGCTTTGATCACGGAAATGCCTGGTAGGGTGACTTTGCCACAAAAAAAACTTAATAAGGTCGCTAAGTAAAGCACATGCGATCAAGCTTTCTGATGTCATTAGTGCTGCATGTGACAGTAGTATTGTTAAGCGTTATTGGGCTGCCCTATTTACAGCGTTCTCCCGCAAAGGAAAATATTCCGATGGTTGTGGAATTGGTGTCAATTGGGTCAGAAACTAATCTACCGGCTCAACCTTATCAGAAACCTAAGCCCAAAATTAAAGAAGCAAAGCCTCCTAAACCACTACCGCCAAAACCGGAAACAAAAGTGGTATTAAAGCAAAAAATACCCGAACCGAAGCCGACAGTTAAACGTGATCTAAAACCCAAACCTGTCGCAAAACCTAAACGCAAATTAAAACAGGTGGCGCCGAAGAAGCTTGCAAAGATTACACCGCGACGTAAACCGACGCCCCCGGACCCCTTTGCATTGGTGCTCAAAAATCTTGAGAAAGAAATTAAAACGACACAAATGGCTAAAAAACCAAAAAAGAAAAACAAGAGTAAAAAATCAGATTTTGAACAACAGATTGCTAAAGTTCTGACGAGACGCCCAATCAGTGAATCTTCATCTAGCCGCATCACGATGACCGAGATGCACGCTATGATTAACACGATAAGAACCGCAATTATGCCCTGCTGGAATCTTCAGCCCGGTGCTAAAGGAGCTCAGAACATTGTGGTTATTATCGGGGCATCACTAAACCCGGATGGACGTGTAACAAGAGCATGGGTTAAAAACAGGAGTGTACTAATTGAGGACCCCTTTAAACTAGCGGCAGCCGAGACAGCACAACGGGCGATTTTGAATCAAGCTTGCCAGCCGTTTAAACTTGATCCAAAGAAGTATGACATCTGGAAAGATGTCACTCTGAATTTTAATCCTAGTGAAATGTTTGGCAGATGAATAGGAAGGTAACCGTGCGGAAGAATTTAATTACACGCTTAAAGTCGGTATTTCTTGGTTTTATCGTTTTAGTGCCATTGAATTTCTTGACATTCCAGTCAGCCTTGGGAGAACTTAGAGTTGACATTACTCGTGGTACGGTAAAGCCCTTACCAATCGCCGTCACCAATTTTATTGGTGAGACACAGCAGGAAATAGAATCGGGCCAAAGTATTTCTGGTGTCATTAGGGCAAATTTGGAGCGTTCAGGTCTGTTTCAGGCCATTGATAACCAAGCATTTATTGATGTGGAGCGGACTTTGGATACAGTGCCTCAATTTCAGAATTGGCGTATCCTAAACGCCCAAGCCCTGGTTCAGGGGCAGGTCACGTTAATCTCTAATAATCGTATGAGGGTCCAATTCCGTCTTTGGGATGTATTCGCACAGCAACAAATGATTGGGCAAGTATATACGACGATTGGTACCAACTGGCGTCGAATTTCACACATAGTGGCGGATGCAATCTACAAAAGGGTAACTGGCGAAGAAGGATATTTCGATAGCCGAATTGTTTATATCGCTGAGACTGGCTCTTTAATGCGAAGGATAAAGCGGTTGGCAATTATGGACCAGGATGGCGAGAACCATCACTTTTTGACAGATGGGAGTTCATTAGTTTTGACGCCGCGTTTTTCTCCGAACCGTCAAGAAATTACCTATATGTCATATCACGGCAAGGTTCCAAGGGTTTACATTTTTAACATAGACACTGGTCGACAAGAAGTTTTGGGTGATTTCCCGGGAATGACCTTTGCGCCCCGGTTTTCCCCAGACGGGAACACCGTTATCATGAGTATGGCGAAGGATGGAAATACAGAAATTTACATAATGGATCTTCGAACCCGGCAGGCGAAGCGCCTGACACGGCACTCGGCTATTGATACGTCGCCTCATTATTCGCCCAACGGAAAATATATTGTTTTCAACTCTGATCGTAGCGGCACGCAGCAAATTTATATAATGAATGCTAAAGGGAAAAAGGTTAAGCGAATTAGTTTTGGCAAAGGTCGGTACGCGACCCCGGTCTGGTCGCCACGGGGAGATCTTATTGCCTTTACTAAAATGGCTGGAGGAAAGTTCTATATAGGTGTCATTGGTGTCGATGGCAAAGGTGAACGCCTTCTGGCAGATGGGTTTTTGGTAGAATCGCCCACATGGTCGCCTAATGGGCGGGTAATAATGTTTTTTAGGGAAATTCCAAAAGGAAAACTGGGAGATAAAGAAACGAAGATTTATTCTATTGATCTTACTGGCCGGAATGAGCGTGAAATCGTTACACCCATGGAAGCTTCTGATCCAGCTTGGTCCCCCTTGATTCCATGAGATTGGCACCTTATAATCACTCTAGGTCAATTGTTTGTCCAAAGTATTAAGTCGGTTTCTTGGCGGCTCTTCCACTTAATTTTAAAGAGGTGGGTTGCAATTTTACTGAAGTTCTAATATCTCATACCTTCTGATCAAGGGGACCAATGAAATGCGTTTAAGGAACCTTATATATTTATTAGCGGGTCTTTTCCTTGTGGGCGCCTGTGAGACCATGGAGGAAAAGGGTAGTGCTCAGGGAATTGGCGAGTTAAAAGCCAAATCCATTGGCGAGTTAAAAGCCAAAACCTATGGTGGGCAGGTTACTAAGAAACCTCAGGGTTTTAGTATCACACCCGGTTCTGGGCGGGATTTTGTCGTCAATGTCGGTGACCGCGTCTTTTTTGCTGTCGACAAGTCAAACTTGTCGTCTGAAGCTAGGGCAATGCTTGAAAAACAGGCCGCCTGGCTCAAACGTTACGGCAACGTCAATGTAACCATCCAAGGACATTGTGATGAGCGTGGTACAAGGGAGTATAACCTAGGGTTAGGGGAACGTCGCGCTAATTCAGCGAAGGATCTCTTGGTAGCTATGGGTATTAGCCCGAACCGAATAAAAACTATTTCGTACGGCAAAGAACGTCCAGCAGCCCTTGGTCACTCAGAAGCTTCGTGGCACCAGAACCGTCGGGCCGTTACGGTGATTGCAGGGGGTTAGGGGAGTTAAGTTTGATAACGATTTTTTAAGTCGTTATCACTTGATAGAGTTTTGTGTTGCCCGTTGTTGGGAAGTGTTCCTGATGGCGGGCATCTTAATTTTGACAACATTTCCTCGGAAATTATAGTAAGAGCTTCCTTGAAAGTTAGTTTAAGGCAGTTGAAAATTATCCGTAAGCTGGTTTTTTTGTTTCCAATGCTATGTGGTCTAAATTGTGATCAGCTCTATAAGTGTTACACTCGAGATGATAAAATTTTTTTCTTCTATTAAAATTGCGTTCTGTGTGTTGGTCACGTGTTTTGTAATCAATCCTGCTTTGGCGCAAAATCAAAATGCAGATTTTGCTAATCAGCTTAGCCGAATAGAGCGCGATTTGCGGGCATTAAACCGTCAAGTATTTAAGAATTCTGCTAACGGAAATCAATCCCAAACATTCAACACTGTTAAAGGCTCATCTTCTAATAATGCATATATTTTGCGAGTTGAAGATCGTCTGAGCCAATTGGAAAACGCAATTAAAGAAAACACCAACACTGTGGAAAACAATGCAAATACACTTAACCAAATTTCGGCACGCCTAGATAGCCTTGGCAATGATATAAACTTTCGCATTACCTCAATCGAGCAACGTCTGAATATTCTCACCCGTAACCCTCAAACGGCCCAGCAGGATATGGCAGTTTCATCAAGTCCTTCATCTGTTCAGCCACTTACACCACCTCGTTTGACAGCCGTACCAAGACCAAAGGGTGTCCACCAAATTGGAACCTCAACAGGGGGAATTACTTTGGGTAATCCACAAGGAACACTCGGTACGATTACACAAAGGGATCTAAATACTGCTCGTAGACAAAATAGTGCTAACGCGTTTGGAACTATTGACCAAGCTCTGCGGCCAACAAATCTGGAGGCTGCCGTCTCACAAAAGTCCAAACTTCCCGAATCAAATTTGCCAGCAGGGACACCAAAGGAACAGTATAAATTTGCATTCGGTTTGGTTCGCAAACAGGAATTTCGTGACGCTGTTAAAGCTTTAGAGGAATTTATCAAAACCTATCCAACTGAGCCCCTGACCACTAATGCTCGGAACTGGCTTGGTCGGACTCACTACGTACGTAAAGATTACCGAAGTGCCATAGAAGTATTTTTGGCTGCATATAAGGTTCAGCCAAAAGGAAAAAAGGCTGCCGATAACTTGTTTCGTTTAGGTCTTTCTTTAGCAGCTTTGAAAAAGAATAAAGAAGCCTGTGCAACTTTTTATAAGCTTGATCAGGATTTTCCAGATAGTAATTCAATCATTAAGAAACAGTTGGTTCTGCAACGGAAAAAGATTGGGTGTGGATAAAGGTTATAACACTGTTACCAGTAATCTAAATATATCGCCAATCTCGGAACCGGAATTCGATATACTTTTTTCGCCCGTTTTAGTGAAGAAAATATACCATATTGCCGTCGGTGTTTCGGGTGGTCCCGATAGTTTAGCATTATCCTGGTTGCTTCATCGCTGGTGCAAAAAAATTGGTATACGGCTAATAGCGTTGACCGTCGATCACCGCCTGCGGCCAAATTCTAGCAAAGATGCCCGGACTGTATTTTTGTGGCTACAAAGTTGGGGTTTAAATTGTATAATTCTCCCCTGGGTTGGCAACAAGCCCTGTACGGGTATCCAGGAAACTGCACGGATAGCTCGATATAAATTAATGATAGACTGGTGTATCGAAAACGGCGTTCGGGATTTAGCGCTCGCCCATCACGAGGAAGACCAAGCGGAAACATTTTTAATGCGTCTTAGTCGTGGTAGTGGCGTCGATGGGTTAGCCTGTATGCGAAAGGTAACTTTAAGGAAAGGGGTTCGCCTCCTTCGTCCTCTTCTTACAGTACCCAAAAGTCGGCTCCGGGCTACTCTCAAATCCCAAAATCAGGAGTGGTTGGAAGATCCTGCAAATTCAAATCCAGCCTTTACTCGGACATTAATTCGAGACCTATCTATTTTACTAAGTGAACGGGAAGTGGGTGCGCAACGTTTGGCCCACCTATCCGAACAATTTGGACGAATAAGAGTTAGATTAGGAGAGATTACACGGTTGGTAGTTGATCGGGCTGCTATAATACATCCTACGGGTTGGGCCACCATTAATGGTGAACTCCTAATACAATTGCCAGATGAAATTGGCCGTCGGGTTATGATTTTTCTGTTACAAAGTATTGGAGGGCGAAGTTATCCTCCTCGGCTCAAGCGACTCGACCGCATCATGACCTTTATGAAGGATCCAGACCATTGCACGGCCTTTTCATTAGGCGGGTGTTCAATCAGTCGCCAAGATCATCAGTTTACCATTTTACGCGAGGAATTACGTCAAACAGCCGGCTCGCCAATAATTTTTGCGGGTTCTGTGATGTGGCGTGGCATTTTTAGGTGCACTTTCGAAGGGGGTCCTGAAGGAGGCTCATTACTAACGGCCCTAGCACCCCTTGGTCGAAAGGGGTGGGCGCAGTTAGTTCATGAACAGCCTGAAGTGAGAAATTCCAATATAGCTTATCCTGTTGCTCTAACCCTTCCAGCTTTGTTTGACGTGCACGGAGTGGTAAACGTCCCACATTTAAATTATACCCGCAAAGATTTCAATACAGGCGTAAATTCAACGAATTTAAAGTTTATTTCCGCAAAATTCGTATCATTGGAGGAGAGATAAATTTCTGCTAATACTTGTGGAATTTCTGGTTTAGACTATCTCATTCGTAGTTTGGAATTTATAATTAAGAACCGTTAATTGTATTGGTATGTTAATACTGCGAGACTTGGAGTTGGACTATAAACTAGAGTAATTTGAGCAAACGACAAAATTATAGCAGAATACCGCATATTTTGAAGGAAGGTCTTAGCTTTGAATATTCGAAAGAATTTAGTTGTATGGGTTGTGATTGCCCTAGTGGTTTTTACTTTATTCAATTTATTCCAGAATAAATCTAATCGTGGACCACATCAAACTACATCCTATTCGGAATTTCTTAGTGCCGTAGGGAGTGGTGATGTAAACGATGTCACTATGCAAGGTGGTAAAATCACTTATCACGATGGTGCGGGTAGGTCTTTCCGCACCTTTGCGCCTGACGATCCTTCACTTATCCAGGGCCTTACAGAAAAGGGAGTTCGTATTACTGCTCTACCCGTAGAAGAGGAAGTACCTTCTCTTTTTGGGATTATTCTTTCCTGGCTTCCGATGATAATTATTTTAGGCGTATGGATATTTTTTATGCGCCAAATGCAGGGTGGGGGCGGCAAAGCTATGGGCTTTGGAAAATCTCGGGCCCGTTTGCTTACGGAACGTTCCGATCGAGTGACATTTGAGGATGTAGCTGGGATTGATGAAGCCAAACAAGAATTAGAAGAAATTGTCGATTTTCTAAAAGATCCTGCAAAATTCCAACGACTTGGTGGCAAAATACCAAAGGGGTGCCTCTTAGTTGGACCACCGGGAACTGGTAAGACATTGCTGGCCCGTGCTATCGCGGGAGAGGCCAATGTGCCGTTTTTCACAATTTCTGGTTCTGATTTTGTGGAAATGTTTGTTGGTGTAGGCGCTAGTCGTGTCCGGGATATGTTTGAACAGGGTAAAAAGAACGCGCCGTGCATCATATTTATTGATGAATTAGACGCTGTGGGTCGTCACCGTGGTGCGGGATTAGGTGGTGGTAACGACGAACGCGAGCAAACTCTTAACCAGTTATTAGTTGAGATGGATGGGTTTGAATCTAATGAAGGGGTAATACTAATTGCTGCGACCAACCGACCTGATGTGCTTGATCCGGCTCTCCTCCGTCCCGGCCGATTTGACCGCCAAGTCGTCGTACCCAATCCAGATATTATTGGGCGAGAAAAGATCTTAAAAGTGCATATGCGAAAGGTTCCTCTAGCGCCTAGTGTCGATGCTAGAATAATTGCTCGAGGTACACCCGGGTTTTCGGGTGCAGACCTTGCAAATCTGGTTAATGAAGCGGCCTTGTTAGCTGCACGCATTGGCAAACGTATGGTGACAATGTCGGAATTTGAAAATGCAAAAGACAAAGTAATGATGGGCGCTGAAAGACGTTCAATGGTTATGTCTGATGATGAAAAAAAACTAACCGCGTACCACGAAGCTGGCCATGCGATTGTCGGTCTTAATGTGGAAAAACATGATCCACTGCATAAGGTAACTATCATTCCTCGCGGGCGTGCTCTTGGAGTGACCATGTCGCTTCCGGAAAAGGATCGTTATAGTTACTCTAAGCTAGAGTTAATATCAAAACTGGCGGTGATGTATGGTGGTCGTATAGCGGAGGAGTTGATATTTGGCCCTGAAAACGTAACTACGGGTGCGGGTAATGATATTCAGCAGGCCACGGAGATGGCTCGCCGTATGGTTACCGAATATGGCTTTAGTAACGAGCTAGGTCCTTTGCGCTATTCGGATAATGAGGAAGAGATATTTTTGGGCCATTCTGTGGCTCGTAGTAAAAGTGTTTCAGATGAAACTGCTGCCTTGATTGATAAGGAAGTTCGTAGACTAATTGAAGACGCCGAGACAACAGCGCGTAGAGTATTAACAGAAAAGTGCCAGGATCTTGAAAATTTGGCGACAGCCTTACTGGAATATGAGACTTTATCTGGCAGCGAGGTAGATGCTCTCCTTAAGGGTGAACCTATATTTCGTCCGGACCCTGATGATGATTCGGATGGGAAGGTTAAGTCTTCTGTACCCACGAGCGGGGTGGTTAGTAAGGACTTTGAGGACAAGCCATCTTCCGGGCTCGATCCTGAACCTCAGCCAGAGGGTTAGGAACTTTATACTTTTGACCATTGAAACCATGGTTTTCCTTCTTTCGAACGGCATTTTGCTTTAACCGTAGGTAAAGTTTAATGATGACCGGCCACTTTGCAGGTTTGCCACTGGATCACCCCCTTATTATGGGAATCGTTAATGTTACACCTGATAGTTTCTCCGATGGTGGAGAAACATTTGACCATAAACTAGCGATTGAACGTGGATTTAAGCAAATTCAAGAAGGAGCGGATATCATTGATGTAGGCGGAGAATCTACGCGCCCTGGATCAGTACCCATATCCCTAGAAGAAGAAATTAAGCGTGTTCTCCCGGTGGTAAAAGCCTTAGCTGAGGAGGGTTCTGTTGTCTCAATCGATACTCGTCGTTCAAGTGTTATGAGAACGGCATTAGATAGCGGTGCTAAAATTATTAATGATATCTCTGCCTTGACCCAAGATACGTGCTCTTTGAAGATTGCTGCTACTAGTGAGGCCTCAGTAGTACTCATGCATATGAAGGGTTGCCCTCACTCCATGGGCAAAAATGCCGAATACGTAAACGTGGTTAAAGAGGTGAATGAGTATCTTGGTAACCGAATTTTAGCTTGTCTAAGTGCAGGTATAGAAAAACACCGTATTTGTATTGATCCAGGTATTGGATTTGGAAAATCACCTAAACATAATTTCCAAATACTTGATAATATACCGGAATTTTTGCAGCACTCGTGCCCTGTTATGGTCGGCGTTTCTAGAAAGTTTGGGTTGCATAAGGCTTCAGATCATCGGCTAAAAGAGTCCATTTCCCTTGCCCTTAAAGCGGTCCAGAATGGGATTAGTATCTTGCGGGTTCACGACGTTGCAGAAACTCGTCACGCGTTAGACGGTTTGATTGCGGAACGTAATGATATGAAACAAAAGTTTTACTGACGAGGTCACCTTCCTACTGTATTACCCAAGATAGTATTTTTTAAATATCATCAACCGATCCGGAACTCTGGGATGCCAAATAAGCTATTCGGAACTGACGGTATTCGCGGTACAGCGAACGTTGAACCTATGACAGCTGCAACGGCATTGAAGGTTGGCATGGCTGCCGGGTTTCTGTGTACGCGAGGTAAACATCGTCACCGGGTAGTGATTGGTAAAGATACCCGGCTGTCCGGTTATATGATCGAACCTGCATTAACTTCTGGCTTAGTTTCTGCCGGTGTAGATCCTATTTTAGTGGGGCCAATGCCAACACCCGCGGTTGCGATGTTAACTCGCAGTCTTCGAGCCGACTTAGGGGTCATGATCTCTGCTTCTCACAACTCCTACGAAGACAATGGGATAAAAATATTTGGGCCAGACGGGTATAAAATTTCAGATGAAATGGAATCAATTATTGAAAAGCGCATTAATAATGAAATGTCTTTGGATTTGGTGTCACCTCGTGATCTTGGGCGAGCTCTTCGGCTTGATGACGCTCAGGGCCGTTATATAGAATTTGCAAAACAGACTTTTCCCAAGGGCCAAACACTTGAAGGACTTAAGGTGGTAATTGATTGCGCAAACGGCGCGGCCTACAAAGTTGCTCCGACAGTGTTGCAAGAACTCGGGGCTGAGGTTGTCCCGTTAGGTGTTACACCCGATGGTATAAATATAAATAAGGGATGCGGTTCAACTTACACCGAATTAATGACTGACTGTGTAGTGGCCAGCGGGGCTGATGTTGGTATTGCCCTTGATGGCGATGCGGATAGGTTATTGATTGCGGATGAGAATGGCGAACTGGTTGATGGTGACTTGATAATCGGGGTAATTGCGGCGTCTTGGAAAAAAGAAAACAGGCTGACGGGCAAGACCGTGGTTGCAACTGTCATGTCCAACTCGGCTTTGGAGGATTATCTTCGAGATGAAGGGTTAACTTTACAACGTGTTCAGGTCGGCGATCGTTATGTTGTTCAAAAAATGCGTTCAGGAAATTATAATCTAGGGGGTGAACAGTCTGGTCATATTGTCCTGTCGGATTATTCTACAACTGGCGATGGGCTAATGGCTGCTCTTCAAGTTCTGCATATTATCCAAGCTTCAGGAAAGCCGGCTAGTCAGGTATGTCGTCCCTTTGAACCAAGACCTCAATTGCTTGAGAACGTTAAACTGAACATTGGAGACCCATTAAGGGCAGACGCGGTTAAACAAGTGATAGCAGAAAGTGAGAAGAGATTATTAGGCAAAGGTAGACTTTTGATTCGAAAATCAGGAACTGAACCGTTAGTCCGAATAATGGCGGAAGGTGAGGATAGAACTTTGATTGCATCAGTTGTAAACGAGATTGTTAGAGAAATTGAGAGGGTTGTCTAAGGTAGTTAATGTATCAAAGTCTAAAAGGTTGCTAAAGTGAAAGGACGCGTTCTAATCGTGGCTGGATCAGACTCCGGTGGAGGTGCTGGCATACAGGCAGACATTAAAACTGTTACAGCCCTCGGCGGTTATGCCATGACGGCCATTACAGCTCTGACGGCGCAAAATACTGAGGGGGTGTTTGGGATACACGGTGTTCCCGCACCATTCGTTGCCCAGCAGATGAAGGTCGTGCTGGATGATATTGGTGCTGATTGTATCAAGATTGGCATGCTTCATCGTCCTGACATTATTAGAGCTGTAGTGGATGTCATTAACGCAAATTGTATGAACGTTCCTGTGGTAGTGGACCCTGTCATGTTTGCTAAGGGCGGGGCATCGTTATTGGACGACGATGCCGTGACAGCGTTAAAACAGTCAATTGTCCCTATCGCTACTTTACTGACGCCAAATATTCCAGAAGCTGAAGCGCTGGCAGAAATCATAGCTAGCAATAAAGATCAGGCAGAAATGCTCGCTCGGAGGCTAATGACCCTAGGGGCGCGGTCGGTCCTTTTGAAGGGTGGCCACAGAGATGGTGATGTGGTGCATGACCTTCTGATAAGACCCAGTGGTGCTGCAGATATATTTTCTACTTCGAGAATAAACACTGTTAACACCCATGGAACTGGATGCACACTGGCATCAGCAATTGCTGTCGGTCTAGCGCAAGGTATGGAGCTTCATAATGCAGTTAGACGCGGCCGTAATTATGTGGTTGAAGCCATACGTACGGCTCCCGGCTTTGGCCAGGGTCATGGTCCCTTGAATCACACTCATCCTGTACCTAACTTTTAAATATTGTTAGGAAGAACTTATCAATTTAGAAGTTGACTGAATGTGCGCATTCATCGAATGTGCCAGCGTCAACTAATCTGTTTTTGGACTCTGTGGAACGATATGCCCGAGAAGGCGACCCTAGCCCAATTGGAAATGGCCCAGGCAGTGGTCTACGATTACTTGAAGCCGACGCCTGAAATTTGTTGGCCTTTATTATCCCAGCGTTGTGGTTGTGAGGTTTGGGTTAAACACGAAAATCACACGTCGATTGGAGCATTCAAAGTTCGAGGGGGTCTCAACTACCTAAATGATTTTTGCAAAAATAATACACCCGTTTCCGGCATAATCTCCGCTACACGGGGTAATCATGGACAAAGCCTGGCTTTCGCGTGCGCCCAGAAAGGCGTTCCTCTTACGATAATTGTCCCAAATGGAAACAATCCGGAAAAAAACCAATCAATGAAAGCGCTTGGTGCCGAGTTACTAGTATACGGTGAGGATTTTCAGGAAGCGCTAGAACGTGCTGAGGTCATTGCTGCCGATAAGGGACTTCATTTAATTGGTGCATTTCATCCGCTCTTGATGAGAGGAGTGGGGACTTATGCTATGGAGTTATTCTCTCAAGTTTCTGACTTAGATAAAGTTTATGTACCCATCGGCCAGGGATCGGGTATTTGTGGTACCATCTCGGCACGGGACGCTCTCGGCCTTACAACAAAAATTGTTGGTGTTGTCGCGGAAAATGCCGCTTGTTATGCCTTATCCTTTGAACAAAAAACGTCTGTTTCTACGGAAACAGCCGATACCATAGCTGATGGGCTAGCTTGTCGAGTACCTGACCAAGCTGCATTGGAGATAATCCTGCAAGGTGCTGATAATGTCGTCACGGTTAGCGAGCAAGAAATTCTATGTGCCATGAAATATTATTATACGGATACTCACAATGTTGCCGAGGGAGCGGCAGCAGCTCCTTTGGCTGCCTTGTTAAAAGAAAGGGAACAACTTTCTGGTAAAGCTGAGAAGAAAGTCGGCTTGGTGCATTCTGGTGGCAATGTCGATACTAAACTTCTTGTATCGGTATTGGGAGATTGAAGTTATGACTGAAGAGTTATTTCGAGCTGATTCTTATTTAACGTCATGCGAGGCCTTTGTAGTCTCTGCAGATGAGACAGGGATAGAACTTGACCGTACTGTTTTTTATTCAATGGGAGGCGGACAGCCAGGTGATCAGGGTATTTTAAGATTAAAAAATGGCAAAGAAATACAAGTAGCTGATTGCCTTAAGGATCGAGATACAGGCCGACACCTTCATATACCTGTGGGGGAAGTTATCCTCCCGGAACCGGGGGATGACGTTACAGCGATTTTAAATTGGGATCGGCGCCATCGCCTCATGAAAATGCATTCTTGTCTTCATCTCCTTTGCTCATTGATTGATGGCGGCGTTACCGGAGGTCAAGTGGGTGAATGGAAAAGTCGCCTTGATTTTGACCTTCCAGATACATCACTTGATAAAGAACAGTTGACCATAGAGCTCAACGAGTTGATCGCAGAGGACCACCAAGTCACCTGTTCGGCAATTACTAACGAAGAGTTAATCGCCAATCCCGAACTGGTGCGCACAATGTCGGTTCAACCACCAACTGATGCTGGTAGCATAAGGGTGATCGGTATATCAGATGTGGACTTACAACCCTGTGGTGGTACTCATGTGAAGACAACTGCAGAAATTGGTAGAGTCAGGATTGGAAAAATAGAAAACAAAGGGAAACATAACCGCCGGATCAATGTTCATTTAGAGGAGTAAATTAATGGCTTTGAAAATCAAGGGAGCACGTGTGCCATGGGACATGGAGGCTGTTAAAGGACTTTTTATCGAATATCAGAAATGGCTTAAGCTTGATCTGTGATTTCAAGGCTTCGAGGAAGAACTGGCAAGTTTGCCAGGAAAATATGCGGAACCAGATGGTAAGGTTTTACTCGCTTGGGATAATGACAAGATCGCCGGCGGGGTTGCGCTTCGACCGTTAGATGAGGTCGGTGTTTGCGAGATGAAGCGGCTTTTTGTGCGTGAACCATGGCGGGGACAGTCAGTAGGTTATAGACTTACTGATCAAATTATAGAAGTAGCGAGAGGGTTGGGTTATATAAGGATGCGGCTGGATACAGAAAAACGTCTGGAGGCCGCCATCAATCTTTATCGGAAATTTGGGTTTTCACAAATCGACCAGTATTATAATAACCCTCTCGCAGACATCCTTTATATGGAAAAAGAATTAAATTGATTTGAGCTAAAGGCCATATTTGTCATGAGCGATTACAAGATTTCCGTTATCCCGGGTGACGGGATCGGTAAGGAAGTAATACCGGAAGGAGTTCGGGTTTTAGAGGCCGCCGGTCGTAAGTTCGACATCCAATTTAGTTGGAAGGAATACGATTGGAGTTGCGAGACGTTTCATAAGACTGGGCGTATGATGCCGGAAGATGGCATTGAACATGTGCGCTCGTGTGATGCTATCTATCTTGGTGCCGTCGGTTACCCGGGCGTGCCTGACCATGTCTCTTTGTGGGGGCTACTTATTCCCATCAGGCGTGAATTCAACCAATATGTCAATTTGAGACCGGTGAGACTGTTTCATGGCGTACCATGCCCACTGGCGGGTAGGGAGCCAGGTGAAATTGATTTTATGATTGTTCGGGAAAATGTGGAGGGAGAATATTCGGAAGTAGGAGGAAGACTGAATAGCGGTACTGACGATGAAATGGCAATTCAAGAAAGTATCTTTACGCGCAAGGGGGTGGATAGAATTCTAAAATACGCATTTGACCTGGCGGAAAGCCGTTCCGCTAAGCACTTGACTTCTGCCACCAAGTCTAACGGTATTATCCACACCATGCCCTTTTGGGATGAGCGGCTGGTAGCCATGGGTAAGAATTATCAAAATGTCACTTGGGACAAGTTTCATATCGATATATTGACGGCACATTTTGTTCAGCACCCCGATTGGTTTGATGTAGTTGTTGGATCCAATTTATTTGGAGATATCCTGTCAGATTTAGGTCCTGCAATTACTGGTACAATTGGTATCGCGCCGTCGGGAAACATCAATCCGGAGGGAGTGCATCCGTCCATGTTTGAGCCCGTTCACGGCTCAGCGCCGGATATTGCCGGTCAGAATATTGCGAATCCGATCGGACAAATCTGGTCTGGCGCCATGATGCTGGATTATTTAGGAGAGGGCGCCGCGGCTGCAGCGATTGTCCGCGCTATCGAGGTCGTGTTAGAGGATGGCTCCTGTAAAACACCTGACATGGGTGGCACAGCCACTACTACTGATCTCGGAAAATCTATTGCAGGTAGTCTTTAGGAAATTTTCTGCATAATGCTATCCTCCTGCCGTGTGGCATTCTCCTTTACCGTGATATGTTGAATTCAGACCAATACGTTGAAAGGTGAGCTTATGCACGTCGTTGCTCTAGAGACCAATCACGTCGCCATGTGGATTACCTTCGCTCTAATCATTGGTGCTCTAGTTTTATATGCATTTGAATACCTGCCAGTGGAGATCACGTCGCTAGGGGTGCTTGGCGCATTTATGGTCTATTTCCACTTTTTTCCGATTGCTGGAGCCGATGGTCGTAATCTTCTAAGCGCAGAAAGAATTATCTTGGGCTTTGCAAACTCAGCATTGATTACAGTGTTGGGGCTTTTGGTGATTGGCTATGGAATGGTTAGAGCCGGGATCCTAGATAGAGGCGCTCGAATTGTCATGGCAGCTGGTGGAGGGCGAGGTTGGGTCACCATTTTGATAACTCTAGTGGTCGTTTTAGTAGTAAGCGGTTTTCTTAATAATATCCCGGTAGTGGTAATTTTCATTCCTATCATGGAAGCTGTCGCAGCCCGATATGGAAAATCACCCAGTAAAGTAATGATGCCCCTAAGTTTTGTAGCAGTTTTGGGAGGCATGACTACTCTTATTGGATCTGGAACCAATCTGCTTGTCTCAGGTGCGCTTGAGGAGCTTGGTGAAAAACCGTTTTCGTTTTTCCAATTTGTCGTACCGGGTGTCGTGATGGCGTCAGTTGGATTGGCATTTATTTTTATCGTAGTACCAAGATTATTAAAAGATCGTGCATCCTTCTCACAGAATTATATGGAGGCTGATGGCAAGCATTTCCTTGCTCAGATTACAGCAGGCGCAGGATCTGACTTAATTGGACTTGAGTCCAAAAACGGTATCTTCGGTGCCTATCACGATATGACGCTACGCGTCATTGAGCGGGGTGAAGAAGCATATTTGCCACCATTTGAAGATATTACCCTTGTTGAGGGGGACGTATTGGTGGTTTCTGCGACCCGAGCAGCACTACAAGAGGCTTTGGCACATGATCCTCACCTTCTGGTACCAGAACTTCAAGACGGTAAAGAGGAAGAAGATCTGCGTTGGCAGGAAGGGGACCGGGTGTTAACCGAGGTGATGGTCAAGCCGGCCTCACGTATGGTTGGGCAAAACCTATCTATGATAGGTTTTCGATACAACACCCATTGTGTCGTGTTGGGGGTCCAGCGTCGAGCCCGCATGATGAGAACACGGATTACCGAAATTCTGTTCGAGGAGGGCGACATCCTTTTGGTTCAGGGACAGCCACAGGATATTACTGCACTGCGGAGAAGTGATGACGTAGTATTACTGGAGTGGTCGGCTGAAGAATTGCCAGCTTTGGATCACGCCAAACGAGCAATTCTTATTTTTGGTACGGTGATCATTTGCGCGGCAACCGGTCTTTTACCAGTGATGGTTGCTTCTCTATTGGGCGCTGCAGCCATGGTTGCTGCGGGCGTAATGAGTCTGGAGATGGCGGTTCGCTCCTTAGATTCCAAAATTTTTACCATGATCCCAGCGGCTTTATCCATGGGTCTTGCAATGCAGGTAACGGGTGGTGCGGCTTATCTTGCTCAACATCTAATCTCAGTTCTTGACGGCGCACCCATACCCGTTATTCTTTCCGCGTTCTTTCTTTTGGTGGCAGTTATATCCAACATCATTAGTGCAAAAGCGGCGGCAGTTTTATTCACACCAATAGCAGTAGGTATCTCTCGAGAGCTCAACGTTCCGGTGGAAGCCTTTGCTGTGGCTGTGGTATTTGCTGCAAATTGTGCAATCGCGACACCAATCGGCTACCAGACAAGTTTGATGGTCATGGGACCTGGCCACTATACATTTTTAGATTTTGCCCGTGGTGGTATTCCTTTAATTATAGTCTTATGGGTTGCCTTTACATTGTTCGCACCTTGGTACTATGGATTAAGCTGAACCTGAATCCTCACATAATTTTCTTGTGATAAATATTATTCATGTGATGTGTTTTGCCACAGCTGTAAATATAAGAGACACCGGGAAATGCTGAAGCTCTATAAATTTGGTAATTCTGTTTGCGCACAGAAGGTTCTAATGACCCTGGACGAAAAAGGGCTAGATTTTGAAACCCAGGACATCAATCTATTCAAGAACGAACAATACAACCCAGAATATCTAAAACTTAACCCAAAAGGTGTGGTACCTACCTTGGATCACGACGGTAATATTATTATAGAGTCTACACTAATCTGTGAGTATTTAGACGATACATTTCCTAACCCTTCACTTGTACCAGAGGATCCATTCCTGCGGAGCCAAATGCGGCTTTGGAGTAAGGTCGTTGATGAAGGGATTTTTGAAGCAACTCGTGAAATCACATTTGCATCTGTCTTTCGGGAAAAAATGAAGGATATGTCCCCGGATCAGCGAGAAAAACGTTATCAAAATGTAGGAGATCTTGAACGTCGTGCGCGCTACATTTCAACCTATGAAAACGGCGTCGAATCGCCTTATGTTTGGGACGGCATAGCGAAATTTGAAAAACTCTTCAAAAATATGGAAACGACGTTAGCCGATGGACGGAAATGGCTTTTAGGGGATGACTACACTTTGGCTGATATTTCTATAACCCCGTTTATTGCAAGGTTATATTATCTGGCCCTGTTGGAAGTTTGGTTGGAAGAACGTCCCTGCGCAACAGCCTGGTGGGAGCGAGCCAAATCACGACCAAGTTATGAAGTTGCTGTTGGCCATGCTCTGACCGAAATTCAAAAAATTGAAATGGAAACCCATGGGGTGAAAGCGCGTGAAACAATAAGATTACGACGGGATCAATACCTGGGGAGTAACTAATGGCACCTTGGGTTTGGGCATTTGTTGGAGGCCTAGCTGGAACTCTTGTAATAGGATGTAGGTGCCCGAGGACTTGCTAGGTTAGGTGTCAATGATGCTCTTGGGGGTCTTCTTGGCCGTTGGGTGGTTGGTTTTGCCCGGTTCGAATTCGTTATTGATGGTCATAAGGAGATGGAATCCCCAGAAACACTTTTTGAATCGCGTCTGGGCGTTGCATTTCACTATATTTTCGGTGGAGGGGGAGTGGCACTGGTTTATCCGGTTTGGTTTGCCTACACAGATTTTGCATTTCCAGATAATCAAATCGTTCCGGGTTTAATTTTCGGGGCCCTGTCTGTTGGGTTAACTTGGTTCTTACAATATCCTTGTTTTGGTTTTGGTGTTTTTGGCCAACGGGAACCTGAAGGGTCTAGTACAATTTTTCCGCCTATTTTTCTACATTCGTTGTATGGACTTACTATTGGTATCGTCTTGCAAACCAGGCTTCAGGTATGCTGATAAGTTGATTTTGTAAAACTACACAGAAATTTGACTGCTCTTCGCGCAAAGGCTAACCCGATGGACTAAATCTTTTTTAAAGACTTTCAATTTTATATTCTTCGCTAGTTAACGCCCCGGGGGCAATATATGTCTGTTGTTCTTGAAATTTCACTGCCGGTCTTTGGGTTAATATTGTGCGGATATGTGGCCGGCATAACCGGCATATTAGGGAAGCAGTCTGCTGCTGCGTTGAACGGTTTTGTTTTTTATTTTGCGTTACCGGCTCTATTGTTCGGATTTACCGCCCAAGCTCCCCTAATCGTAATTCTTAACTGGAACTTTATCGGATCAATTTTCTTTGGTTCTCTAGCCACTTATATCGTTGCATTAATCATTGGATGGAGCGTATTTGGTTTTCGATTACCAATTATCGGAATTGCAGCTCTTAGTAGTGTATTTGCCAATACAGGGTATTTGGGAATACCACTATTCCTTACAGCTTTCGGTCCAGATCAAGCAGGCCCAGCAATTGTCGCTACAGTAACTGTAAATATCGTGTTTGTGGGTGGAACAATTTGTTTTCTGGAATTAGCAGGAAATAATAAAGCAACACCAGCGGTTACAATGATTAACGTTTTCAGAGCGCTCGCTAAAAATCCGTTAATTAGTGCCCCAGTTTTAGCTCTACCGTTTACAATTTTCGGCATTCAACTACCGGTATTAGCATCTCGTTTTCTTGATTTGCTGGGCTCCGCCGCTGCACCTGCTGCCCTTTTCGCTATTGGAATGTCCTTCGTTGAAAGAACTGTTAAATCGCGGCAGAGAGAAATAGGTGTTTTTGTTATGATTAAGATGCTCGTTCACCCATTTCTTACTTGGGTAATGGTGACCTATTTTTTTGAACTTGAACCTTTCTGGGCATCTTCGGCAATTTTGCTTTCCGCCCTCCCTACAGCTGCCATGGCATTTGTGATTGCTCAAGAGAAAGAGGCATATGTCGGCGAAGTTTCTAGCACTATTGTACTATCAACAGTCATTTCGGTAGTTACTATTTCAGTCCTGCTAGTGATACTGCCGAATTGAATCGGATTAGATCCCCGTTGCTTGTTGAATATGTCAAGTCATGACTTAGTATTGAACAATTCGGCGTTGTTCGTGCGGTTGACATTAATCTGGTTAGAAAAAAATAAATCCAGGATACATCAACAAATTTCTCAATACTAATCCAGCAATTGTAATTTGACGCTGATCCTATAACTCTATAGAAGCAACGGCGGGCCACGACCTCCCAACGGGTCGCGACCCATCTGTGAGGATGGGAGAAGCTTTTTGAATACAATAGCCAAACCGGATGTTCGCCCGGTAAACCCTAATTTTTCTTCTGGACCATGCGCAAAACGGCCTGGCTGGACTTTAGCCGGACTCAGTGATGCCGTGCTTGTAAATCGGCTAAAAAAATAAGAATGGCTAGGGTAGATGCACAGGCTAAACGCCAAGACTTATATTCAGTGATGTATTCTGATCCCGCATTTGAACTTCAATTGATTGAACTTGAGAATGCCAGAGCTGAACTCGCTCAAAAGAGAGCTGAACTTGCAATTACCAATGCAGAGGCTCAACGCGCTAATAAAGAAACGTTAGCTAATATGGCCACATTTGGAATAGAAACCCGACAGGCTAATCAGGAATAAATCAACAGGATGGCAATGGCCGGGCTTGGCCGACGAAAAAAGTCATAGAAGTGCCATATCCAAAATTGCGCATGTCCGCTTCACCCCCTAGACCAAACGAAACCGATGAAGGCAATTTCGGCTCCTGTTGACCCAATTCGGACTCACGTTTTAATTCCAATTTGCCCAACCCACTTGCCTATTAATATCCTCAATAGAATATAAGCACACCAGAATATAAGCACACCGGTCGCTAACCGTTTTCATTCCGATTTCGGTCTCAGAATAGTATTGCAAAATGGACAATTGTATTGTTTTTAAATTGATGAGAATTGCTCCAGGGGATATTCTGTAAATGAATAATATTCATCAGCTTTTAACTTCTGCAACCCGGGCTTATGAACAGAACCGGCTAACGGTCGCCAAGCAGAAAGTCAGAAATATCCTCAACGTGCAACCTGACCACCCTGAAGCCCTTCATTTGTTGGGTACTATTTCCTATCAAAATGGAAACCTTGAACATGCGGAAGAATGTATGCTCCGTTCACTTGAGTTAGACCGCACGAACAATGATGTACGGGTCAAATTAGCGACCCTCTATAGGGAAAGTGGTCAGCTCAGCCAAGCTCTTGAGCAATTTCAGATTTTATCCCAGTTTAATCCGGAATCCCCAGAAATTCTT
The DNA here is from genome assembly GCA_028345065.1 of Rhodospirillales bacterium. GTDB lineage: Bacteria > Pseudomonadota > Alphaproteobacteria > Rhodospirillales > UBA2165. The sequence goes on from JAOMCN010000004.1 coordinate 40,861, forward strand.
TATAACATTGGAAATGCCCTGAATGATTTGGACCGCCAGGAAGAAGCCGTCAGCTTTTTTCGTCAGGCACTAATCCTCCGGCCCAAATTTGTCGAAGCGATTTTCAATTTGGGGAATATCTACGATGCGCTAGAGCAGTGGTTTGAGGCAATCGGCTGCTACAAACAGGTAATTGAAATTAAACCTGATTTTGTCCCGGCTTATTCCAATTGCGGATATTGCTACATAAAATTGGGGCAAATCAGAGAAGCCTTCGAATGCTATCAAACCGCTGTATCTTTGGCGCCAAATGATACCTGGAGTTACGTAAATTTGGCTAATGCTCAGCGTGGAATTGGCTTGTTGGACGAAGCGAAATTAAGTTTTGGAACGGCCATTGAACAAGACCCGGACTTCACATTGGCCCATTTAAATCTTCATGCCTGCCTCTATGGAGAAGATAAAGAAAAAGCGTCACGGTGTCTGGAACAAGTCCTTAGGATCGAACCGAATCATCAGCGAGCGAATTTTTATCTGGGAACTATTCGGGATTTTCAGGGGCGTGCGGACAGCGCAAAAAATCACTTTAAAATCGCCCGTAAGGGAAACTCCAAGATCGATTTTCTCATCGACTCCTGGGACTATGTTTGTTCAGTCGAATCATCCACCTACCGGCTACTAGGAACCAACCGGGAAATGTGGGAATGGGCATTGGAAAATGCGAATGTTGACGGATTGATGCTGGAGTTCGGGGTCAGGTTCGGAACATCTATCCGTCAGATTGCCGAAATAACTGATCAAATCATACACGGATTTGACTTGTTTGAAGGTCTACCCGAAGAATGGGGGGATCTGCCAAAAGGTGCCTATACCACTCGCGGAGTAATTCCGGATGTGCCAGATAATGTCGAACTTCACGTCGGATTGTTCGAGAATTCGCTTCCCCAATTTGTCGAATCTAACCCAGCCCCGATAAAGTTTATGAACGTGGACTGCGATCTATATAGTGCAACCAAAACTATTTTTGATAATCTGGCGGGCCAAATCGTACCCGGCACCGTAATCATCTTCGATGAATACTTCGCCAATCCTACATGGCGTGAAGACGAATTCAAAGCTTTTCAGGAAGCCGTTCAGTCCAACGGCTGGTCATACGATTATCTGGCTTTCAGCCTGCCAACACGGCAGGTTTCCGTTAAAATCCGGTAAGCTATGATCAAAACAAACAGCAAAAATCGGTTACACTTTGCAAAGTTATTCTGGTGGCTCGAATGATACCTCGTAACAGCATGGCAACAGGACTAAGCTTCAAACCACCTTGCCAGCCCAGCAAGATAGTTTTCAGGGAGACCTCGACCGGCGCGGTGGTTATTGCATTATCTAAAATGCTGCTTTTGATGCTGTGGACGACTCCCACCGCCGACATCGCAATGTGCCAAAATTAGCATAGCCAACCCGTACGGATGGCGGTTTTTGGTTAAAAACGGAAGTCAAGCGCAAGGAAATTAATGTCCGCTTCGCCCTCGTAAGCGGACATTCAGCGGGCTCGAGTTATGGGATAAATCTGGGATCACCCGGTTCTTAAAGACCATGTTTATACTCTCTTTGCCCGGCTATATACGATCCATTTCTCTAATTACCGTTTAACTTGGTGGTGATTTTCCCGGCTGTAGGTTGCTTGCCGCCGACTACAATAACGCCAACACCCTGGCTACAACTCATGAGCGTAAATCAGCGAAATTGATTATATTCCGAGTTTTAGCGCGGCCTCTGCGATTTCGGAGATTTCACATTTCAATTACCGTAAATTGCAGTTATTCAATTTCCTCATCCGCATCAGTAGCGCAGTGAGTACGATAGATTTCTTCAATCTCCGCGCGGAACCTTTCTTTCACTTTTTCCAGAGGCGGATGGCCACAAATTCTAGCGTATGCAATTTCTATGTCTTCAAGTATAATTTTCATAGAAGTATTTAAGAATTAATGCTGAAAGTTTGTGTTGGCGCATTCGCTCGCCAGAAAATGAGCCCAACAATTTGCCCCTTAGTTACTGCTTAGCTGGCATCCGAAAAATTCCATTGTGCTAGCTGGCTGTAGCACGTAGACAATGCTCGCTGCACAAAAAGGGTCCCAACTATAGTTTGATTAAAGTTGGAAATCCGCTTGACTAATCCTTTAGAAACAATAGGTTGCAGTGGGCCACGGTCCCCCAACGGGTCGCGATCCATCTGTGAGGATGGGAGAAACGTTTTGAATACAATAGCCAAACCGGATGTTCGCCCGGTAAACCCTAATTTTTCTTCTGGTCCATGCGCAAAACGGCCTGGTTGGACTTTAGCCGGACTCAGTGATGCCGTGCTTGGGCGGTCACACCGTTCGTTGGAGGGAAAGGCTAAGCTCCAATTGGTTCTCGATAAAACACGAGCGCTACTCAATATACCTAAGGAATTTAGGATCGGTATTGTGGCGGCATCTGATACGGGAGCTATTGAGATGTCTCTTTGGTCGATGCTTGGAACGAGGGGAGTTGATATTTTAGCCTGGGAAAGTTTTGGTCGGGGTTGGGTTTTGGATGTGGAGAATCAATTAAAACTTCCAAATTCTCGAGTTCTAGATGCTGAATATGGTAAATTGCCTGACCTGTCTGAAGTTGATTTTAGCCGTGACGTCGTTTTTTTGTGGAACGGAACTACTTCGGGTGTCCGGGTTCCAAATGGCGACTGGATCCGGGTTGATCGGCAAGGATTAACCATTTGCGATGCGACTTCGGCAATTTTTGCCATGGAGTTGCCTTGGGAGAAATTGGACGTAATTACCTATTCCTGGCAGAAGGTCATGGGAGGGGAGGCACAGCACGGAATGCTTATTTTGAGTCCGCGTGCGGTGGAACGTCTTGAAACATATACACCACCTTGGCCAATACCAAAAATATTTCGTTTAACTTCAGACAGCAAACTGATTGAGGGCATATTCACGGGCGCTACCATTAACACCCCATCCATGCTGTGTGTGGAGGATGCTTTAGATGGCCTCAATTGGGCTGAGAGCGTCGGCGGAGTTCAGGCGTTGATCGTCCGTTCAGAAGCTAATTTGACAGTTTTGAGAAAGTGGGTAGAAGGATCAGAAGATGTTGACTTTCTCGCTGAAGATCCTGAAACGATTTCTAGTACATCCGTATGTATCAAAATTACAGCACCTTGGTTTTGTGGGTTAGGGTTAAAAGAACAAAGACGCATAACAAACAAAATTAGCACACTCTTGGAAGAAGAGGCTGTTGCTTACGATATTAATGCCTACCGGGACGCCCCGCCTGGGCTTCGCATTTGGGCTGGCTCCACTGTAGAAGTGACAGATCTTGAAGCTTTGACGCCTTGGATTGATTGGGCAATTTCTTTAGCACAATTAGAATGTACATCTTAGAGAGAAGTTGAGGATGGTTACGATGCCAAAGGTCTTAATTTCCGACACCATGAGCCCCCGAGCGGCTGAAATTCTTAAGGAGCGGGGTATTGAGGTAGATGTTATCCCCGACATGAGCCCCGATGACTTGAAAGCTTGTATAGGTGGGTATCATGGTTTGATAGTTAGGTCTGCAACTAGCGTCACATCCCAAATATTGGAAGGTGCTAAAAATTTAAAAATAATCGGCAGAGCGGGGATTGGTGTCGATAATATTGATATTTTGGCTGCTTCAGCCAAAGGTGTCGTTGTAATGAATACACCCTTCGGCAATTCAATTACGACAGCAGAGCATACTATCGCGATGATGTTCGCCTTAGCCAGAAATATTGCTGCGGCAAGTGTATCAACACATGCCGGTAAATGGGAAAAAGCCAAGTTTGTTGGGATCGAACTTTCCGGTAAAACACTTGGTATTATTGGTTGCGGTAATATTGGTTCTATTGTCGCAGAAAGGGCTATTGGACTAAAGATGAAAGTCGCGGCTTATGATCCATTTCTATCGCCTGAAAGGGCAACTAAAATCGGTGTAGATAAAGTAGAGTTGGACGACCTATTTGCACGTTCTGATGTTATTAGCCTTCACACACCTTTGACCGACGCTACCCGCGGTATAATCAATCGCCGCGCAATTGAGAAAATGAAAAATGGTGTTCACATCATTAACTGCGCGCGAGGTGGTCTCATCGATGAGGGAGATCTAAAGATAGCTGTCGAATCTGGAAAGGTTTCTGGCGCAGCGTTAGACGTGTTCTCCAAGGAGCCTGCAACAGAAAATGCCCTATTCGGAAATCAAAAAATTATAGCTACTCCTCATTTGGGAGCTTCGACGAATGAAGCACAGATCAATGTTGCCATCCAGATTTCTGAACAAGTTTCCGATTATTTGCTAAATGGTGCGGTCGTACATGCTTTAAATATGCCTTCAGTAAGCGCTGAAGATGCCCCCAAATTGTCTCCGTATTTGAAGCTTGCGGAACAATTGGGAAGCTTTGCCGGTCAAGTGACAAATACCGCAATTAAGAAGGTTAGCGTAGATTATTGTGGTCACGTTTCCGGGCTTAACACGAAGCCTTTGACGGCTATAGTATTGAAGGGCTTACTCACGCCTCTTTTAGAGTCAGTCAACATGGTTAGTGCACCGATAGTGGCAAGGGAGCGCAATATCGAAATTACCGAAGCTACAAGCGAAACGTTGGACGAATTTCAAACCTTGATTAAATTAACAATTACTACGGAAAAACAGGTGCGTTCGGTAGCTGGAACTTTGTCTCACGGAGATCGGCCCAGAGTAGTTGAGATAAAGGATATCGCTATAGATGCCGAGCTAGGCCCCAATATGCTATATATTACCAACGAGGATAAGCCAGGTTTCATTGGTAATCTTGGTACGACATTAGGGGACGCGGGAATAAATATCGCAACCTTCAATTTAGGTCGACAAAAGACCCATGGCAATTCCATAGCCCTGATTGAAACTGATGGACCGGTACCAGACGAGATAGCAGAAAAGGTCCGCCGCCTACCCCACGTAGTTCAGGTTGTCCCGCTAACCTTTTAGATAATTTAACTCGTCAGGTTGAGACAGCGGGCTATTGCAACGTTTCTAATTGTCCATCAGAAAATCAAAAAGGCATTTGATTTTTGACTTGCATTTATAAGTATTTCCAAAGTAACTGCAGAAGAAAATTACCTTGTTCTCATCTTGTCGTTTGATTCTTAATAAGTTTTTTTACTTATCCACTTGATTTACCAACTGAGTCAGACCAAACTTCGTTTGGCTAACAAAAACTTCATAAAGTGGCCAAAGATAAATTAGTTAAGTAATCGTTGGTCACCAAAACGGGGAGAAATACAATGGCAACCGTTTCCCTTACGGTAAACGGGAAGGTTATGTCGGCTGAGGCTAGTGCCGATACACTTCTCGTAAATTTTATCAGAGAAAATCTTGGGATGACTGGCACTCATGTAGGATGCGATACCAGCCAATGCGGTGCTTGCGTGGTAATGGTCAATGGAGATTCCGTAAAAAGCTGCACAATGCTTGCAGTTCAGGCTGAAGGCACCGAAGTGACCACAGTAGAGGGTTTGGCATCCAACGGAGACCTTCACCCTATGCAGCAGGCATTTCATGATAATCATGCATTGCAATGTGGGTACTGTACACCAGGTATGTTGATTAGTTCTATTGATCTGGTGACCAAGAACCCCAATGCCACTGAGGCGGAAATCAGACACGGCCTCGAAGGTAACCTCTGCCGATGCACAGGCTATCACAATATTGTTAAAGCCGTTCAGGCCGGCGCAGCAGAGATGAAGGGATAAAAATCATGCCAGACGGAAATACAGGAATTGGTGCCGCGGTTAAACGTAAAGAAGACGGGCGTTTTTTAACGGGTAAAGGAAGATTTACGGATGATATTAACCGTCCAAACCAGACTTTTGCCTATTTTCTCAGAAGCTCTGTTGCCCATGCCAATATTAAGAATGTAGATACAAGTGCTGCGTTAACCGCTGAAGGTGTGGTTGCTGTCTACACGAATGGAGACATGGAAGGTGTTGGCGGAGTTCCTTGTGGATGGGGCCTCACATTTCAAAATGGCGATCCAATGGTTGAGCCGGTCCATCCGATCTTAGCTGCGGGTAAAGTCCGCCATGTGGGTGATCCCATTGCCGTCGTAATAGCGGAAACAAAAAAACAAGCGAAAGCTGCGGCGGCCCTTATCAAAATTGACCTAGAAGATTTGCCAGCAGTAGTCAATATGACAAATGCCGTTGAAGGTGGTACCTTGGTCCATGAGGAAGCTGCTAATAATATTTGCTATGACTGGGCAATTGGCGACAAGGACGAAGTTGATAAAGTTTTTGATGGCGCAGATCATGTCACCAGCATCGAGATCATTAACAACCGACTGATTCCCAACGCTATCGAGCCCCGTGTTGCTATTGGCGATTATGATGCAGTTAGTCAAAAATATACTTTATATACCAGCACCCAGAGTCCGCACGTAATCAGGCTATTAATGGGAGCATTTGTTTTGCAGATACCTGAGCATAAGCTTCGCGTGGTGGCACCCGATGTGGGAGGTGGGTTTGGTTCTAAGACATTCCATTATGCTGAAGAAGCCATGGTAACCTGGGCAGCCGGGCATCTGGGACGTCCCGTGAAATGGACGGCAGAACGTTCAGAGAGCTTTGTCTCTGACGCCCATGGACGTGATCACGTGACGACAGCTGAACTTGCTTTAAGTAAGGACGGAAAGTTCCTGGCCCTCCGGGAAAAGACCTACGCCAATATGGGTGCTTACCTTTCCACATTCGGTCCTGCAATTGCTACCTACCTGCATTCTACACTTTTGGCTGGCGTCTACACGACGCCATTAATTTATAGTAACATCATAGCGGTATTCACTAATACGGTTGCGGTAGATGCTTATCGAGGGGCTGGCCGACCTGAAGCAACCTATATATTGGAACGCCTCGTTGACCGTGCTGCTCGTGAACTGGGAATTGATCAGGTGGAAATTCGGCGCAAGAACTTTATCCCGCCTGATGCGTTTCCGTATCAGACACCTGTTGCGCTGGAATATGATTCTGGAGATTACGAGGCCACTCTTGCTTCTGCATTAGAGGGCGCGGACGTGGATGGATTTGAGGCTAGAAAATCGAAGGCAGCGAAGAATGGCAAACTCCGTGGTGTCGGTTACTCCACCTATGTCGAAGCATGTGGTGCAGCCCCTTCAGCGGTCGCTGGTGCGTTAGGCGCGCGCGCCGGTTTATATGAATCGGCTAATGTTCGTGTTCACCCGACAGGTAGTGTAACCGTCTTTACGGGCAGCCATTCCCATGGGCAAGGGCATGAAACAGCCTTTGCTCAACTCGTTTCAGAACAAATTGGTGTCGACATAGATAGCGTTGAAATTGCTCACGGCGATACGGATCAAGTACAATTTGGCATGGGGACTTACGCCTCACGGTCACTTGCGGTGGGGGGATCGGCTATTGTAAAGGCCCTGGATAAAATTATCGATAAATCCAAGAAAATCGCTGCACACATCATGGAGGCTGCCGAGAGTGATATTGAATTCGAGGATGGTACGTTCAAGGTTGCAGGGACCGACAAATCGATGGGATTTGGTGAAGTGGCTCTTGCAGCTTATGTACCTCATAATTACCCATTGGACGTGCTGGAGCCTGGACTTGAAGAATCGGCTTTCTACGATCCAGCTAACTTCACCTATCCTGCAGGGTGCCACATATGTGAAGTGGAGATTGATCCAACCACAGGGGTCGTGGAGATTGTAAACTTTACAGCGGCTGATGATCCCGGGATCGTAATTAATCCTATAATCGTGGAGGGTCAGATCCACGGTGGCGTAGCCCAGGGTATCGGCCAGGCTCTTCTAGAGGGTTGCGTCTATGACGATAACGGGCAGTTGATTACTGGCACATATATGGATTACACGATGCCACGGGCGGACGATTTACCGTCGTATGTGGTAAGTACCGAATCTTCCAGGTGTACGCACAATCCGTTAGGCGTAAAGGGTGTTGGTGAGGTTGGAACCATAGGTGCAACACCGGCCGTAATTAACGCCATTGTGGACGCTTTGTCGGAACTTGGTGTTACAGATATGCCTATGCCTGCGACACCACAGACAGTCTGGCGTGCGATCCAGGAAGCATCATAAAGGAGGAGAGGAAGATGTCAGAATTTAATTATGCAATGGCCTCTTCGGCCGATGACGCGTCAACTCAGGTAAAAGGGACCGGTGACGGTTCTTTAATTGCCGGTGGAATGACGTTAATTCCGTCTATAAAATTGGGGTTAGCCACTCCCACCGATCTGATCGATTTGGCCGGGGCAGGCCTTAGCGGTATTTCAGTGGAAGGCACAACCGTTACCATTGGAGCGATGACACGGCATGTGGATGTAGCATCATCAAAGGAAGTTGTGAATGCTGTACCGGCTTTGTCGGGCATGGCCAGCGGGATTGGAGACCCACAAGTTCGTAACCGAGGGACCATTGGAGGATCTGTTGCAAATAATGATCCAGCTGCCGATTACCCTGCGGCATGCTTAGGGTTGGGAGCAACGATTCAAACAAACGATAGGGAAATCTCTGCAGATGATTTTTTTACGGGCCTATTTACAACGGCGTTAAAAGAAGGGGAAGTAATTACCTCGGTCGGTTTTCCGATACCGGAAAGGGCTGCCTACGTTAAGTTTCCCAACCCGGCAAGTCGTTATGCGTTGGTGGGTGTGTTTGTCTCCGACGGTCCTATGGGTATTCGTGTTGCGGTGACCGGAGCAGGCATTAATGGTGTTTATAGAGAATCTAGTTTCGAAAGCGCTTTATCAGGAGCTTGGGAATCAGCCACATTGGATGGTGTTAAAGCCGATGAAAGTTCAATGGCGTCAGATATTCACGCGGCAGCAGACTATAGAGCACACTTGGTTGGTGAAATCGCTCGTCGGGCGGTTGCCGCTAGCGTATAGTTAACTCAAATAGTTTTTTCCTTTAATTTCCCCACCTGTCCAAATTTATGGACAGGAGGGGAAGTGTTTTCTATGCTTCTCATAATCCTCAATAAACGGAAATAAGGATAAATATGACTGAGCTCCCCCAATCGGTGGACGCTACATCTGATTTGTTGCGTTCTGGTGATTATCTCGCCAATCGTAGTCTGGCTACCGCGCTCTACTTGTCTCTTACCCTCGGACGTCCGTTGTTTCTAGAAGGGGAAGCAGGGGTGGGTAAAACAGAAATAGCGAAGGTGTTATCTGAAACATTAGGCCGAAAATTATTACGTTTGCAATGCTATGAAGGTCTTGATGTTACGACGGCAGTTTATGAATGGAATTATTCTCGCCAAATGGTGGAAATTCGAATGGCAGAAGCTGCGGGAGAACGAGATAGGGATAAACTTGAAGCTGATCTCTTTGGCGACGCATTTTTGATTAAACGACCGCTTTTGCAGGCATTGGAAGCACAGCCATCGGGACCGCCAGTTTTGTTGATTGATGAACTCGATCGTACCGACGAGCCTTTTGAAGCCTATTTGTTAGAGGTTCTTTCTGATTTTCAGGTTACCATACCCGAACTTGGTACCATAACGGCTAAGGACCCCCCGCTGGTTGTGATTACTTCCAATCGAACTCGCGAGATTCATGATGCTTTGAAACGCCGTTGTTTCTACCATTGGGTGGATTATCCGACTGCCAACCTCGAATTAGAAATCATAAAGATAAAAGCTCCGGCAGCATCGGAAACATTGTCGGCAGAAGTTGTGGGTTTTGTTCAGCAGTTACGTGGGATGGATTTGTTTAAGCAACCGGGAGTGGCCGAAACTATAGACTGGGCTCACGCTCTTACCCAACTTGACTGCATGGCACTCGATCCAGAAATGGTTAACGATACTTTGGGTACTTTATTGAAATATCAAGACGATATTGCCAAAATAGAAGGTAGCGAAGCCAGTCGTATCCTCAAGGAAGTAAAAATGGAAATCGCAACGGCAGGTGCTTGATCTATGACTGTCAGATCCTTTGAGGATGATGGCCGTAAGGATAATAACCGCGGTTTGCCTCGTATCGGTATAGGTGGTCGCCTTTCAGAAAATATCATGCATTTTGGTCGGGTTTTACGCCGTGCCGGTCTTCCCATTGGCCCGGGTCAGATAATAGGTGCTATCAATGCTGTGAGCGAAGTTGGTCTTGGAAACCGAGGGGACTTTTATTGGACCCTTCATTCTGTATTTGTAAACCGACAAGACCAGCGTGATATTTTCGACCAGGCATTTCATATATTTTGGCGCAACCCCGAAATCTTGGAAAAGATGATGCAAATGATTTTACCGGACATCGGGTCACCAGAGGCTATGGCAAATACAGATGAGATCTCTCGGCGAGTTTCTGAAGCCTTGTCTCAGAACGAGAAGGAGGCATCTGGAGAAGAGCAGCAGGAGGAAAAGGAGTTTGATGCGGCTCTGACGTGGAGTGCTGGAGAAGTTCTAAGTCAGAAAGATTTTGAAAAAATGTCTTCAGATGAAATGGTAGAGGCAAGAGAGGCTATTAAACGTTTGCGTCTGCCGATCATGGAAGTGCCAACGCGACGATTTCGTTCATATTCTTCAGGCCCACGCGTAGACATGCGCCGAACACTTCGGGCCGCTTTACGGTCGTGTAACGGCTACATACCGCTGATGCGTAGGGAAAGGCGAACCCGCCGTCCACCTTTGGTGATAATTTGCGATATTTCTGGGTCTATGGAGCGCTATTCCCGGATGATTCTCCACTTCATGCACACGATAATTAATGATCGGGATAGAGTGCATACATTCGTTTTCGGAACGCGACTAACAAATGTAACACGTTATTTGCGTTACAAAGACGTAGATATGGCTTTATCTAGAATAGGTGAAGAAGTAGTGGACTGGTCAGGGGGTACGAGGATCGGCAGGTGCTTACACGATTTTAACCAAAATTGGTCTCGGCGAGTTTTGGCACAGGGAGCGGTGGCCATCATCATCTCAGACGGTCTTGACCGTGATGAGGGAACGGGTCTGGAGTTGGAGATGATACGTCTACACAAGTCCTGTCGAAGACTTATATGGCTAAATCCACTTCTCAGGTATGAAGGTTTCCAACCAAAGGTTATTGGAATTAGAGCCATGCTCCCTCATGTGGACGAATTTAGGACGGTTCATAATTTAGAAAGTTTGCAAGATCTTACTCGCGTTCTGGGAGATGAACCGGTTAGCCACTTGAATAGCACTCAGTCAGTGATGATCAATTAGTTCGATTTCTGGGAGTTTTTAATAAAGACGATAATGTCCATATAGAATAGGGCTATTATTGTTATTTAAAGTCGGATTTGGGAGTTAATTCTATTTATAGGGGTTGTTTCCTTGTCTTACGAGCAACCGGATTGGAATACCCGGTAGTTCGAAACTTTCTCTAATTCCATTTACTAAATATCGGCGGTAATCTTCTGGGAGAGAATTTCCTCGGCTTGAAAATACGACAAAAGTTGGGGGACGCGTCTTCGCTTGGGTCATATAGCGTAGACGTATGCGACGGCCGCTGACTAAGGGGGGAGGGTGCCTTTCTAACATTACTTCAAGCCACCGATTGAGTTGGCCTGTTGGTATACGCTGGTTCCAAATATCGAAATACTTGAACGACTCCGGTAATAACTTCTGTACTCCTTTTCCCGTTAAAGCCGAGAGTATTACTATAGGTACACCGCGGATCTGGGGTAGTGATGTTTTTAGGCGGTATTCGAGATCTTTTAGTGACGATGCACGGTTTTTAACACTATCCCATTTGTTAACAACTACAACCAAAATCCGGCCCTCGTCGATAACCTGTCTGGCTATGGTCAAGTCCTGTTTTTCCAGCATGGAATTTGCGTCTAGAACTAAATGTACTACCTGAGCAAACTGGATAGCTCGATAGGTATCAGATGTTGATAAACTCTCAACCTTATCAGTTACTTTGGACTTGCGTCTCAGTCCTGCCGTGTCTATCAGCCGGATTGGCCGGCCCTTATAATCCCACTGAACGGTGATGGCATCACGGGTGATCCCAGCCTCAGGCCCCACGAGTAGGCGTTCGTCACCAATTATTTGATTGGCAAGGGTTGATTTTCCAACGTTTGGTCGCCCCACAATTGCCATATGGAGGGGTGATTCTGCCATTTGATCTGGCAATATTTGACCGAACTTAATATTGTCTTCGAAGTTACCGCCATCCAACTGGGTGTAATCCTCGATAAATGGTGCGAGCGATTCATATAAGTTTCCCATACCTTCGCCATGCTCTGCAGAGATCGCAATCGGTTCACCTAAACCAAGTCTCAAGGTCTCAGATAAAGCATATTTATTAATAGATCCCTCGCATTTGTTAGCAACTAAGATGATGGGAATCTCTTGCTTGCGAAGCCAATTGGCAAAATATTCATCGAACGGCGTGATGCCCGTCCGGGTATCAACTAAAAAAAGAGCCACATCCGCTTGTTTGATAGCTAGATTGGTCTGTTTGCGCATTCGAGCTTCGAGACTATCATCATTATAGTCTTCAAACCCGGCTGTATCTATTAATGTTAATTCTAAATCACCTAATTTTCCTTCAGCTTCACGGCGATCTCTCGTAACACCTGAAGTTCGATCAACGATGGCTAATTTTTTTCCAGCTAGGCGATTAAACAAAGTAGATTTGCCGACGTTGGGGCGCCCGATAATTGCGAGGCTTAAACTCATGAGTTAAGGGATACTGGAACTATCAGCGATAGGCAATGAGGTCTGCATCGTCACTGAGGAAATATATTGTATCTCGCGCAACTATAGGTCCGATAGTAACACCGTCTGGCATTTCTACCCTACCAAGAATTTGACCGCTATAGGGTGAAATTGAAAGAGCTTCGCCGGTCGACCCTGCTACAATCAGTCGATCACTGGTAAGGACTGGGCCAGTCCAGATAATTCTTCCAGTTCTGTCCTCTGGATCTTCCCATTTTGCAAGATGATTGACCCAGTAAATATTTCCTTTTTGCCGCGAAAGTGCCACAAGTTCGGAATTGTTAGTTAAAAGAAATATAAAATCACCCGCTACCCATGGGCTTTCTATACCACCGATACTTCGTTCCCAAATACGTTTGCCAGTTCGTAAATTTATTGCCGTGAATCGACCATTATTGCTGATGACGAACACTAAGCCTCTGTCAATTATAGGGCGACCTCGAATAGTTCTAAGTGTTGTTGCCGAGTTTGTCTTTTTCGCACCAGCTAGAGAGTCCGTCCACAATTCTTTTCCATTTTCAACCTTGAGAGCGGCCACCTCACCAGAAGAGTAAGTTACAACAACAACGCCTGCATCGACGGCGGGGTTAGCACCGCCAATTAAATTGGTGGTTTCTTCAACGCCCGAATGGGTCCATATAGTTTGACCGTTAGATCCATTCGTAGCATATAGTTTATTAGCCAATGTCACTGCATATACCCGGTTGTTACGAACGGTTGGCGCTGTCCTAAAGGGGTTGTCCATTTTGCGACGCCATATAATTTTACCCGTGCTGGCGTCCAGACATATTAGTTCTGCAAATCCTGTGGCGACAAAAACCCTACCAGCTTCGAAAGCTAATCCACCACCGACGTAGCCTTCTTCTTCATCGTCAGGAGCTAATTCCAAGCGCCATATCTCGTCCCCTGAGATGGCGTTAAAGGCGGTTACTTCTGTTTCGGCATCCATGGTGTACACGCGCCCATCGGCCATAATCGGCTGGGTGACTAGCCAATCCGTATCATCAGTCCCCGATCCAATATCGATGCTCCAAGATTCTTTAATATTAGGGCTAATTTTGATGTGGTGCATAGCATGGTTGGCGTATCCACCCGCTTGTGGCCATTCATTGTTCGAAGTTGGAGCGGGCAAGAGGATTCGTTTTCCGGTAGTAATCGAATCGGCTTCTAACGTCTGTTCTTGAACCAGAATTGAAATTCGTTTTCCGGGAAGTGGGGGTTTTTCGGTAGTACCAAGAAAGGGTAACGAATCGCATCCAGAGACTAAAAGAATGCCCGCAAAGATTATGAAATGTCGTATTATGAAATAAATCACTAATTCTAATTCCTAGTTGCCCAAAGTGGCCGACATTTCCGCAGCGCGAGTCCGGATACCTGCCGGGGCTGTAACATCATCTGCTAACTCTTTATATAATTTGTCTGCCTGCTTAATATCTCCGGACTTTTTTGCAAGGAGTGCCACCAGTTCCCTAGCGGTATGTCGCCAAGGGTTAGAGGGTAAAATCAAGTGCTGGATCTGTTCGGTTAATTCAACTGGATCACCAATATCCAGATTATGCATCGTCGATAGAATAAGTGCCAAGTCACGGAAAATCTCATTTATTCTGGTGTCATTTGCAATAGACAAGTAGGCTTCAGTGGCCCCAGTGGCGTCGCCAGAGCGGGCAATCAATCCCGCTTGATTAAGCTGAGCAAGAATTGAATATCCTGTAGTACCGTCCTTAGTAAGGTGAGCTAAAGCTGAAGTAGCGTCATTCGTTTTGTTTTGGCTTATTGCATTGAGAGCAGAGGCATATAGTGCACTGTCATCGCTACGTCTACTTAGGTCATACCCTGACCAACCTTGGTATGCGGCAACGGAAGCAACAAATATAACCGCAATACCAATCAAGTATTTACCATACTTTTTCCAGAGTTTGGCATAACTTTCTTGTCGCAGTTCTTCATCTATCTCTTTAAAAAAACTATCTTTTTCCGGATTTTGGTCCGCCATCATCGTACCTTATGTGCAGACAAGTAGACGGTTGAAAAATATAAGGGTTAATGCGACTGGATTTTAGTGGACGTATAAATAACTTGCAAACGTTGATAACGCAAACCCTGGACCAAAATAAGCTAGGTTGTTTTGATTAGAATAATAGTTAGCCACTTAAGTTGTCACTTAGGTCGCAATAATGTTTTGAGAGATTAAAGGTTCTTTAAGTTTGCAATATGTATAACAAAGTTTAAACGGGTATGCTGTTACTAATGGCTTGTTAGAATGAAACAAAACCTTTTAATGCCTGCAATTTTGATTGCAACGGTGGTTTGGGTCTCCGGTTGTACAGAGACTGCTGCGACAGCACCTTCATTTTTCCCTTTTCCCCAAGCGATGGGTTTAGAGGGGGCGGCTGTTTTGAGTACGGGAAAAACAATTAGTGACCACATTGTATCATTTTCAACTGGTAAAAATTGTTCCACCGTCCGAAAAAACATAGGACAACACTACTGCGAAGAGGATGAAGTGAAGAACCCAGATGAAGTTTTTTGCTACAATACGCTAGGTAATGTCACCTGTTACGCGTCACCGGCACCCCATGGAGAAACCCAACGTCATCTTGGGCAAACGCCAGGCGGTAATGGGTTGTCACGCTAATTCTCTCCTTTTCTCAATTATTTGCCTCTTAAATTGTTAAGAAACTGAAGCGCCGTGTCGACCTGTTTTTGATGGCCAGTAGAGGCTTCAGGTAGTTACCAAAGTCGACTTCACTAATCTGGGTCTGAAGGTGTTACTGTGGCATTGGTGTTCGCGAATGATACTAAAAACTTTTACAATTGGATTGCTTATTTAGGTGGAGGTATAATTTTGAGATGCAAATACTACTGTCGATGATATTGTTTTGGTTCTTTCTGCGCGTAGAAGCACTTGCCTCAAATTAGTCAAACCAAAGTTTGTTAGCATTCTCTAATTTGCCAAAAAAAACTTGTTGGGAATATTGCCTAAGATTCGACTAAAGCGTCTTGGCGTTTACCTGATTTTTCAATCAAACCCAAAGAAAAAGACATGATTGGCGGAATAAGTGCCATGGTCAGTACGGCGGATAGGGATAAGCCTCCGAGTACTACAGATCCTAAACCGCGGTATAGCTCAGAACCAGAACCTGGAAAAATTACTAGTGGCAACATGCCGAATACTGAGGTTAAAGTTGACATGAATATTGGTCGAATTCTATTGCGAGTAGCTTCTTCAATGGCTGCAGAAGCCTGCTTACCCTCTTCGCGGATGTGATATAACGTCTGGTGTACAAGCAAAATCGCGTTATTGACTACAATACCAACTAAAATGATGAAACCCATCATAGTAAGCATGTCCAACGATTGGTCGACGAACATATTAAGTATTGCTAAACCCATAAGGCCACCCGCGGCTGCGACTGGAACGGAGAGCATTACAATTAAGGGGTAAATAAAGCTCTCAAATAGAACCGCCATTACTAAATAGACAATGACTATCGCTAATAATAGGTCGAATGTGATTTCTTGCCACGTTTCGGTCAGCTTGTCGGCGCTTCCTGAAATACGCAGGCGAACACCATCAGGAAGTCCCTTGCTAATCATCGGTTGGACAACACCGTTTCGAATTGTGTCAATTGCTTCCTGCAGCGGAATATTATCACGCGGGCTCAACTGTATTGTGACGGTTCGATACCGATCTATTCTTCGAATTTGAGTAGGACCATTTGTAACGATAATATCACTCAAACTCTCCACCGGCATTATGCGTCCATCACGGGTTACCATAGGTAGTTCATTGATGCGTTGCGTGTGTTCTTTCCCTTCTCTTGGTCCCATCAACGTTAAGTCAATGCGTTTTCCCTCGAACGTTACTTCGGTAACGCGCAGGCCGTCATTGAATGCATCAATCGTTTGACCAAGTTCACCGGCTGATACCCCATTATCGGATAACTTAAGTCGGTCAGGTATTACGCGAACTTCCGGTTCTCCAAGCGCGAGACCTGGTTTTGGCCGAATTCGATTTCCTTGAGATGGAGGGAACTTACCTAAAAGTCGGAAGAATATCGACCGAGCAACTGTGTAATTGGTTTCTAAGTCTGGTCCCGATACATCTAAATTAATTCCTCTACCCGAGCCAATAGATCGGCCCCACAATGTGGGTTGAAAGACAAAGGCGAGTGCACCGGGTTCTTCTCTCGCAGGATTTTGCAGGAGTGGGATAAGTTCGTGGGCCTTGTTAGGATCGACATGCGATGCTGCCATAAACGCCCGTCCGCGAAGTGATACTACAAAAAATCGGTCGATCTTCCCTTCCACATCCGCAGCTACTTTTCTTACCGCTTTATCTGCCTGCGCTAGAGTTGTAGACCAGAATTTACGAGTTTTCTCCTGGACCCGTGTCATGATGGCGTCCATTGTGTCCAGATTGTAACCGGCAGGTGGTTGCACAAAACCGATGACGAGGTTGCGGTTGCCAGTCGGCAAGTAGTCAATCTTGGGCATTGCAATCCAAGAAAAAATAGTTGCAGCTAATGTCATTACAAACACGATCACCCCAGCTTGGATCTTATTTTTAACAACATAGATAGCGAACCTACTCCAAAATGCGGCAAACCCCACGGCAAATGGGTCAAGTAAGGGTATCCTGGTCCTTAGTTTTGAGCCGAAAGATTCAGATTGAAAGATCCGGTTAGAGAGCGCTGGTATTAAGGTTACAGAAATTAGCAAAGACAATGTTACAGATACTGAAATCGCCACGCCGATATCACGAAAAAGCTGCCCAGCTTCTAATTCCATATAAAGGATTGGAATAAACACCATAACCGTGGTCAGTGAGGAGACCAATACTGCCGGCCATACTTGAGCAGTGCCTTTATACGCTGCTTCGCCTGCCGACATACCACTTTGCCGTAGTCGAAATATATTTTCTAGAACAACAATAGCGGCGTCAACAACCATACCTACAGCAAATGCGATCCCAGCTAGGCTAACTACGTTCAAAGAACGACCGAGGATAGCCATGGCAACAAATGTGCCAATAACAGAAACTGGAATAGCAGCGGCTATCACAATTGTCGGGCGCCAGGAGCGAAGAAACAACAGAAGTACGATAATTGCTAGTGCGCCGCCATAATAAATATTTTGGGTCACTAGGGAGATAGATGAATTGATATACTCTGTCTCGTCATAAATCTGGCGTAAAATCAAACCGGCTTGCTTGATTGGGCCTTCAGCAAGTTCTTTAGTGACTGAACGAATTTCTTTCATTGTTTCCAATACGTTGGCACCTTGTTCCCGGGTCAGATTAAAACCTAGTGCCGGCACACCAAGTTGACGAGCGCGAGCAAAGCGCTCCTTGTATGCGACATGTACGGTAGCTACGTCGCCGACGGTTACTCGGCCAAAGCCACCTTCAAACCTCTCAGATCTTTCACTCCCCGACCTCGCTGATTTTTCGCTTCGGAGCAAGATGTTACGCACATCACTAGGGGTATTTAACTCTCCATCAGTGCGGACTACGTAGCGTCTCTTCCCCTCATTGACATCACCCCCTGTTACGGCAGTATTCTCTGCTCGTAGCCGCTGTATAACCTCCGGAATGGTTAGACGATAAAATGCCAGTTTTGAAGGATCTATGATTACCTGTAATTCACGCTCGTTATCGCCGTAAAGGTTCACGCCGCCAACCCCATTTATCCGCTCATAACGTCCTTCTATCACGTCTCTCAAAAAGTCGCCGTAAGTACCCATTGAACGTTCGTTATCTTTGGTTCGGGTAAGTGTAAACCATGCAATAGCGTTATCGTCGGTTCCGGATGTGCTGATGGTTGGTTCATCCGCCTCTTCGGGGTAACCTGTCACTCTATCAAGGCGATTGGCTGTGAGCAGAAGTATCCGGTTGAAGTCAAGTCCAGGGCTAAACTCTAGGGTTACGACACCTTGGTTGTGTTTGGCTTCACTTACAATGCGTTTTACGCCTTCCAGTCCCTTAAGTTCTTCCTCCTGTTTTGTCACGATCTCTCGTTCCACTTCCGACGGTGCCGCACCGCGCCAGCTGGTTTTTATTATGATAACTGGTTGGCGTACATCAGGAGCCATTTGGATTGGGACCTTTTGGAGAGATACCCAACCAAACAGCAGAATCATCAAAACCATTGCTACAACGGCTGTTGGTCTTTCAATGGAGAGACGTATTAAATTCATCTTTGTTAACCAATCCACATGAAAACAAAAATACTTTTTATTTTAGCACGATCAAATGACGACAAACTGATTTTAAGTAGGTTTATCGAACAACTCTAACTTTACCCCCACCGCCGAGACGTTCATTGCCTCGTACCACTACTTTCTCACCGGCTTTAAGGCCACTTAATATTTGGAAATGATCCCCAATTCCCCGTCCTACACGAACACTTCTCATTGAAGCGGTAGCTCCATTTACCACATAGACAACATTACCATTTGCCCGGCGAATTACCGCATCTTTGGAGACAGTGAGAACGGGCCGGTCAGAAGTCAGTGGTAATTCAACAAGGACGGCCTGATTGTCGGCGAGTGGTTTAGTGGTGGGCTTCACTTGGGGTCTCAAACGAACCGGTCGTGTGCGGGTTCTCAAATCTTCTCTGGGGATTATAGCCCGCACAACCGCTGATAACCTGTTACCATCATCAAGTATTACACTTGCCAGGGTATTCGTTTTCAATGTGTTGATACGGGCACTTGGGACGTCGACCTCTATTTCTAATAAGCGGTCATTTATAAGAGTTACAATTGGTGCTCCGGTGTTTACATAGGTCCCCACCTCGACGTGTTTCTGAATAATAATACCCTCAAAAGGCGCTCGAATTGTTGCGTCACGAATATCTATATCTATGCGCTCGAGTGACGCCAAAGCCTCCGAAACCTGGGCATTCTTCTCTAAAACCTGGGCTGTCTTTTCTGATACAAGTCCCTCAAGATCTTCAAAACGCGCACGCGAAAAAGCAGCTGACTTAAGTAAACTCTTCATTCTGCTGAATTCCCGTTTTGCATTTTTAAGCGCAGTTTTTTGGACTCTGAGTACAGCATTCTGGCGGTTTAACAAAGCTACCGCTCTTTTGCGGTCTGTGATCAGACGACCAACTGCCAATTTCGCTACCATTGAACCTTTTTTTACTCTTTCTCCGACAGCAACAGAGACGAGGTTAATGGTGCCACTTATCCGGGCAGATAATACTCCTGATTGCAGGGCGACAACTCTACCAACGATTTGATAGGTTTCACTACTAAGACTTGATATCACGTCATCTAGCTTGACGGCCTGGGGTGGTCGACCTCGGCGAGCAGGATTTTTGCCCTGTGCCGGTTTAATTTTTGTTTTAACCTCCGTTGTTTTTTTTGCAATTTTCTTTGGGCATCCAGATCCGCTGAAGAAACCGCTAATTTCAGCACCGTCCAGGCCGCCATTTTTATCGCAATCCATGTCGTCAAAATTGGCTGCAAGTGGCCCCCGAGCCTCACTTTCCTGGATCAGTCCATCTTTATTCGTATCTGCCGCCTTTCCCCTCTCTGAAAGTTCTTTTCCCTGAGCATTAACAGGCTTTGGGGTAATAACTAAGATCGATGTTCCGAAAAACAACGTTAATAAGATCACAAAACTGGAATGCAGAATTTTCGTTATTTTCATCGTCATTCTCACACCTTTAACGTTCTAGGTGTTGGTTCGTTAAAGATATTGAATAATGTTTTTAAAGCTCGTAACCACTGTTCGTACGCTAAATTTCAATTTACAGATCACATTTCAAATTCTTACAGTACTAAATATTTATTTTTTTTCTGTTGACTAGCTACGTACGAAAAGCTTCGGAACTTAAACATACCGCGTGTGAACAGTAAAACCCTAGATTGCCTATTTTGGGTTGACCGCCGTTACTATTTCTCCATTAACCGCAAATGAAGGGAGGGTCATCTTAACAATTTGATCGGCAACATATTCGGGCGTTTTTAGTGTCATAGGATCTTCTCCTGGAAAGGCTTCTGCGCGCATACGGGTGCGAGTGCCTCCAGGATTAAATAAATTGACGTTTATATTAGTTTTTTCCACTTCATGAGCGTAAGTTTTAACCAGCATTTCTAAGCTTGCCTTGCTGACAGCATAGACACCCCAATAGGCACGAGAACGATGACCTGCTGTTGATGTAATGAAAACAGCTCGACCTGAACTAGATTGACGGAGTAAGGGGTCAAGGCTTCTGATCAACCACCAGTTGGCGGTAAGATTAACGTCCATTGTTTGCTGCCAGACTTTAGGGTCAATATGGTTAATAGGCCCAAGAGTGCCTAAAAGGCCTGCATTGCCGATTAAAATATCCAGCTTTTTATAGCGCTCGAATAGGGCGGAACCCAATTGGTCAATCTTAACGCCTTGAGACAAGTCTAGTGGGGTCAAAGTCGCGGTACCTCCAATCGAGCGGATTTTGTCGTCGACTTCTTCGAGGCCAGCTTTAGTGCGGGCGACAAGTATTAAGTGTGCACCAAGTTCAGCAAGTCGGACGGAGACGGCTGCCCCAATCCCTCGCGAAGCACCTGTTACTAGCGCGATACGGTCTTTCAATGGTTTGCTGTTTGCTGTCATACTTATTCGGCTAAAAGCGAGAGTTGAGCAGTTAATGGGCCACCGTTTCGGTCAGTCAATTCTATAGGATATTCCCCAGAGAAACAGGCGTCGCAGTATTGTGGATTTTCAGAGTTTCTATCAGTTTCTCCGACGGCCCTATAAAGCCCCCGCATTGAAATGAAAGCAAGGCTGTCGACACCTATATGTTTGGCCATTAAATCGATATCCATTCTTGATGCTAAAAGCTGTTCAGGCTCAGGAGTATCAATTCCGTAAAAGCATGAATGGATTGTTGGTGGACTTGAGATTCGCATGTGGATTTCTTTTGCGCCTGCGGCTCGAACCATTGATACTATTTTTTCTGATGTAGTTCCCCTCACGATAGAATCATCTACTAAGATGACACGCTTTCCTTCGATGTACCCGCGGTTAGCATTGTGTTTTAGACGTACACCAAGATGTCGGATTTGGTCCGTTGGTTCAATAAAAGTGCGGCCCACATAATGATTCCGTGTAATCCCAAGTTCGAAATTGATGTTGCTTTGTTCTGCATATCCGATTGCTGCAGGGACCCCGGAATCTGGCACTGGAACGATTATATCTGCGTCCACATGGCTCTCTTTTGCTAGTTCTGCGCCAATACATTTTCGCACGTCGTAAACATTGCGGCCTTCAACCTGACTGTCAGGCCGGGCAAAATAAATATATTCGAATATGCAGAAACGCTTATTTTTCTTGTTAAATGGCTTTATACTGCGTATGCCCTCTGCCGAAATGACAACAATTTCGCCGGGTTCTACGTCACGTATGTATTCGGCTCCGATGATATCTAGTGCACAGGTCTCAGAGCAAAGGATATGAGCACGATCTATCCGGCCCAGAACCAACGGGCGAACACCTAGCGGATCCCTCAAACCGATCAGCGCATCTTTCGTCATTGCGACTAAAGAATATGCTCCCTGTATTTGATTCAAAGCATCTATCATCCTGTCTAAAACGTCGGAGAATTGGCTAATCGCTATTTGATGAACAATAATCTCTGTATCTAGCGTGGACTGAAAAATACAACCGCGTTTCACTAATCCTTTGCGGAGAGCGCGGGCGTTGGTAATGTTTCCATTATGTCCAAT
The DNA here is from genome assembly GCA_028345065.1 of Rhodospirillales bacterium. Taxonomy (GTDB): domain Bacteria; phylum Pseudomonadota; class Alphaproteobacteria; order Rhodospirillales; family UBA2165. Next base: position 63,321 of record JAOMCN010000004.1, read on the forward strand.
AGCGAGACCACCAAAATCAAATTCAGCAAATAACGGTTGAACATTTCGTAGAGTAGTTTCACCTGTTGTAGAGTATCTATTATGTCCGATTGCTACCTCGCCAGGTAAGCGTTCCATCACTTTCTCGGAACTAAAGTTGTCTCCAACTAGTCCCAGTGATCTGTGCGCGTTGAAGTGCGTACCATCATAACTAACTATTCCAGCAGATTCCTGACCACGGTGCTGAAGGGCATGAAGGCCCAGGGCGGTGTGTGCGGCGGCATCCTTATGGCCGAATACACCAAAAACACCGCATTCATCGTGAAACTTATCTTCTTCCAAATCATTTGGATGTAATGGATGTGTTGTAATCATAAAATGTGTAATTTCACTGTGATTTATTATTGAAAAGGTCAATAGCACGTTCCAAATTATTGCGCTCTTTTTTATCATACCCGGCGCGATCTTCATTCAAGGAGTTTATTGGGTCTGGACGGACCAGACGGTCATAGACACCTTTTTCTAATACCTTCTTTGCTTGGTCGGCGGTTCGTTCAATAGATCCAGTGCCAAGATGTTCAAGGTTTTTTGGCAGTGCTCCGCTTAAAAAACGAGCACTAGCTATAACGATGGGCAATGATCTTGCCTCCTTAACAATCTCCAGTCTTTTGTCTCCCGGCAATATGTTTTCCATAATTATGAAGGTACCAGTTAGCAAGAATATGGAAGTTGCTGTACCGGCCACCATGCCCAGGGACCGGTCGAGAGCATTTAAACGACTATCTCTTACCCATCCACCGACTAATGAACTTAGTAAAAATAGTGCAATTAGTGTCAAAAGGAAAATAGTTGCTCCAGTACATAAGTCTGCGAAAAACTTATCTTCTATATGCTGCCTAGCGAAGTACCGAACTGACGGTAGGCCAAACAGGGTAGCAAGACCGGCTCCCAACCAGGAAGCAACGAAAAGTCCGGCTCTGACGAAGCCTAGTGCCAGACCAATCAAGCTTCCAAGGAAGAGAACAATTAGTGCACCAATGTCCAAGAGGTTTATCGATAAATTTTCAAGCATAATACATTTACAGTTGTTCATCCACTGTTTGGAGGTTTGATATGGAAGGTTTAGGGCTTAATAGATCTAAGAGCTCATTTAAAGTAGACAATTCTATAACCTTAATTCCTTTTTCTATCGAAGTAGCGGAATTCCTACTGCCGTCATTATCAGGGAGCCTTGGCGTAATTGCTCGGGCAAATCCCAATTTTTCTGCTTCCTTTAGGCGCGATTCATACCGGCTAACGGCCCGTATTTCGCCGGAAAGCCCTATTTCCCCAAAAATAATTGCATCATGTAGGAAGGGAACATTGCTCAGTGAGGATACCAAAGCAGCTGCGACAGCGAGGTCGGCGGCAGGTTCTGTTATTCGTAAGCCACCTGCCACATTAAGGTAAACGTCCTGTGTGCTAAAAGAGAGATCACAACGTGCTTCAAAAACGGCTAGGATCATGTTTAGGCGACCAGTATCCCAACCGACTACAGCACGTCTAGGCGTTCCAAACGATGTAGGTGCCGTTAGAGCCTGAATTTCCAACAGCATGGGTCGGCTTCCTTCGTTTCCAGCAAAAACACATGAGCCACTGATTTCTCGGCCGCGGTCTGATAAAAAAATGGCTGACGGATTCAAGACTTCAGCAAGTCCTATATCCATCATTTCAAAAATACCATTTTCATCTACCGCACCAAAGCGATTTTTAACCGCCCTTAAGATCCGAAACTTATGGCCTCGCTCACCTTCAAAATATAAAACCGTATCTACCATATGCTCCAAGATTTTTGGTCCAGCAATCATTCCTTCTTTAGTGATATGGCTGATTAGAAATAATGTGAACCCTTTGCGTTTGGCAAGGTGGATTAATTCTTGGGCCGACGCCCTAACTTGAGCAACCGAGCCGGGCGCAGAATCTAAGTTGTCAACATACAGGGTTTGGATAGAGTCGGCGACTACTACTTGGGCATTCTGTGTGCTTTCGAGTGTGGTGGAAATATCACGAACATTAGTGGCGGTAGCCAGTTCCACTGTGGTATCAGATAATCCCAAGCGGCGCGCCCGCAGGCGCACCTGATCAATGGCTTCCTCGCCTGAAATATATATAGAGCGGGCCGTTCGATCCTTAGTTGCGAAGGCGGCTGCTACTTGCAATAGTAAGGTTGATTTGCCTATTCCAGGATCACCGCCAACTAACAACGTCGCACCAGGAACTAGCCCCCCTCCGCAAACCCTATCAAATTCAGTGATACCAGTTGGAATTCGGTATGTCTTTTTCTCTGACCCTTTTAAGCCAACAAATTCTATCTTTTGACCTTTACCCTTGGTCAATCCTTTTGGACTTCGTTCATTCGTATGTTGTTCAATGAGAGTATTCCATGCTCCGCATTTATCACACTGCCCTGCCCACTTGGATTGGGTAATACCACATTCTCGGCAGATAAATTGGGGTTTGTTCATTGCCATCAGTTTCGTAAGTTCATCTGTCTACAACTACCGCCGTGTTTATAAATGTATTAATCAACATGTTCACTCCCATTTTTGGCGATTTAAACGGACGAGGAAAATTCCAATTCCAATAAATTTCCAGCTGTTGATCTGACGGTGATACGGCAGGATTACAGCCTGCAACATAGCCCGGCATGCAAAATTATTAATCCCATTAATGTTGGCAAAAAAATGCAAATGAGATAGAGCCAATTGGTCGTAAAAAGATCAAATGCTTAATGACCTCCAATATATTCGCGGTGAAAACGTTCGCCGAGACGTGTCAAAAATTCGTGGTTGATTGTACCTGCAGAATGGGCAATTTGATCGATAGTTTGACTAGGGCCAATGAAGTCCACAATCGCACCAACCTGGGTTAGATGAGCAGGCACTGAAGTGACATCCACGGTAGTTAAATCCATCGACACGCGTCCCACCACCTGGACCTCATAGGCTTCAATCCAAGCCTTTCCTGTATTGCTTAGAGAACGCAGGTAACCATCCCCATACCCAATTGCTACGGTCGCAATGCGCATCTTCCCGGGTACCTTATAGGCAGCACCATAGCCAACGGTCTGTGGGGCGTCAACGGAACGAATTTGCAGTATTTTTGCTTGTAACCGTAAAACTTGCACCATGGGGTTAGCCCTGCCTAGTAATGGATTTCCACCGTATAAAGCAATCCCAGGGCGGACTAGATCAAAATGATAATTAGTCCCCAAAAATATTCCTGAAGATGCCGCTAAACTGAAACGTTTTGACTTGAAGAGTTTTGCGATTGCTTGAAACTTCTTCAACTGCTCTAGGTTCATCTGATGGTCAGGGTTGTCGGCGTTAGAAAGGTGGCTTAACACCAAATCCAGTTTAATTGTATTTGTATAAAAAGGCGTCTGCAAAATTATTTCAACCTCATTGGGGGGTAATCCCAGTCTTGACATGCCGGTATCAATGTGGAGGTCAGCGACAAGAGTTGTTTCCATGTTTTGAGCATGTTTATGCCAAAGGTTGACTTGTTCCAGACTATTGAGAACTGGACGTAATCTATGTTCGATCATTACCTTAGGCCAACCAGGTAGAATACCATTAAAAACGTGAATTTCAGCGTGTGGTAGAATTGAACGTAATTGGACAGCTTCATCTAACGTTGCGACGAAAAAAATATCACAACCTGAATTTTGAAGTAATGGTGCAATCTTATTGGCTCCTAATCCGTAGGCATTTGCTTTTACAACAGCTGCGACTTTGGTTGGATTAGCTGTCTTTCTAAGTATCCGATAGTTGTCCGCTATGGCGTCAAGATCGATAGTAAGAATTGAGCCACGTAAGCAATTTTGGAATGCCATGTTAGTTTATTATATCTAATTCTCAGAATTTCACCTGTTATTATAGCGATATTTGGAAAATAAGCAGGAAAAGAGTCTACTAACTATGCATTTAAAGCCGCAAAAAAAGTGCTAATTTACATTCGGCATCTCATGCGATTAGCAGATACGAATAATGGCAAAGGTACAAGGTAGACTTTGGAGCTAATACGTAAAAGAAGCTAAACTTTAGGAGAGGTTTTTAGATAGGGAAAACCAATCTTACCGAAGCTCTAATGATGGTGAGTATGCTGTATAAAAAATTTTCTTCACGACAGGAGGGTTGAGAGAGGTTTTGGCTGATAAAAGATTGAACAAGATCATTTCTCATGGCAAGAAAAGTATAAGTTTAAAGTTTTTTCTTCGATTGCAAAATCAAGTAATTTGCGCGAGGATTCAATTGGCTGCGGTTTGCGGCTGAAATGGGCCAATTCAATTTGACCAAGGCTGAGGGGTTTGATTGGGTTGGGGTTGGTTTGATCAATATTACTTTTTTATATAATCGGTTAGGCAGATATCCCGTACTGGCGCCTGAAATTGGACTTCACTTCTCTAGGAAAAGTTCATACAAAAAGGGTTGGTACTGTTGTTCTCCTGGCTGATCAAATTTGCTTAAAGAGGTAACGCCATGATGTCTCGTTGCGTGCAGGCCTATGACACTCTTGTGCTCCATAATCCAAAATCAATTCTGGTTGTGCTGCTCTTAATTGCGGTTTTCTTCGGTTATCACACAAAAGATTTTAAGTTGGATGCATCGGCCGATTCTTTGCTGTTGGAAGGTGACATCGATCTCAAGGTGTTCAGAAAAATACACGAGCGATATCCGAGTAGCGACTTACTCATTGTGACGTATACCCCAGATAAAGATCTCTTCTCTGACCAGGCATTAAAGCCTTTGAAGGAACTCCGGGGAGAGCTCAAGAAAGTCACTATCGTTGACACAGTGTTCACGATACTCGATGCCCCCCTAGTCAAAAGTTCGGACGTGCCGCTGACGGAAATGATTCACGACATACCTAGCCTTGAGAAACCCGGTGTTAACCGGGCCAAGGCTAAAGACGAGTTGCTGAATAGCCCCATTTACCGGGAACTTATAGTTAGTGCAGATGGTCGAACCACTGCATTACTATTGGGACTAGTCGAAGATCGACACTACAACAAGTTACGCCAAACTCGCAGTGAACTGCGTGCCAAACAAAGAAAAAGCGGTCTCTCCCTAAAAGAAAGGCAAACCCTGGAACATATTAGCACCGAATATGATCAGGCACATGAAGCTATAAATAATCAACGCCGTTTAGATATTGCACACATTAGAGATATCATCGAGCCCTACCGGCGGCATGGCGTTTTATACCTCGGTGGTGTGCCGATGATTACTGACGACATGGTGACATTTGTGCGTAACGATCTAATTGTCTTTGGTAGTGGAGTTCTTGTGTTTCTGATCATCGTTCTCACTGCCATTTTCCGGGAATTGCGTTGGGTCGGTCTCCCTCTGCTCAGCTGTTTTTACGCCGGATTAATCATGCTGGGGGTTCTGGGATTAATTGGTTGGAAGGTTACTGTTATCTCGTCCAATTTTCTCGCCCTTATGTTGATCATCACCATCTCAATGAATATTCATTTGATTGTGCGTTACCGGCAACTCAATCGAGATAATAGTGGTGATGACCAATTGGCTCTAGTTAGGGCCACAATGCATAAGATGGTGAAACCCTGTTTATATACAGCTCTGACTACCATTATGGGTTTTAGCTCTTTGGTCGTTAGCGAAATCAAACCAGTAATCGACTTTGGGTGGATGATGAGTGCGGGTTTGGCGGTGACATTTATCACCTCGTTTATACTATTTCCCGCGTTGTTGATGGTCACGAGGAAAACTGGACCTAATCCCACTTCCGATAACGATCGTTTTGTTTTACCTACATATCTAGCCCGTCTGACCGAGAGCCATGGCAACAAGATCCTAGTATTGGCGGTGATACTGACTGTCGTGAGTGTAGTGGGAATCACTCAGTTGCGTGTCGAGAATAGTTTCATCAATTACTTCAGTGACGACACGGAGATTTTTCAGGGCCTCAAGCTAATTGATGAGAAGCTCGGTGGCACTACTCCAATAGAAATTGTCGTAAAAATTGATGATGACTTTGACGACGGTCTGGATCCGGAGGACCTTAAGGGGTTAACCGAGGAGGAGATAGAAATGGAGCGCGAGTTTGCAAAAGAACAGGCTAATTCGCCGCAGTATTGGTTTACCCCTGACAAAATCCAACGCATTAAAGAAGTACACGACTATCTGGATGGATTACCTGAAATTGGCAAAGTTCTTTCTCTTGCTTCGATAGTGCGGGTCGCTGAAGACTACGCCGAAGAGGCGTTGGACGGAATGCAACTAGCTCTCTTGTATACCAAAATCCCCCCTAAAGTAAGAAAGGACCTCATCGATCCTTACGTCTCTATCGGCAATAATGAGGTACGGCTCTTTGCACGCGTGTTGGATTCGAAACAAGATTTACGCCGCAAGGAGTTGTTGGAAACGGTTCGCAGTGACCTTGTGAAGAAGCTCGGTTTTGAGAAACAGAACGTGATCGTGAGTGGGCTGCTAGTCCTTTACAATAATATGCTGCAGAGCTTGTTCAGATCACAGATCAAAACCATAGGTGTAGTGATGCTGGGAATTGCGATCATGTTCCTCGTGTTGTTTCGTTCAATAAAATTGTCGATTATCGGTATTCTGCCAAACCTGCTAGGCGCCGGAGTGGTTTTGGGGGTAATGGGTTGGGCTGCTATACCAATGGATATGATGACAATCACGATTGCGGCCATTACCATTGGTATAGCAGTAGACAATGGTATTCACTATATCTACCGTTTCAGAGAAGAGTATGCGCTTAATCACAGTTATGTGGAAACCTTGCACGTTTGTCATTCCAATATAGGTAGAGCTGTGTTCTACACGACTATGACCATAATTTTCGGTTTTTCCATCTTGGTGTTTTCCAACTTTATCCCCACAATTTATTTTGGAGTGTTAACGGCGGCGGCGATGCTAGTCGCCCTTTTAGCCGCACTCACGGTACTGCCAAAGTTAATTTTACTTTGGAAACCATTCGCCCTACACTAGGGATCAAATTAGATTTACCTAGAGTTGGGTAACACTTTGAAAAAAAGTTCTACCGAAAATAACCAATCCACCTCCTCTCGTTACCCTAAAACAGGGGGGTGAGTTGGTTATTTTTCGAAAAGCTCCGCTTACAAACCAGTATAAATTTAAATTACATCAGTGTGCTGGGTGTCTAAGTCACCAAATCGGGTAAACATACCATCGAAATAGAGTTTAACCGTACCCGTCGGACCGTGACGCTGCTTGGCGATAATCAATTCAGCATGATGGCGAACATCGTTAAGATGTGTTTCCCAGCGATGAAGGCGCTCTCCATGCTTATCAGGGGACTCGTCTTGGCGCTGTACTGGTTCAGCACGTTCTAAATAATACGCTTCACGGAATATGAACGTAACAACATCTGCATCCTGCTCTATTGCACCAGATTCACGCAAATCGCTGAGTTGGGGCCGTCGGTCTTCTCGTTGCTCTACGGCGCGGGAAAGCTGAGAAAGGGCAAGCACAGGCACATCGAGTTCTTTGGCCAATGTCTTTAGGCCTCGAGTGATCTCAGCGATTTCTTGAACCCTATTCTCCGTTCTTTTGGAACTTTCCATTAACTGAAGATAATCAACAATGACCAAACCTAGGCCGTGTTCCCGTTTTAACCTGCGCGCGCGGGTGCGTAGCATACTAACAGATAGGGCTGGCGTATCATCGATGTAGATGGGAAGGTTATGCAGTTGTTGGCTAGCCACAACCAGCCTGTCAAACTCATCGTTTGTAAGTTTCCCTTTCCTCATCTTGTCTGAAGCGATTTCCGTTTGTTCAGATAGGATGCGGGCCGCAAGTTGTTCAGCTGACATTTCGAGGGAGAAAAATCCTACCACACCGCCATCGATAATCTTCTTTCGTCCCTCGCTATCTGTTTCGTTTTTATAGTCATAAGCGGCATTGAATGCGATATTAGTTGCTAATGCCGTTTTACCCATGGAGGGTCGACCAGCTAGAATAACTAAATCCGAGGAATGAAGCCCCCCGAGAATTGTATCTATATCCCTTAGACCTGTGGCTATGCCGGCAATTTTTCCATCACGTTTATGAGCAGCCTCTGCCATTTCGATAGCCGAAACGATAGAAGACTTAAATTCTTTAAAACCCCCCTCAAATTCACCCGTGGTAGCTAGGTCGTAAAGGGTCTGCTCCGCTTTTTCAATTTGGGTAATTGCAAAATCGTCGACATCACGTGAGTAAGCGTTGTTGACTACATTCTCACCTAATTCAATAAGTTGTCGTTTTAGGTGAAGGTCATAAATTGTCCGGCCGTATTCAGCAGCATTAATCACGTTGACCATGGATGCAGCGATTTCGACAAGATACTGAGCACCACCGATATCAGATAGCGCGCTATCTTGTTCAAAAAAGCTTTTTAATGTGATTGGATCAGCGATTTGGCCGCGCTCAATTAACTTTGATGAAGATTCATATATACGTCCGTGAATGGGATCAGCAAAGTGAGTCGGTAGGAGAAAATCGGCAACACGATCGTAGGCGTTGTTGTTTGCAAAAATTGCACCGAGAAGAGCTTTTTCAGCTTCAAAATTGTGCGGAGGCATACGTAATGAAGATAGATTATTTTCATTATTTGGTAACGCTGAAATCGAAGTGGGATTTGGTTGGGGAGTTATCATGGTGAACAAATTACTACCATTAGCGAACCGGGTGAAGCCATAATCGATTCACAGCCCTGAGGATATCGGGGATAAGTTTATTCTATTAGTCTTTTTTTAAACGGTAGATGATTAAGTCACCAAATTCTTAAGATTGGGAATCCGCTAATGGCTAGGGTTATGCCAACTGGCCCTTGTTAACACCCGAGAATTACATTTCATTTTCTAGTTTTTCGATATAGTCCCGTTTTAAGGGAAGCAGCCCGCTTTTCTTAACCATTTGAATTTGGAAGACTGTCATCCCAAGAAAGCGGAAGGAGACTTCACTGCTGGCAAGGTAGAATTCCCACATCCTACAAAAACGCTCATCATAAATTGTTTTGATCTTGTCCCTATTAGCGTTGAAGCGAGTCCGCCAATGGCGAATTGTTTCGGCATAATGTGCGTGCAAAATTTCTATATCAGTGACGATCAATCCAGTATTTTCGATGATTGGGAGTACTTCTGATAGGGCTGGAATATAGCCTCCAGGGAAAATGTATTTGCGAACCCACGAATCTGTGACACTCGGTGGACCACTTCGGCCTATAGTATGTAGAAGTGCGACCCCATCATCTGCTAGCAAATTTTTGTATGTCATAAAGAAATCTTGGAAATGGCCAACGCCCACATGTTCAAACATCCCTACCGAGATTATACGGTCGAAGGTACCAGTTTGTTTCCTGTAATCTCGCAAATAGAAATCGATTAAATCGGTAAGCCTTTCATTTTTTGCTTTTTTTTGCGATTCTTTTAACTGCTTTTCTGATAAAGTGATGCCAGTTACCTTTGCTCCTATCTTCTTGGCAAAAAATATGGCGAGACCGCCCCATCCAGATCCTATATCTAGGACACTTTGGCCAGGCGATATGACTAATTTAGCAGCAATATGACGTTTCTTGTTCTCTTGTGCAGTCTCTAAATCCATCTCCGGAGATTCAAAATATGCACAAGAATATTGTAGGTCTGGGTCCAGAAACAACTCATATAGTTTCTGTGAAAGATCATAATGATGCGCCACATTTTTTTTTGATAATACATGCGGGTTAAATTGGTGAAATCGTTTAAATAACCTGCTCACCGATTCAACCAATAAGTGAAAAGGGTGTTGTCCGCTGGTTTCGATATTTCGTCCTAAAAGTGATAGAAAATCATAGATCGTTCCATCTTTAATCGTCAGGTGGCCCTCCATATAGCCTTCTCCTATGGCCATGGTTGGAGTTATTACCATACGCCATGGAATCAAATTATTATGAAGATTAACCGTAACTGTCGGTCCACTTCGGCCCGAGAACTTATGGAGCCGACCACTCGCATCAATAATGGTTAGCGTCCCAACTCTTATTAATTTTTTCAGGATTGTTTTAAGAACTAACAATTCTGAATTCTCCGAATTCCTAAATAATGGGGTGCCTAAAAAACTTTTATACTTACTAAAGAGCGCAGGCAAAAAATAACAAACAGATCCAGAGGAGGTAAACGATTTTGATTTGAAATGAATGTATAATATTTTGCCTTCTTTAACTTCAGAATATTAATTTTCTAGTGTGATATCAATATCGGTCGTTTCTTCCGACGTTTCTTCCAAATCTTCTTCTGGGCCTTTTTGCACATCTTGTGGCTTCTGTTTTTGCATAGTTTCTCGTGCATCTGCTTCTGCAAGTACAGCCGTAACCAAGTTCTCCGTTTCTGATTCAGCGGCGATTATCGCTTCGCCTGTCTTTTCCTGAAGTTTGGCCTCATCCTCTGAGCGGGCTACATTTGCCGTGACGGTAACCACCACTTCTGGATGGAGGGCTACTTTGATTAGGTGCAATCCAACTGTCTTAATTGGTCGCTCAAGACTTATCTGGCTTCGGTTAACGTTGTAACCTATCTCTACTAACCCGTCAGCAACATCTCTAGCGTTCACTGAGCCATAAAGATTACCATTCTCACCTGCCTGGCGGACCATGGTTACGAGATTCCCATCTAATTTTTTCCCAATATTTTCTGCTTCGTTCTTTGTTTTGAGGTTTGTAGCTTCATACTCGTTTCGTTTATTTTCAAATTGTTTCTTGTTTGTTGCGGTTGCCGAAATTGCTTTATTTTTAGGCAGCAAATAGTTGCGGGCATACCCTGGCTTGACATTTACTACGTCACCCATCAGACCAAGCTTTTCAACCCGTTCTAAAAGTATTACTTCCATTTTTTCTCCTCCTGGGCGTCAGTGTTTTGACAATCGTAACGTCTTCGCAGGTTAGTCCATGGTTCAAAAAACCCAAGGCCTGCCAAAGCTAATATAGGCCAACCTAAAATTATCACAAAAATATAGAAAGCCGTCAAAACTAAATTCGGCGATGCAATTCTCCTAACCATCCCATGTATTATTCCCAATCCAATGTAAAAAAAGGGTGCGGCAAAAACAATAGCCAGATTCCGACCAACGTATTCGTAGGGCCCTTTACCTATTAGGGCGATTGTTGCTGAAGCGACCAGTGCCCAATATAGCCACTCAGGTGCTGTAAGGTTGGAATAAGAGGGATTTGGGCGCAACTCCCTCTTATTCCAAGTTAATATAGCCTGAGCGAAAACGGAATTTAGGGACAAAATTAAAAGCCAAACCACAACTGCGACACTTGGGAAAAAGGATACTATTTGATACTTCAGGTCAGAAACATTCAGTTGGCCACCTATTGTTAACCGTCTTTCAAATATGTCAGCAATTAATTTATCAATGACGCCTCTGAATCCACCTTCCGTGTCAAAACTTACTGTTGCCACTAGGATAAGGACCATAGCACCGTAACCAACTAATTTGGACAAAATGTGGCCCACTGGATACCAATCAATATATCCTGGTGCTAATTTGCGGTTCAGTAGAGCATGACGTACTACAAACCAGCACGGAAATGCTATAGTTATTCCATACAAACAGCCGCTAAAAATATCGGTAACTGATATCACTGTAAAAACGCCGCATAACGCTGCGATAGAAGCGTTTCGCGTCCCGTAACCTAAACCGACTGTGATTATGGGAAGCATAGCAAAATGGGCAGAAACAATAATAATTGCGGTATTTGACTGTCCAGCTACAGATAAACCACCGCTGATGATCCCGCACGTTAAAGCTAACAAACTAACCATAATTATTGATTCGCCCACAATCGCAGTAGTAAAAGGGGCTGCAATTGGATGTGATTAATGCGATCCGTAGGGTAAGAGGGCTAAGAAACGAGCTCGTTTTATTGCTTTGGCCAGTTCCCTTTGTTTTTTACCTGATACAGCCGTGATCCGGCTTGGTACTATTTTTCCACGTTCCGAAATATAACGTGAGAGCGTTTTAACGTCCTTATAATCAATCTTGGGTGCATTTGTTCCCGAGAATGGGCACGTCTTACGTCTGCGAAAAAAGGGACGTCGTCCTCCTCTATCTGATCGTTTTTGGTGGTCCTCATCTTGCGTTTGTCCATAATCATTCGGTGGGGTCATTTTTTCCACTTTCTTGTTCTGTCGTGTCACTCGGAATGCCTTCGTCAGACGAGGGTTGGTCCGTTCCATTCGCTTTTGGATCGATTATAGGACCGCTGTCACTCTTCTCGATTGATAAGTCTTCAGCCGGTTCGTCAGGAGTTCGTTTCTCCGGAGACCGTGCTTTGAATTCACCGCTATCCCGATCTTCATAAGAGCGGTTTGTTTTAACTTGGGCTTGCACAGACGGTTCATCAGATAATTCGTCTAGGCGGATGGTTAGGTGCCGCAGCACATCTTCATTTAGGCCCATTTGCCGTTCCATTTCATGGACTACGTCAGCCGGTGCATCAATATTGAAGAGAATGTAATGGGCCTTGCGACTTTTCTTAATCCTGTAAGCTAAGGTTTTGAGACCCCAATTCTCCCGTTTGGTGACCTTGCCGCCACCATCTTTTATTATTTCAGAAAAGACGTCTGCAATTGCATCTACTTGTTGTGTCGATATTTCCTGACGCGCAATGAAGACATTTTCGTAATACGGCATCCAAAATCCCCTTTCGGATTATCTCAACTCACTGAATAATGTATCTTTTCAGGAGCATAGCCAATCAAGACAAAGGCTTGAAAGGCAAGGAGTTAAAGACACGGGAATATACACATAACACCTTATGGTGCAAGTAGTAGAAATGAAGTGGATGAAAATTTGCAAAGATACAAATTTTTATACAATTTCAGATGTACTACTTTGGTTTTGTATTGGGTTAAAGAAGTCAACTCCATCTGGCTTGACACTTTAGGTGTAAACGCTATCAGTAATCATACCTGAACGAGAGTAGATGAGGTATGACTAGGGCATTTATCTTCCCGGGGCAAGGTACCCAAGTGGTGGGGATGGGTAAGGAAATCGCGAAGGCTTTTCCTGCAGCGAAGCACGTATTTGAAGAGGTTGATGAAGCCCTAAAGCAAAAATTGTCAAAGCTAATTTTTGAAGGTCCCGAGGAAGAACTTTTACTAACTGAAAATGCCCAACCGGCGGTAATGGCAGTTAGCATGGCGCTAATTAGAATTCTCCAATCGGAAGCAAGTTTTAATGTTGTGACAGATTGTAAGTTTGTAGCTGGGCACTCTCTAGGTGAGTACTCGGCTCTTACGGCTGTGCGGGCGATTGAATTGCAGGATACCGCCCGAGTATTGAAAGCTAGGGGGCGTGCAATGCAGGAAGCTGTGCCCCAGGGTGTAGGAGCAATGGCGGCTTTAATTGGTATAGACCTCGAATTAGCGAAGGAGATAGCATCGGAAGCAGCTAAGGGTGAGGTGTGTGTGGCGGCTAATGATAATGCACCTGGGCAAATCGTTTTGAGCGGGCATGTTGGAGCAGTGGAGCGTGCAGTCGAAATTGGAAAGAAAAAAGGCGCTAAACGTAGTATATTATTAGCTGTTAGTGCGCCCTTTCATTGCTCCCTGATGGCCCCAGCGGCAGATATAATGGCTGGCGTTTTGGGTAAGGTACAGTTAAATGTACCTAAGATTCCAATAGTTGCGAATGTTACCGCTGCGCCTGAGAAGGAGCCCCTAGATATTCGAAGACTTCTAGTAGAACAGATCACCTCACCGGTACGTTGGAGAGAGAGTATTAAGAAAATGAAGCAACTTGGGGTAGGTACATTTGTTGAAGTGGGTGTGGGAAAAGTACTGACTGGAATGGTTAAACGTATTGATCGTGAATTGAAAAGCTTGTCGATTCAGTCAGCTGAAGATATCGATGAATTCTTAAATTCTACTTGAAACCGTATTCTATTTTGGGAATTGAAATATGTTTGATCTCTCAGGCAAGCGCGCGCTGATTACCGGTGCTTCAGGAGGTATAGGGAGCGAAATTGCTCAGTCTCTTCATTTAAAGGGTGCAACAGTCACACTTTCTGGTACTCGTGAACAGGCATTGGATGCATTAGCCTCTAAATTGGGAGAACGGGTACATGTGGTTGTTGGCGATCTGTCAACGGTTAAAGATACCCAGTATTTGTTGGATGCAACGAATAATTCAATGGGGGAAATTAATGTACTGGTAAATAATGCGGGTATTACAAAGGATAAGCTTGCAATGCGTATGACGGATGAAGATTGGCAGTCTGTGTTAGACGTGAATTTGGGCGCTGTGTTTCGTTTGTCCCGGGGGTGTCTCCGAAGTATGATTAAGAAACGATGGGGACGTATTGTAAACATTACCTCGGTTGTTGGTGCTTCAGGAAACCCCGGACAGGCCAATTATGCTGCCGCTAAGGCGGGTGCGACAGGAATGACTAAGGCCATAGCAGCTGAAGTGGCATCCAGAGGAATCACGGTGAATTGTGTGGCCCCGGGTTATATAATAACGCCGATGACTGACAGTCTCGATGATTCACAAAAAGAATCCTTGCTTACTTTGATCCCAATGGGACGGTTAGGGGAACCCAAAGACGTTGCTGCTTGTGTATCTTTTTTGGCTAGCGATGAGGCTGCTTACGTTACAGGTCAAACCCTCCATGTAAACGGCGGTATGATGATGAATTAGAACCACTTGTTGTAAAATGTATATAGCCAGATGTAAGCTGGCCATTGGAAATAAAGTATGTTAGGAAACGCCAAACGTTTAGACCCTGAAAAAAATTCAGTTTTTTTATAGGTATCAGTAATAATTATATGAGTTGGGGATTTAGAGTATGAGTGACGTTGCCGAGCGAGTTAAAGCTATAATTGTCGAACACCTTGGTGTTGGTGAAGATAAGGTGACAAACACCGCAAGTTTTATAGATGATTTGGGTGCAGATAGCCTTGATACCGTTGAACTTGTGATGGCATTTGAAGAAGCGTTCGATTGTGAAATTCCTGACGATGCTGCAGAAAAGATTCTCACTGTTAAAGATGCAGTTGATTTTTTAGCAAGCAAGACCTAGCCGACGGACCTAAGTAATAGCTAGATTGTTGGAAGCGCCGCTCGAGTATAGTACTAGTAATTTTACTAGCGAAAAATTTATAGAAAAGTATCGCAATTTATCATGAGACGGGTGGTTGTCACAGGAGTTGGTCTTGTAACGCCCTTGGCTTGTGGTGTCGAAGAGTCTTGGAGCAGGCTAATAAGCGGAAAGTCGGGTCTCAATGCGATTACTGATTTCGACGTTTCCGATATTCCCTCCAAAATTGCTGGGCAGGTGCCCCGGTCGGAGGACCCAGCTGCGAGTGCACTTGGGGCTTTTAATCCAAACGAATGGATAGCTCCTAAAGAGCAACGCCGCATGGATACATTCATACAATTTGGTCTAGTAGCCGCAAGTTATGCCGTTGAAGATTCCGGGTGGAAACCTATAGACGAAGAAAGCTTTACGCGTACCGGAGTAATGATTGGATCAGGTATTGGTGGTTTGCCAGAAATTGAAAAAAGCGCACGTGTTGTGAATGATGGAAATATAAGGCGATTAAGTCCTTTTTTCATTCCCGCAAGTCTGATTAATTTGGTGTCAGGGCAAGTGGCAATTAAATATGGCTTTAAAGGCCCCAACCATGCTGTTGTCACAGCTTGCGCGTCAGGTGCTCACGCGATTGGCGATGCGGCTCGGTTGATCGAATTTGACGATGCCGATGTAATGATAGCGGGCGGCGCGGAGGCGGCAATCTGTCGTTTGGGCGTAGCCGGATTTGCTGCAACTCGTGCATTGTCTACAAACTTCAACGATATGCCTGAACAAGCGTCTCGACCCTGGGACAAGCGCCGAGACGGTTTCGTAGTGGGTGAGGGAGCTGGAATATTGGTGCTCGAGGAACTAGAGCACGCTAAGAAACGAGGCGCTAATATTTATGCGGAAGTTTTGGGTTATGGCATGTCTGGAGATGCACACCATATAACGGCACCCGCTGAAGACGGCGACGGGGGCTATAGGTCGATGAAGGCTGCGTTAAAAAGGGCGAGGTTAAACCCCGAGAGTATTGATTACATAAACGCCCACGGAACTTCAACACCGTTGGGAGACGAAATAGAGCATGCAGCTGTCAAGCGTTTGTTTGGTGACGCTGCATACAAGCTCGCGATGTCGTCAACAAAATCAGCAATTGGTCATTTGTTGGGAGCTGCTGGATCTGTTGAGGCTATCTTTTCTATTTTAGCTATTAATAATGGTGTTGTACCACCTACCCTCAATTTGGAGAAACCTTCTGATGGGTGCGATTTAAATTTGGTTCCCCATACTGCCCAGGAAAGAAACATTAACGTTATTTTATCAAACTCTTTTGGTTTTGGGGGCACTAATGCGAGCTTGGTGCTTGGTGCCCTAAGTTAACTTTAAATGAATCGCAAAAACAGCTGGCTAACCGCTCTAATATTGATAATTTTTGCTGCAGTCGGTGGCGGCAGTCTATTCGGTTATATGAATTTTACCCAACGTGGACCCCTGAAAAGTGATTTGATTATCATTATTCCAAAAGGAAGCGGAATCGATTCTATTTCCAGACTTTTGGGGCGCAAGGGCGCGATATCGCAACCAATTCTATTTAAATTAACAGTACTCACTTTGAGATTAGAAAAGGTTATGCGGGCGGGGGAATACTCGATTCCGAAAGAGTCAAGTCCAAGAGACATTCTATCAATCTTACGATCTGGTAAAATGGTAGTTCGTCGGTTCGTAGCAGTGGAAGGGCTTTATACCGCCGAAATTCTGGATCGTTTAAGAAAAGCTGATGGGTTGACCGGAACAGTGACGGAAACTCCAAAAGAGGGGAGGTTGTTACCGGAGACATATCATTATAATTTTGGTGATAATCGCAACGATTTAGTTAGACGAATGAAAGTTGCTATGACAAACACATCTGAGGAGTTGTGGTTGCTGCGCGAGGTCGGACTACCCATAAATACTCCTCAGGAAGCCATAATACTTGCTTCTATAGTAGAGAAAGAGACTGGGCTTGTTGAGGAGCGTCGTAGGGTAGCCAGCGTATTTATTAACCGATTAAAGCTTGGCATGCGACTTCAATCCGACCCTACTGTTATTTATGGCTTGACCAATGGCACTCGTAGGCTTGGTCGCCCTTTAAAAAGAAAGGATTTAAAAAGACCAAATCCTTATAACACCTACCTTAATAAAGGGCTACCACCTGGACCCATCGCAAATCCGGGTCGAGCCTCGATCAAAGCCGTTCTCAACCCTATTGAAAGCACGGATCTTTATTTTGTTGCTGATGGGAAAGGGGGGCACGCATTTTCTAAAACCTTAAGCGAACATAATAAAAATGTTAAAGTTTTGAGAAAGCTGGAGAAGGAAAAAATGAAAACACGATAATATTTTTAATTGTGACATATTTTGTATTTTGCCAGAGTTATTGATTTAAAAAAGAGAATCACATATCCATTGGAAATGTCTACCATGCCCAAAATATTCAGTATGACAGGATTTGGGAGATCAGCGGGGAGCTTTGGGAAATTCAGTTGGAACTGGGAAACGAAAAGTGTCAACGGAAAGGGCCTTGATATTAAGTGTCGGTTACCGCACGGGTTAGAGGACTTGGATCTAAAGGCTAGAAAATTAGTAGGTCAAAAATTTAGCCGGGGCAATATAAATCTTACTCTTTCAATAAAGGAAAACGGCAATCAACCCAGTTACAGAGTAAACCGCGAACTCCTTGATGAGCTGATTAAGACAGCTAGGGAAATGTTTGAAGGCACAGACAGTTTTGGACCTCTAAGACCAGATAGTTTTTTAGCGGTTAAAGGTGTTATAGAACCTGTTGAAGAGGAGCCAGATATTGATGTAATCCAGGAGAGAGATGATTTAATAATTGCGGACCTTGAGAAAGCGCTTTCCGAGTTGTCATCGGCGAGAAAGGTTGAAGGCACAAACATTTCCCAAACATTGGAATTACAACTTGCTGAAATTCAAGCATTAATTGAGCGTGCGGATAGTAATTCCGAATCCCAACCCCAAGCCATTCGTGAGCGATTAAAACAGCAAATGGAGATTC
Source organism: Rhodospirillales bacterium (assembly GCA_028345065.1). GTDB lineage: Bacteria > Pseudomonadota > Alphaproteobacteria > Rhodospirillales > UBA2165. Next base: position 81,442 of record JAOMCN010000004.1, read on the forward strand.
TTCTTGACGTGACACCAGCTTTGCCAGAGGAGCGAATTACTCAAGAAGCGGTAATGCTTATGATTAAGGTGGATGTGCGTGAAGAACTCGATCGACTAAGGGCTCACACCTCGACAGCCAGAACACTTCTCATTGATGGGGCGGTAATTGGCCGTAAACTTGATTTCCTGTGTCAGGAACTTAACAGAGAAGTTAATACTCTGTGTTCAAAGGCGAATAATATTGAGCTTTCTAACATTGGGTTAGATTTAAAGGCACTGATTGAACAATTTCGAGAGCAGGTGCAAAATATTGAATAATCACGATAATTCTAATGTCTATGCGCGGCGCGGGTTGATGCTGGTTCTCTCATCACCGTCTGGTGCGGGAAAAACAACCCTCGCCAAGGCACTTTTGGCTCGCGAAGAAAACCTTCGAATGTCCATCTCTTTTACCACTAGGTTGAGACGGGCAAAGGAAGTGGATGGAAAAGACTATAATTTTGTTAATGAAACTAAGTTTAAGAAGATGGCAGAAGTGGGGGAATTTCTTGAATATGCCCAAGTATTCGGTAACTATTATGGGACACCTAGAATACCTATTGAGAAAGCGCTCGCCTCAGGTTCAGATATTCTATTTGATATTGATTGGCAGGGAACACAGCAACTGGAAGGAGATAAGACTGCCGGAAAAGATCTTGTAAGCGTATTTATATTGCCGCCAGATAATGATGAGCTTGAAACTCGTCTCAGGACACGGGCGCAAGATGCTGATGAAGAGGTTAAAATCCGAATGGCTAAAGCGGCCGATGAAATGAGCCATTACCGCGAGTACGATTATATTATTGTAAATCGGTATGTAGAAGAGAGTGTTCAATTGTTACAGATGATACTCGGAGCGGAACGGCTTCGGGCAAATCGCCAGTCAGGGTTACATAAATTTGTCCAAATTTTAAGGGGCGAAACTTAATCCCTGATACTGCGAGCTAGCTGGCAAAACTGCTCAATGGTTAAATTTTCAGCTCGCAAGGTCGGATTTATACCCAATGATGGGAGGTCTAAATTGAATTTTTTCAGAGAAGATCGTAGCATTTTTCGTCGTTGATTAAACGCCGCATAAGTGACCTTTTCCAATTTGAGCCAGTCCGCGGGTGCGCTTGGCTTGTTTCGTGGTAACAAAGTAACAACGCTAGAGACAACCTTGGGAGGAGGTACAAAGGCTAGGCTGTCAATATTAAACTGAATATTCACGTTACAAAGCCATTGGGTTATGACTGATAACCTGCCATATGCTTTGGTAGATGGTGAAGCGACTAACCTGTCCGCTACTTCCTTTTGAAATGTTAAAGTCATTTGGCTGATGGATTTGATCTTTTGGAGCCAACCGATCAGTAAAGGGGTAGATATATTATAAGGTAGGTTTGCGACAATGTTAAACGGTTTTGAACTAATTTGGGAAAGATCTATATTCATAGCATCTGCCTCTACGATGATTAGGCTTTCCGAATAAAAGCTCTGCAGTTCAAGTAAAGCCGCTAGACATCTTGGGTCTTTTTCAATTGCGATTACTTTTTTTGCACCATTCATTAACAATGACCGGGTTAGTCCTCCTGGGCCCGGTCCGATTTCAATTACAGTTGAGCCCTTTACATTTGCAATCCTAGCAATTTTATCAGTTAAATTAGTATCTAATAGAAAATGTTGACCTAGAGATCTTTTTGCATAAATCTCATGCTTCGACATTACGTTGCGAAGTGTTGGAAGAAAATCTTGATCAGAGGAATTCTGATATTTACTCACTAATTTATGACTTTGTAAGTTTTTCTGCACGATTTTTCAGCATTTGACTGGCTAGTTGGATAGCTGCAACTAGGCTAGTCTCCTGTGCGGTACCGGTACCTGAAATATCCAAAGCAGTGCCATGATCGGGAGAAGTTCGGATAAAAGGAAGACCTAATGTTACATTAACAGCCCTTTCAAAGTCTAAAGTCTTTATGGGTATCAAGGCCTGATCATGATACATGCATAACACCGCGTCATACTTCTTTCTCGCTTCGGAATGAAATAGTGTATCTGCAGGAAGAGGACCATAGGTATCATATCCCATAATATTTAGTGTTTTGACAGCCGGTTCTATGATCATATTTTCTTCCTGGCCCATTGTTCCATCCTCACCGGCGTGGGGATTAAGACCTGCGATTGCTAGCTTAGGACGACTTATCCCAAAATCCATTTTAAGAGCGGATAGTGTGGTTTTGGCCGTTTCAATGATCAATTTCGGAGAAAGCAGCGTAACTGCCTCCTTCAAACTAATATGCCTAGTAACGGGTACTACCCTCAATTTTTCTGAATACAGCATCATAATTGGCTTAGAATTAACATTTGCAAGATGGGCTAAATATTCAGTGTGCCCGGGGAACGAAAATCCCATACTGTAAAGAACAGATTTTTGGATAGGATTGGTTACTACCGCACCAACTTTGCCAGAGAGGGCCAAGGTAGCAGCCTTTCTTATGGAACTGATGACTGCTGTTCCATTAGCCGGATCGGGTTGTGTTATAGTCGATCTTACTCTTTTGCCTAATGGTAAAACCGGCAAACATTTTGAGAAGTGATTCAATATCTCGCTAGGTTTATCAATTACACCAATATCAATTTTCCAACCCAAAGAGAGAGAAATTTCTCGTATGCGTTCGGGGTCATCGATGACAAAAAACGGCTGAAGCTGGCTATGGTGATCCCGCCATGCCTTAAGTGTAATTTCTGCGCTAATTCCAGCTGGTTCGCCCATAGTCAGGGCTATAGGGGATGAGCAGGTCTTCATTTGCGAGTTTCGATAAATGCCGATAGTCTTAAATCTAGCAACTCACGGCGGGAAATCAATTCAGCTTTCCGTTGGGAAATATTTTGGGCAACCCTACGACGAGCCTTTTCTTCGTCTTCATCAAACGTTCTGCTGCAGACCATTAATATTAAAATTCCTGCTTTGGTCCGGATTGGATTACTTGCCTTGCCAATATCTAAATTCCGAGTTGCCTTCCTAATACTAGGTAACAAGTTCGATAACTTGACCTCTTGGATCTTACCCATTTTAGGTATTCCAATCTCTTTTTCCAAGGCTTCCATATCTTTACAATTTTGTACACTCCTTGAAATCGATTGTGCGAGTGTTAGCTGGGCCTGCAGCTCTGATTTAGCCGCATTGTTTTTAAGAGGTAGTAATATCTGCTGTATTGAAACCGAAGTTTCACCCGAAATAAGACCCTGCGCTAGTCTCTTGTTTTTTAGTAGGAGTATATAATATCCATCAGGGGCCTTGACCGGAACTGATAGTTCATTTCGTTGCAAAGTTAATATGATCTTTGCCAGATATGGATCTAGCTGATCTTCACGAATCCAACCTAAATTTCCATTTCGCGCTGCAGAAGCACTTTCGGAAAATGACCTAGCGACCTGACCAAATGGTGTTCCGCCTTTGATTTGTTGATAAAGTCGGTTCACCAGTTCTTGCTCTTTAAGGTCTGATTTTCCCGTATCAAAAGAAATAAATATTTCGGCTACTAAATACTCAGGCCTTCCTTTATAATCTCGTATCAAGCGGATCTGGGCATTGATGTTTTCTTCATCTAACTCACCAGATTTTGCCAATTTTTTCCGAATAATTCGACCCCAGGCAATTTTAGCCTCAACCTGTCGCTCGTAAGTGAGTGTATCGATATTGCTCTTGTTCAGTAGTTTTGCCATGTCCCCTTTCAACATTCTGTTTTGCTTTTCCACTTGACCAATAAACGCACCTATTTGTTTGCGGGAAACTTTAATTTTTTGCCGCTTAGCCTGTTGAAGCATCAATTTTTGGTCGATGAGGTTATTGAGAATTCTGTTTCGAATACGCTTTCTCTCGTTAGGGTTATTAGGTAACCCAGATGAGAATAATACAAAATCTATCCTAGACTGAAGGTCATAATCTGAGATTATTTCGTCATTGACGATAGCGACGATATTTAGAGACGACTGTCCGATTGCGGAAAATGCGAATGCAAAGCTCAGAAGAGCCAAGGCGCAACTGACTAAAAGATTTGTTTTAATTATTGTACAAACACATGAAGAAGATATCTTCACTCCTAATTATCCAATTTTAGATTTCCATTTAGTCGTCTTTTGAAACACCAAATTTTGACTCTCCTAGCGTTTTAAAAGTTAGTTGAAAAAGTATTGTATCGCTTGGTTTCAGATCCCTATCAACAAAAAAATCTCGTTTTAATGTAGTGCTGAACGTGAAACATTCGCACTCAAAGGTCGCATTGAGGGCAATAGCTTGAAGATTACCTTCTTCCTGCAAGTTATATCGACCAGAGAGGCTGCTCCTCCATAGTCGGTTCAGTTGGGACTTAATTGAACCTGACAATTCATCCCTGCCGCCGAACTCAGAGTTTGGTTGAGACTCGAAAAATACATAGTTAGTTGTGACCTTAAGTGCCGGTGGTCCAGCCGTCAATTGAACCTCATTCTTAGCGGGGGAAAGATCTTCATGGGATAATCTTGTTCTGTAATTTAAATCAAGGTATTTACCAGGCGAGATATTTATTCTACTCACTATATCTGAGAAATTATCTTCTAGCCCAGAACCTGGGCCGAAGGTGTCGTCGGATTTGATACGATAACTTTGCCCTACAAAAAGGGAACTGCTGCCACCATTTTGCCCATAAACTCCCCACTTTATACCGTAGCCAAGTCTAGGTCCTCCTTCAACGCGATCAAGACCGGTAAAGCGGTTCTCATTAAATACATTGGTGTCATCAAATTCGAAGTCTACACTATCTTCATTTGGAATATCATTGGGGTTTCCACCATATGGGCTAATGATAAGTGAAGCCAGGGGTTCAAGTATTTGGGTTACGCGACCGCGAGAATTTGACATTGGGTATCCCCAATTAACCGATGCTTGCGGATGAACTCGGCCACTAATGCCTTTGGTAGAACCCTGTCCGTTTGAATTGACCAAATTTGTAACATGGTACATGTCGCCGCGAATAGATAGATTTACATCAACAACTTCACCTAGCGAGCCAATTCGAGGTAGGTGCCAGCCATAACCAAGTGATAGCCGTTTAGTGTCGTTACCGTCAGTGCGGGTAAGTGCTAACGCGTTAGCTCTAATTGAATTTGTAGCGCCTAACCTATTTGGCTTGCTAATATGGCTGAAATCAACCATTGGCAGGACGATGGGTATTTCTCCTGGGTCATCTGTCTCCTGCAATCCTTGAAAATAGTAAGAGTCAATCTTTAGATAATCGCGGCCTTTAAATGCCTCCCCAAAAGCCCTTGTCGTCATATCTGGCCTTGATGAAATCTTATAACGTCTCATGTATGTGTCATCAACTGCCCGTTGTATATCTATTCCCATTCGCCAGACATCGTTAACATTCTTTCGATATTTGGTGTCAATGTGGCCAAATAGTTCGTTATTTGAATCAAGGGTAATACTAGCATCAGTTTCTAGCTGAACGTTGGGGCTAATGTCTCGGTATTCAGCAGCTAAATGGACCCTTTCTTTCGATGTAAACGTGGGCGTAATCGTCAGGTCTTTATTTGCTGCAATATTAAAAAAATAGGGAGTTGCGAGTGTGGGTCCCAATGCCGATGAACCCCCGAAACTTGGGGTAATGAAACCGGATTTTCTCTTAACTGTCGGGTCTGGGTGGTAAAAGAAAGGAATGTAAGCGACTGGAACACCAAAGAGCTCTAAATAAGCGTCTGTGTATTCAATTACCTGCTCTTTTTCATCGTGGACTACCTTTTTTGCTTTTAACTGCCATAAAGGTGTGTCGCCTGTTTGATCAGCGCAGTCTTGACAAGGAGAATATACAGCGTTTCGCATTTCCGTAGAAATTCCGGCAGATCTGCGTGCTCCAGTAGCTGCGATTCTTGAGTTGTCGGAAAGTCTAATTCTTAGGTCTCTAATAATTCCGTCTTTTAAATCACCCGTGAGTTTCATCATTTCAGCAAATAAAACGTCTCCCGAAGCCTCTAATAGGCTTACTCCCCCGGTAGCAGTCACAACATTTTGTATTTGGTTGTATGTTACAGAGTCGGCTATGAGGACTCGCTGTTCATGAGAAACCTCAACGTTTCCAATGGCTCTAACAATTCCGCTTTTTTTGTCATGGGTGACTTCATTAGCTGAAAAAAGTAGGGGTCGGTTGCCGGATTGCAGATCCTGTCCCGCAACCAAGAATGGAACCAAGGCTATCCCAAGAGCCTGAATCATTATCAATCGAAATTTATTCATTTGAACTAACCATCTTCGAGATGGAACACCATTGCAAGTCCCAATAAAGCACTGATACCTGCAGGAGCCCATGCTGCAAGTACAATTGGAATACTCTCCCTTAATCCAAGTGCGGAAACAACATCCAAGAAGAAAAAGAGAAAAAAACCGGTCAGAATACCGCCAATTATCATAATGCTCGTCCTGGCCCTTGGTGATTGTTTTAAAGTAAATGTTGCCGCGATTAAAACCATTGCAAGTAATAACAGAGGTGTGGCTAGCAGTGAATGCCAGTAGAGTCTATGTCTGACAGCTGAAAACCCCGCTTTATCGAGATTAGAAATGAAGTCAGGTAGGCTCCAAAATGAGAGAGTTTCAGGTGGAGCAAAACTATCGTGAAGGTTGTTGAGTGTTATATCTGTAGGTAACCAATGTTCCTTTTTATGCATAGGTAATTCTTTATCTCGTTCATGTATCCAAACATCCGAGAGGAGCCAAAATCCATCTTCTAGCTCGGCTTTAATGGCGCTCAGTCTTTGCCGGTATTTGTTCGAACCTTGGTAATTAAAAATAGTAACGTCTTTAAGTTTTATTGAATTTCCTTTCAGATTTAATGTTGTGGAGTGAATTACCGATTGATTTTGTTTATTTGCCTCCCTTAGCCATAGTCCATTCGGAGATAAAGAAAGTAAGTTTGTTTGTCCCTTAATATGGATTGCATTGAGACCATCAAATTTAGACAACAGTGCTGAAGCTAAGGGATTTAGTACTGTGATTTGCAACGTACCCAGGATAAGCGCTAAGCCCAAAACGGGTAAGAGGAATTGCCATGCAGAAATACCGGACGCGCGCGCCACCACTAACTCATGGTTCCTTGTCATACGCAAAAATGCAATCATACTGCCGAACAATACGGCAAACGGAAATGCCTGTTGTCCTAGAAAGGGAAGTTTCAATAAGGACATTTTCAGGACTAAGCCAATACCTACTTCATCATGAGGCGATGCCAGTCGAAGCAGTTCGATAATATCAAATAAAAATATAAGACTAAGAAATACGACAAATACGCATATAAAGCATGTTAAAAAATTTCGACCGATATAAAAAGATAGAACCGTCGACATTTCGCTATTTCTAACCTTAGTGGGCCAATTAAGCCTCTAATTATTGTTTCCAGAAAATTTCAGTTTGAACCAAATTTTCAATCGTAAAGGTGTTATCAAAATGACCAGAGAAAAGAAAATCGGCAAACCATTTGCTGCATAGATAAATGGAACCAAACTCAAATTCTTGGCACTTAGATTTATCATGCCAAGATTTAATGCAATCAATGTAACAAATATCACCGCCGCAATTATTATCCGTTTTTGGTGACCACGTCTAGAATAATCACCGGTAAACAAGGTAACGAATGCTATTAATGCAAAACCTAATGCTGTCATAGGGAAGGCTAATCTTTGATGTCCCTCTACAATAAATTTCCCAAAGTCTTTCGGGTTACCAACGTCTTCTTTTTTTAAGTTTAGAAGTTCATCTACATCACGTTCTC
>JAOMCN010000040.1 GCA_028345065.1 Rhodospirillales bacterium
ATGCGCAGAAACCCAAATGCCCAATAAATAAATTGGATAATTGTTGAACCTATTGCAACGGCAGCCAGATTATATGCGTCGTCCAGGTGGCCAATGACTGCGGTATCAACTGCGCCTAACAAAGGCACTGATAAATTTGCCAGTATAACTGGTCCTGCTAAGCTCCATATTTTACTGCGTTGCGCGGATTTATCGGCTTCTGTAAAATTATAAATTGTCTTTCTCGGTTTTAATTGTCTGAAATGCTTGCCTATTTATGATTAACAATCTAGCAATTTTTATACAGAACGTTAGCGTCAAATATTTGCATAACAATATCCACTTAAATATAGTTATTTTACCCGAAATAAATTGAATCACACATGTTGAGTTGAAATTGAACATCTTGAATAAAGTATATACCGAAATTCCAGTGTTGGATTTAGGGCCTTATATGGCCGGAGAAAAAGGAGCTCTGGAAGAGTTAGGTGTGCAAGTACGAAATATCCAAGAAACGATTGGGTTTTGGGCAGTTATTAATCATGGTGTTGCATGGAAGAAACTGGATGAGACCTACAAACAACTGAAGCAGTTTTTTGCTTTACCTGATGAGGAAAAACGTCGTTATCTTATTAATGAACTTTCCATAGGTTATGTTCCACCGAAGTCTACAAAATATATAACTTCTATTATAAATGAAAATACGAAGAAGGATTTAAATGAAACCTTGATCACTGCTTTAGAACGTCCGCCCGATCATCCTTTGATCAAGGCTGGAACGCGCTTTGTAGGTCCTAACCAATGGCCGGAAGGTCTGCCCGGATTTCGTGATGCCATAGTTTCATATCAGCAAGAAATCTTGAAGTTGGGTCGAAAACTTTTACCAATTTTTTCGGTGGCCTTAGAATTGCCCCCTTCTTATTTTGATCAGTATTTTAACGATCCGGTAATGTGGTCGCGGAACGCCCATTATCCGGCTGAAGTTCCAGAGAAAAATCAATACGGTATAGCACCGCATAGTGACCATAGCTTTTTGACCATGCTTCCGACGACAGAAGTTCCTGGATTGCAGATATTGAGTCAAAATGGAAATTGGATCGATGCTAAATACATTGACAAGGGGATATTGGTAAATACCGGAGAATTTCTTAATCGTTGGACGAATGGCCGTTTCATACCGACACCTCATCGCGTAGTGCCCCCTGAGAAAGATCGTTATTCTATCGCTACATTTTTTAATCCTAGTCCCGAAACGATAGCTGTTCCGTTATCGACCTGCTGCAGCGAAGCAAACCCTCCGCGTTATGAACCAATGAGCCTGATTGATTACGTGTGTTGGTATATTGACACAAACTATCAGAGAGATGCCGGAGGAAAACAAACAAGCTGAAGCAATTTGAATTGAGTTTGTTTCCTTTTGATTACTCATTTTATTTCTCCTTGATGCCAAAGAATATCCTCAACTAAATTGAAATATTAATTCTAATGTTCAGAAACATCACTGTTGGCCAAGCGATGTTCGGCGCGGCGGTCACTTCTTTAATTATGGGTGGCTTCGTCGTAGTTAGCCGCTTTGGTGTAAGTAATTTGACAAGCGCCGCTGACTTAACATTTTTTCGTTACCTATCAGGTCTCATATTATTACCAGTATTTTTAAAAAGGCCTATCCGAAATCTGGGCGGAATTGGTTGGTGGCGAGGAATTGTCATCATGATACTCGCCGGATGGTGTTTTAACTTGGTTATGATGTCCGGTTTTAAATATGCCCCCGCCGCCCACGGTGCAATTTTTACCCCGGGCACTCTGCCAATGTTTACAGCCTTGTATAGTTATTTCTTGTTCAAGGAACGTCTAAGTATCGGTCGCATTACTGGGTTGATGGTACTAATGGGGGGGTTGGTAACACTTGGCTGGGGAGGATTAATCGAGAGTTCGCCTGATGCCTGGAAAGGAGATCTATTATTTTTGGCCGCTTCTGCTTGTTGGGCTGCATTCACTGTGAGTATCAGATACTGGAATATTGATCCAGTTTATGGCGTTAGTGTCGTAGCCGTACTAAGTCTGGTATGCTTTACACCAATATATATATTCTATTTTGGTTCTCCTTTTTTAGATTTACCGATTGGAGGAATTGTTCTTCAATTGATTTACCAAGGTGTTTTTGTAGGCGTTATTGCTGTCGTCCTTTTCACTATTTGTATACCAGTTATAGGGCCCGCACGGACGGCTTTGTTTATGGCTCTGGTACCAGTATTTGGAACTTTGCTGGGCGCGCTAATTTTGGATGAGGTTCCTGGTACCATTGAGTTTGGCGGGATAGTTTTAGTTATATTTGGAATGTTAGCTGCTATGGGTATGCGGTTACAAAGAAGTAAATCCTGAGAAACTTTTGAAATTAATTCAAAAATATTAATTTTGATATCAGGGGCATAACGCATTTAAATGAACGAGGATAGGTTGCCTCCGCGATATCGATCGGTATTTTGGAGGGGAATCTTTCAAAGTTTTGCTTTGGCGAAAAGTTCGATTGTGATGGAAACAATGCAAATCATTCCAAACGTTTGATATCGAAATAGCTTCTAGGATAGTACAAAATGGGTGAAGCGATATGAGCGGTATTTGGGCCAACCGATTACGCAGAGCAATCCGCCGCCCACCTACCGAGTTGTTTTACCATGGTGTGTTGGAGTTTAAAGCACTAAAGGATCGTTTCCGAACGTCGCCAATTCCTACCTCGCCTGATGAAGACTTGCCCCGTATATTTGGTGTTAAAAATATTACCGAATTATGGAACGTCGTCGCGGTTCAGCCTTTCTTTCTGCAAACGAATTTGGAGAAGCCCAACATTTTTAGGGAACAATTGAAGGCTGAAGTAGATCGAATTACACGAGCCTCTGATGAAGCGATGGCTTTCATATCTGATTTCTTAGGTTCGGGGAAGACTAGACATAAAGCTAATTTGAATTGGCATCTTGATTCTAAAAATAATGTCATATGGCCGCTTGATTTTTTTAGAGACATCGACGTACTTGATAAAAGTCAAAAAAGCGACATCAAAATGCCGTGGGAGCTTTCACGTCTTCAATGGCTCACGCCTGTGGCACAGTGTTACATGCTAAATGGAGATGAACGTTACGCTCAGTTTGTTAAAGATGTGTTGGTTGACTGGATTGATGCCAATCCATATGGACGAGGCCCAAATTGGGCGGTAACGATGGAAGCGGCCATGAGAATTTATACTTGGACTTGGCTATTTCACGTATTTCATGCATCGAAAGCATGGTCCGAACCCAGCTATAAATCGAAACTACTCGGGGCCTTATATGAGCATGGTGTATTCTGTAACCGATATCTTGAAAAAGTCGGTCATAATGGCAATCACCTGATAGCAGATGCAGGTGCGTTAGTCCTTTTGGGTGAATTTTTCCCTTTCGCAAATGAAACCTCAAAATGGTGTGAACGCGGTTGGTCAATACTAGTATCAGAGATATTTCGACAAGTTTTGAACGATGGAACAGACTTCGAAGGATCAACTTCGTACCATCGAATGGTTGCCGAGCTGTTGCTTTGGCCGGCGCTTTACCGAAGAGTAAAGGGGAAAGGGATACCTGAACTATATTTTGAACGTTTGCGTCTGATGGGAGCCTTTACGGCTGCCTATACCAAGCCGGATGGCACTGCGCCCCTATGGGGGGATGCGGATGATGGAAGACCCTATATCTTTGGCCCCCAAAGTATTTCTGATCACAGTTATTTGCCCGCGTTAATTTCACTGGCATTGGATGATGAAGTCCAAATGGTTCCCAATTCAGAAGCATCAAAAGAGCTATATTGGGCACTTGGCTGGGATAAGGGAAGCAAGGCGGAAGTAGCTCCTAAAAAACCACAAATTTCCCAGAGCTTTGGGAATGGCGGTGTTTACGTTATGGCTGGAGAAAAAGACCATATTTTTATTGATTGTGGACCAGTCGGTTTCGGTGGTCGTGGTGGGCACGGCCACAATGATTGCCTTTCATTTGAGGCAGTTCTTAAAAATATACCGCTTATTACAGATAGTGGAACATACGTTTACACAGAAGACTTCAAATGGCGTAACTCATTTAGAAGCACGTCATTTCACAATACTCCACGCATTGATCAAGCTGAATTAAACAGGTTTATTGGTGAAGAAGAATTATTTCTTTTAAGTGACGATGCAAAGCCTAAATTACACTCTTGGAAGACAGGGCCTGAGAAAGACATATTTGTTGGCAGTCACAGTGGATATGAGAGACTTGGTCCCGGCTTAAGACCAGTCAGGACGATTGTCTTGGATAAAATGGTTCACGGACTTTTTGTTCAGGATCAATTTGAGGGTAATGGTATTCACCAAATTACAATCCCATTTCACTTTGTTGCAGGTGCTAGTTTATCTAAATTAAATGACTATCAATGGCGTCTATCAATTGGTCAGAACAAATTTGATTTGCAAATTATTGACCTGGGTGAATGGAGGGTGGAAATTGGAAGCGGATGGGTTTCTGAAAGTTATGGGATTAAGACCGAAAGAGCTGTTTTAGAGTTCTCTCACGAAGGGCCGCTTGCTTCTTTAACCGTTGGAATACGGCCTGAAATCAAAGGTTCCCAAAAAATTGATACTTGGATGAAGAATATCTTGGCTGAGCTATAAGCTAATTGTATCAAACAGAAAAGCAAAGTGCATGAGTGAGGTTATTGGCCGACAAAGGATCGGAGCATCATTGCCGCGTAAAGAAGACTTGCGGTTTGTTAAGGGTTTGGGACAATTCACTGATGATCTAAATAAACCAGATCAGCTTTATGGATATTTTGTTAGAAGTACTGTCGCCCATGCTAATATCAGGCAAATTATAACCGTCAAAGCTTCAAAATCACCAAAAGTAGTTAAAATTTTAACTGGTGCAGATTACACCGCCGATGGTTTTGGACCAATCATTCACCGAGCGATTGAAGGAGACCCCATTGATTATAAAAAACCGGCATTCGATCGAAATGATCCAGTAGCTTTACAGTTAAACCAGTGGCCACTGGCACTAGATAAAGTCCGTCATGTCGGAGAGCCGGTGGCATTGGTTATTGCTGAAACAGTGGAAGCGGCAGCTGATGCGGCAGAATTGGTCGTTCAAGATTTAGAGGTATTAAAACCAGTTGTTGATGTGTTTCAAGCTTCAGATCGTGACGCTTTAGAAATTAATGAAGGCGCGCCAGGCAATATTGTAGTCAAACACTTAGCAGGTGATTTAAAAAGGACTGAAGAGGCACTTAAAAAGGCTGATGTTGTTGTTAGCGGCAAATTTAATGTTCCGCGTGTCGTAAGTTGCCAGATGGAACCTAGATCTGGCATTGGTGAATACGATTATGAAAGCAATGTATTCACTATTACAGCTGGTAATCAGGGGGTTCATCGTTACCAGATGATGATTGCAAGCGCACTAAAGGTCGATCCTGAAAAAATAAGGGTGATTTCTCCTGATACTGGCGGAGGATTTGGTTCTCGTGGGCATGTAGGACCTGAATTTGTAATCCTTGCATGGGCAGCACAGAGGTTAGGTAGGGCGGTAAAATGGACTAGCAGTCGAACCGAGGCCTTCGTGAGTGATTGGCAGGGGCGGGATATGTATATGAAAGGCGAACTCGGCGTTACCCGAGATGGCTGTATTACCGCCTATAAGGTTGAATTTTTGATTAATAATGGCGCACACACAATTTGTTACGCCCCATCGGCAAATGCCTCGCGATCAATTACTACAACCTATGATATTCCGGATTTTTCACTCGATATGGGAGTTTATTTAACAACGACTACCCCGGTTTTACCCTACCGAGCTGCAGGACGCCCCGAGACCCACTATGTTCTGGAACGTCTGATCGACATGGCAGCATCGAAAATTAAAATGGATAAGATCTCAATTCGCGTTAATAATTTAATCAGATCAGATCAGATGCCGTTTAAAACGCCTTTGGGAATAACCTATGATGTCGGAGATTTTGGATTAGCTTTTAAACAATTAGCCGATCTCATGGACTGGAATAATTTTGCACAAAGGAAAGATACCTCAGTTAAGTTAGGAAAGTTAAGGGGAATTAGTCTTATTCCGTTTATTGAAACGCCAGTAGGGGCACCATTTGAAATGGGTCGTCTAGAAATAGACGAAAATGGCATCGCAACCATTTGTGCGGGCACCCAAAACCATGGTCAAGGACATGAAACCACTTATGCCCAGGTTGTCAGTGACCTTCTTGGTATTCCGTTCGAGAATATAAACCTAACATGGGGTGACACTAATGATTTACCTAGAGGAGGGGGCACCCATTCAGATCGTTCAATGAGGATGATGGGAACCGTACTTTATAAAATTTCCAAATTAATAATTAAGAAAGCAATGCCTGTAGCCGCACACCTATTGCAGGTAAATGAGGACGAGTTGGTCTTTGATGATGGAAAGTTCGTTTTTAGTGATAACCAACAGACAGTAGATATTTTGGCGGTGGCCGCAGCTTATGAGGAATTCACCGGAATATCTGAGGGGCTGACGGCAGTTTGGGAGCAGAAAGGCCGTATCCCGGCGTTCCCATATGGTGCATCGGGCGTAGAGGTAGAGATTGATCCGGAAACCGGAGCCCTGAACATTTGTAGATACGCCCTCGTCGACGATTGTGGTCTAGCCATTAATCCAATGATCGTCGAAGGCCAGGTTCACGGTGGCATTGTTCAGGGTGCGGGCCAAGCCATTGGCGAATGTGCGGTGTTTGATTCCTCCACTGGTCAGCTTCTAACTGGTTCATTCATGGACTATGCAATTCCCCGAGCTGATCAATTTCCCAACTTTAGTGTAGGATCTCTTAATGTTAAAACTAAAGGTAACCCGTTAGGTGTTAAAGCCGGAGGTGAAGCGGGTACAGTGTCAGCATTGGCTCTGATAGGTAATGCTGTTATGGATGCCCTGTCACCATTTAAGATTAGACACTTTGATATGCCTTTTTCTGCTTCAAAAATATGGAGTATGATACAAGATGCTAAGAAAGAGTTGGCTGTTTAAAATATTCCGATACGTTAGAACATTTCTCTCAGGCCTCCCCGCCAACCAAATAAATCCATTATCCAATAGAGAATTGTCAATGGTAGACCAACGGGGAGCCTTATATAGGGTTGGTTCTTAATGAGTGAAAATAGGATTTATTTAGAAGGGAGGGGGGCAATCGTTACCGGCGGTGCGAGTGGTATAGGCTTCTCGATCGTCAAACGGTTATCCAACTCGGGGGCAAATGTTTGTATTCTGGACTTAGATCAGGAAGCAATAGACATTGCCGTTGATAAAATTAATAGCCCTGCGGTGAGTGCCCTAAAGTGCGACGTATCAGATGTCGATTCCGTTAAAAATGCTGTCAAATTATCAAAGAAAAAACTGATATCTATTGATATAGTTGTCAATAATGCTGGTATTTCGGGCCCGAATACGACTAGTTGGGAATACCCGATTGAAAGTTGGCAAGAGGTTATCTCTATTAATTTGACGGGGACATTCTTGGTTTCCAGGGCCGTAATTCCAATAATGTTAAAGGCCGGTTATGGACGGATCGTCAATATTGCTTCGGTAGCCGGAAAAGACGGCAATCCCAAAGCACCCGCATATTCAGCGAGCAAGGCAGGGGTTATTGGTTTGACTAAAGTACTTGGAAAGGAGCTTGCGGAGACAAATATTATGGTGAATTGCGTTACACCCGCCGCCGTAAAAACAGCTATCTTTGAGCAAATGACACAGGAGCATATTAATTTTATGCTGTCGAAAATTCCAATGAAACGTTTTGGTGCAACGACCGAAGTTGCTGCACTCGTGGCTTGGTTGTGTTCCGAGGAATGCTCGTTTTCAACAGGAGGTGTTTTTGATCTCTCCGGCGGTAGATCTACCTATTAAGGGGTAGATCTACCTATTAATTACTCAGCCAAACCGTCCTGCATTGACAAGGAAATGTACCCAGATACTGGCCGCATACCCAAGAGCAATAGCCCAGGTCCATTTTAGGTGAGAGAGAAAAGTATAAACACCTCGGGCTTGCCCCATAACAGCCACGCCTGCGGCTGACCCAATTGACAACATGGAACCTCCACAACCGGCCGTTAATGTCACGAGTAGCCACTGTCCTTGATCCATCTCCGGCATAACCGCTAATACGGCGAACATAATCGGGATATTATCGAGGATCGCCGAGAATATGCCGACTAAAATATTAGCTGTCGTGGGTCCAAGGTCACCATACATAAGATTTGAGCCCAAATTTAAGTAACCAAGAGCCCCGAGGCCGCCAACGGCGAGAATTATTCCATAAAAGAACATCAATGTGTCCCATTCGGCCCGCTGAAGTGCTTTGAATACATTAAATTCCGGCGGACGTTCTGAGGTGTTCCGGTTATCTGGCATGGTGTCTTCCATTAGCGAAGACTCACCGATATCGTCTGCACTGGGATCGGGGAAAAATTTGTCCCTGTTCGCAAGGAAGTATCCAAACATTTTAAGGAGGCCTAGACCCGTCATCATTCCTAATACTGGTGGTAGATGGAGAAATTGGTGAAAAGATACTGCAAGAATTATTGTAACAATAAACAAACCAACAATAACCCAGGCACCCTCTAAAATTTGAGGTTTTTCATCCATTGGATCCGGGTTCCCGTCCGGCAGGGCAAAATGCATTATGGCGGCTGGGATTAGCCAATTGACCAGTGACGGCAGGAATAAAACAAAGAAGGTTTGGAATTGAATAATACCCTTCTGCCAAACCATTAGTGTTGTTATATCGCCAAATGGACTAAAAGCTCCCCCTGCATTTGCAGCAATGACAATATTAATACAAGCCACGACAACATAGGCCCTGTTATCACCTCCGACTGCCATAACGACTGTTGACATTAAGAGAGCTGTGGTGAGGTTGTCGGCAATTGGCGATAAGACAAATGCGATGCCACCTGTTATCCAAAAAATTTGCTTGAAGGAAAATCCTTGCGATACCAACCATCCCCGAAGAGCGTCAAATACGCCTCTTTCATCCATGCTATTGATGTATGTCATTGCGGCCAGGAGAAACAGAAAGAGTTCAGCAAACTCAAGGAGGTTATGACGAACAGTCTTCTCAGCGGTGTGGATATCTCCTTGAGCGGAGAGACTAAGAGCAACGATTATCCAAATTAGACCTGCCGCAACCATGACGGGCTTGGATTTTCGGAGATGAATATTTTCTTCAAGGATGACCAGACTATAGGCAGCAACAAATATTGCTATGCATAAATAACCAGCCCACGTGTTACTTAAGTCGACTGAAAGTCCATATCTAAAAATATTAACGGGACTATCTGCACTTGCAGCCTCGGCGGGTGTGATCCCACATATGATGAGAGCAATAAAAATAGCGGGGGCCATAATATAGCTGAGTTGGTGCGTCGCTCGAAACATTGCTGATATCCTTTGCAATTGCATAGCGTGGTGTATCAAATCTAACGCTACTGATTTTATTTAAGTTTTCTAAATAGTGTTCCTATAAATTTTTATATCTTTCAGTTTCGTTAAATAAAGATTTGAAACTTAAGCAAGTAAATTATCCATGTCGCCACCACGCCATAACTCTGGCATAAAATCCAATCACAACAGCCGCTATGAACAGTAGACAGCCAAGTACGCCGGCCAAACTGGTGAAGACTTCAGGGAAGCTGCTTAAGGGGGTAGAACCCAAGACAAAACCCCCTTCCATAAGGGGTCTATAAACAATCGTCCAAACCTGCCAAAAGAAAAGAAACATGCCTACAAAACCCAGTAAAAATGCTAGTAGTATGAAACCTTTCCAACGTTTAGCAGTCAGTTCTATCAAAAAGGGATAGTCCTCGGTGCCGTTGGGCACGAGGGTGGATGGTTTAGAGTCTGTTAATGTCACAATCCATCTCTCCTTCTGATTGATGGTTTTTACGAGAATTAGATCAAGTGCTCTAGCCTTGGTTTATTATTATCTCATTGATTTAAAACAGGCTAGAGTTAATGATATATTACTTTGCTCAGAGTTTTAGACAAAATATTTCTCATAAAAACCGTTCTGATTACCCCACTCCTCAGAGTTATCGATCATTTACCTAATGGTTCAAAGACTCGAGTAACATAAAACCTATTCATTTATATGAAGTTATACGACCTAATTAACATATTAAATCAATTAAAGGCATCTGCTATTAATTCATAAGACTTTCTTCGTGCGTCAGGATCGTGACAAATGGAAAGAATAACCACTTCATTAACCTCGTATTCTTTCGATATATTCTCTATCAATTTCCGGCATTGGTTAGGATCCCCGTAGAGGCTTTTTGGTCTATTCCTTTCAATTATGGATTGATCCAATTCTGTATAATCGTAAGCCTCAGCTTCTTTGATTGAAGGGAAAGGGCCAATTTCTCCGCGTTCACGGAGAAGAAGCACCATATCTCGACATAGTGCAAGTTTCCTTGCATCTTTTTCTGTTTTTGCGCAGACAATGAATATGCATAAGCTTGTATCAGGTTGGTCATAGAAATCAGATTTTTGAAACCGTTGGCGATAATCCGCCAAAACTCTTTTCCCTCCTTCATGGACAATGAAATGTGCAAACGAAAAGGCTAGCCCAAATTGCGCGGCCATCAAAGCACTTTGATCACTTGAACCAAGCATCCACATTTGCGGAGGTTTGTTTGGCTTCGGCACAATCTTTATACGTTTGAAAACTTTGGTTGGGGGTTCTCCATTTCCTAAAAAAGCCATTAAATCGGCTACACGTGTTGGAAAATATTCAACGCCTATCTCAGAGCCGTATGCCAGGGCAGCGGCTGTTAACTGGTCACTTCCGGGTGCCCGACCAATCCCGAGGTCAATTCGACCGGGGTAAAGGCTTTCTAAAACGCTAAACGTTTCAGCTACTTTAAGTGGACTATAGTGCCCTAACATAACACCGCCAGAACCTACTCTAATTTTTTTTGTCTCAGCGGCGATACGGGTAATCATAATTTCTGGTGCCGGTCCCGCGAGCGACGGAGTTCCGTGATGTTCTGCGAGCCAATAACGATTATACCCAGCTGCTTCGCAGGCTTTTGCGAGTTCGATGCTCTCGTTTATACTTTCAACAGCCGAACCACCGCTTCGGATAGGAGATTGATCAAGAACAGAGAGTTTTAGTTGAGGTATTTTAGTCACGACAGGAGTAAATATAACCTGTATGCGCCATCTTTACACCCTTACATCCAAGATTTAACGTGATCGTATGAGGCACACGAAACTCGGATTGATTGACGCTGTTGATGGAGCGGCGACACCCGGTGTTACAATTATTACTCCTCTCTTTGGGACGGGTGTTTATCTTATCGGATTAAACGGTGAGGTATTGCATCAGTGGGCGACTGATTTGCCGCCCGGTGCCTATGCACGTCTTTTGCCCAACGGTAATCTTTTTTGGTCGGGTCAAACTTCCGAAGGCCCAAGGCCAGGTGGGGGTAAAGGAGGCCTGATCCGGGAAATCGATTGGGATGGAAATATCCTTTGGGAATACAATGACGATTGCCAACATCATGATTTTCGACGGCTAAAAAACGGAAATACTTTATATATTGGTTGGGAAATAATGCCACCTGACTCTGCCCATAGGGTTGTCGGAGCGGAAGAAGGGTCGGAAGCCGATGGCGGTGTTATTTGGGGGGATTACCTGCGTGAGGTGGATCCTGCGGGTCAAACCGTCTGGGAATGGCATATGCATAGTGATCTCGAAATTGAGCAGCACCCGCTGCATATTATGAGTACGCGTAAAGAGTTTGCTCATTGCAACTCATGTGCTGAACTCCCTAACGGTAATTTACTTTTGAGTTTCCGGAGAATTAGCACTGTAATGATTGTTGAAAAAAGTTCTAAGAAGGTAAAGTGGTATAAGAAAAATAATGAATGGGGACAGCAACATGATGCGGAGATGCTCCCTAACGGCAATATATTATTATTCGCTAACGGAATCCATGTACCAAGAGGAAATTTTCATTCTCGAGTGATAGAACTTAACACCAGCTCTGAAAAAGAGGTTTGGTCGTATCAGGGCTCTCCAACCTGGAGCTTTTTTAGCCCCAATGTTAGTGGCGCCCAACGTTTGGGTAGTGGCAATACTTTAATATGCGAGGGGTTAAATGGACGTATTTTCGAGGTGACCCCAGAAGGTCAAATTGTGTGGGAATATATTAGTCCATGGTTTGGAAATCATCATCCAACCGGTCCATCTAATGCTGTCTTCAGGGCTTATCGATATGATGTGGGTTCAACGGAAATTGCTGGAAGGATTTAGTTGATACGTTGCAACTTTTAAAAGTAATGTTTTAACACCCTATTCGATTGTTCCTTTATCTTAATAACGGTATAGATGACCTATGCAACGAAATGGCATGAAAGTATTTATTTTGACGGTTGTGGTGGTATTTATTGCCGTAGGCTGTACGTCGAGCAACCCATATATTTATAAACCCAATGAATTCAATAGGGCATCACCAGATTTTAACAAAATTCCGAAAGACCGAAAAAGTATCAAAATCTGTTACAGTAAGTTTTCCACCAAACTGAGTGATTTGCAGAAATTGGCACAGAAGGAGTGTGGACTTTATGGTAAAATCGCTCGCTTCAAGGTACACGATTTCTTGCACTGCCCATTAATGACGCCAACAGGGGCAACATTCAATTGCCTCAGGCCTTAATTTATTTTTATGAATTCTGTTTATTATGCCTATAAATGCAGGATTGTTATGGTTCTGTTAATACAAATAGTCCTACCAATGTATATGGAGTGTTTATGATTAGAGAGGAGCCAAGATGAAGAAGATTGCCGTAATTTCCGCTTTGATTTTATTAGTCGCCTGCTCTAACACTCACACTTCTCAGATTAAGTCCGGACCAATAGCCACCGCGGCAATTGGTGCTTTGGTTGGCGGTGTAACTGCAGGCCAATTTGGCAGCGGGGCTGGACAACTTATTTTTACAATCCTTGGAGGTGCTCTTGGAGCGGGTGTCGGGTATTCCATTGGAGAGCAATTAGTACCTTCAGATCTCTCGCGTTTCCGGGACTCCGCTAAGTTTGCCATGGATGATACGAGAGACGGTGAATTGTATAATTGGACTAATCCGTCTACCGGTGTAGCGGGCACCATAAAACCTACCCGTACCTACTATGCGGGTGAAAATATCTATTGTCGTGACTTTGAAGCAAAAATAGCTGTGAACCAGGACATAGGAGAAGCTTCTTCCAGAGCCTGTAGAGTAGCTGGAGGTCCATGGTATTTAGAGCCCAATGTATAGTTTAGTAACTTAATTTTTATCCTATAAAATAACTATTTGGGGATTTTATCGAGGCCAACATGTGGTAATTAGATTACCATGAGGCCTTTGCTGAATTTTTCCATTATAGCCGTGGCAGTATATTGCGGTTTGGTTTTGCTTGTGTATATCTTCCAGCGGAACCTTTTATATTATCCCTCAACAAAGAATGCTAAACCGGCCGATTACGGTATTTCCGAGATGGCTCAGGTTGAAATTACAACCAGTGACGGTCTGAAACTTGATGCCTGGTTTAAAGAGGCTGAAGAAGGGAAGCAAACCATCCTTTATCTGCATGGTAATGCGGGTCATCTAGGTAATCGCTCTATCAAAGTAAAAAATTATTTGGATACGGGTTTTGGTTTGTTATTGCTTGGTTACCGAGGATACGGGGGTAATTCAGGAAAACCGAGCGAAAATAATTTATACATTGACGGGCGGGCCGCCTTAAGTTTTCTGATTAAATATCAAGTGCCTTTATCAAACACTGTAATTTATGGTGAGTCACTGGGAACGGGGGTAGCCGTTGAAATTGCTCGTAACCTGCGAATAAATTGTTTGGTATTAGAAGCGCCTTTTTCTTCCATGGCAGAAGTTGCAAATCATCATTATTTTTATTTGCCTACCAGATTTCTTTTGAAAGACCGTTATAACTCGATTGGAAAGATTAATGAAATTACCGCTCCTATATTCTTTGTCCACGGAGAACTAGATAGAGTGGTTCCTTGGAAATTTGGAAAACGTCTGTATGACGCCGCTCCTGAACCGAAGGAATTACTCTTAATTAAAAACGCCAATCACAATAATCTATACGAGTTTGGTGCAAGTAATACCATTATTAATTTCATAGAAAGGATTAATAAATAGCAGTCAAGTATTTGACGTTAATAACAAATACTTGTATTAATAATTTCTTAATATTTGGTGGTTGAGTGAGAAGAATTCCATGGCAACCTCGCCGAGAATTGTAACGTCGAATGTAGTCCTTCCGGCAAGTAGGGTATCTGCTTTTAGTTCCGTAGCAAAAGCCGACCCCGCACCTGTTGAAGAAGTTGATCAATATTCTGCAATCATTAACAAAGAAGATCCCTATTACTACGAATATCTGTCGAATGATCAGCAACATGAAGCAGACAGGAACGCTTATCTTTTAGAAACACCGTCCCGCCGCCGGTCGATAAGTGCCCCTATAATCAGTGGAACAACAGAGAGTTTTGCAAAAGCATTTTCTCAAGTTTTGATAGCTAGTGAAGTGTCTCATCGCGCAAAAAAAGGGCATATCGCTCAAACATCCTTGGCCAATGGTATTATGCGTTACGAGGCCATATCCCGGGTGATTCATAACGAGATTACACCGCTGGGTGAGAGCATGAATTTTAGCATCTGACTCAGGCATTTCCTCAATATTTGTGTTTAATTAACCTTCCTTCAAAAGCCTTTCGTTCAAGCTTTTTAGTAGGTCGGGTGTGTCCACGTCAATTAATACATTATCCTCCTCAAAGCTCACCTCAAATACGTGATCAGAGTATTTTTCCAATAGTTTCTTAGCTCCGACGTCTCCGACAATTTCTGTCATCTCTGCCAAGTACGATTTATCCCATAGAACGGGGTTTCCTCTTTTTCGGCCAGTAATTGGCACACAAATGGAGCGTCCTTCGATTGGATCAAAAGCCTTGATTAGGTTATCGATGATGGTTGAAGTCAATAATGGCATATCTCCTAGACAAATTAAAACGCCGTCCACATCATCAGGGATCTCTTTCAAACCAATTTTCAGGGATTCACTTAAGCCGGCATTAAAGTTTTCATTGTGAACAAATGAAATATTATATTGGCTAAGTACATTCTCAATTTGCTCTCGCTCATACCCAGTGACGACAACGACTGAATTAACCAAGGATTGTCTGATTGCATCAACAACATGCGTAACCATAGGTTTCCCAATGACATCAGCGAGCAGCTTGTTTTTCGAACCCATACGTGTAGAACTACCTGCCGCAAGGATTAGTGCAATAACTTTTGCTTCTCCGCCTGTCGCTTTCTCATTTGCGCCATTAGAATTTTGTCTCAATTGTCCCCGTTCATTAATTTCTTTCAGTAAGCCGCCGCTTCCCATCAACATTATATCTTGAGGGGATACTTCTATATTTGCTAATAGGCGCCATAGTACCCAATCGAAACCGTTGAGTTTGGGAGATCTGGCACAACCGGGCATGCCAACTATTGGGAGATCGCCACGCTGCCCTATGAATAACAAGTTACCGGGATCCACAGGCATTCCAAAATGATCTACACTGCCTCCTGCGCTTTCTACAGCTGCAGGGAGTACATCTTGCCGGTCCACCACCGCAGACGCGCCGAAAATTAGCAGGATATCACAAAGGTTACTCAAATTTTCGATAGCTCTCTTAACTTCTTCTTGATCGTGGCTTACTCTTATTTCACGGCTAATTTCGCTTCCGTAGGTTGCAACCCTGGCGGAAACTGTTTTTAGGGTATTATCCAGAATACTTTCTTTCATTCCAGGAAGTCGGCTCATAATCAAGCCAACCCTTTTCTTTTGAAAAGGAGATATCGAAATAACAGGTGCCCCTGAACCTGCAATTTTTTCTGCCGTGTTGAGAATATTTTTTGGAACAGCTAGGGGAATTATTTTTATTGTCGCTATAAGCTGTCTGGTGGTTACCACAGTATAAGGAGGTAGAGTGGCGACAGTGATTGATTGATCAATAAGATTAAGTTCGTCCAATCGAACTTTGTCGTAGTTAATGAGCCCATAGGCATCAGCGATGAGGTTACATCTGCCAGTGAAAGCTTTTCCAATTTGGATATTAAGACCGGCAATTGCGTTGCTAATTCTTAAAGCCGCTTCATCTTCCAATATGTCTTCAGGCTCAAGCCTAGCGGCAATTACTTCGGTAATACCAGAGTTCTGCAAGTCAACTATATCCTCTGGTGCGAGAATGTGTCCTTTCTTAAAAATACGCCCAGTTAAACGGGTACTATGCGCTAGGATTGTTCCTGCCGCCCGATCCAGCGGAATTTTCCCAAACTTCATGAAGTATTGAGCTTATCGTGCTTGGCTGCGATAATTTGAGCTAGAATTGAGATCGCTATTTCTGCCGGCGAAGACGCTCCTAGATCTAGCCCGATGGGACCCTTAATTCGGGCGCAATCTTCCTCATTAAAGCCGATTTTAGCTAATCTCTCTAGTCTTGCAGCGTGGGTCCGCTTACTACCTAATGACCCAATATAAAAGGCTTCCGACTTAAGCGCTATTTCCAACGCAGGGTCGTCCAACTTGGGGTCGTGCGTCAGGGTCACGATGGCTGTTCTGGTATCTGGCGCCAACTCCTTGATAGCGTCATCAGGCCACTGATCGAGAACTGTAACACCTGGAAATCTTGTGTCAGTGGCAAAAGAGCCGCGAGGATCAATTACGGTTACAGAAAAATCTGAAACTTGTGCGACTTGCACTAAAGCTTGAGAGATATGAACAGCTCCAACGACCAATAGTCTAAGTGGCTTGTTCAGGACTTGAAGAAAATGAGAACGACCTCCCAGTTCATAAATCTTACTTCGATCGTCTCTTACTGCCTCTCTGATGTCAGTTAGTATTTCTTGAGTAAGGCCGAGGTGACCGTCGACCTTTCCGTTGGTAACAAAGTTTTTGTTGCCGTTTTCAATATCGGTTAAGGTGGCTATTGGACGTTCCTTAGTGAGGCGGTCTATCGCCTTTTTATCGGTTGCCTTTTCAACAAGTATCTTAATATCGCCCCCACACGAGAGCCCAACTTCCCACGCTTGTTCGTTGGTCACCCCAAAGTCTAAGACACGGACTCTACCATCTGAAATTGTTTCCAGTGCCTCTCCTATAACAGCTCCTTCAATACAGCCACCCGAAACAGATCCTACAAATGAACCTTGATCATCAACAGCGAGTTGGCTCCCTACAGGTCGCGGTGAAGACCCCCAAGTGCCAATAACAGTGGCCAGGGCTACTTGTTTACCGCTTGAGAGCCAGTCTGCAGCTTTTCCTAAAACATCAGTGGAGGTGGCCATGGCTGTTCATTTAAATTGGTTATTTTGGGATACTCTCTTGGTTTACTTGAATTCCTTATGCAATAGCTCGCCTTGCCATCACGTTGACGAGATGGGCACGATATTCGGCAGACGCGTGAATATCGGAATTTAGCCCCTCAGGGGAAATTTTAATGTCTTTAATCCTTTCTGGATCCAAGTTTCCATCCGACCAGGCTTCCTCAAATTCAGATTGTCTGTAAGCACAGGGTCCCGCGCCTGTAACGCCAACCCGCACGCCTCCGCCTGTTTTTGCAACAAATGCACCCACAATTGGATAACGACTAGCTGGATTGGGGAAATGTTGATAACCAGCCTGTTCTGGAATCGGAAATGAAATGCTTTCAATCAGTTCACCCTCTTCAAGAGCAGTTTCAAACATCCCCTTAAAGAAGTCGTCGGCCTCGATGTTATTCATATTGGTGGTTATTGTTGCATTGAGAGCAAGCACTGCAGAAGGATAACTCGCCGCCGGGTCATTATTTGCCAGAGAGCCGCCGATGGTACCGCGATTTCTAACCATTGGATCTCCAATAGTGCCAGCAAGTGTTGCTAATGCCGGTATATGTTTCTTGACGAGATCACTGTAGTTAACCGTATGGTGGTTGGTCATGGCTTTAATAACAATGTTTCCGTTATCTTTAGAAATTCCTTTCAGATCTTCTAAATCTCCAAGATCAATTAAGTCACTTGGCTTATCTAGGCGCTGTTTTAGGACCGGAATTAGGGTCATTCCACCTGCTAGAAAGCGGGCATCATCGGCATTTTTGTGGTTCGATACGGCTTCATCCTGAGAGGAAGCGCGCTGATATGTAAAGTCATACATCTTGCATATCTCCTATCCGCGCATTTCTTTGGCGGCGGCTTCGATTGCTAATACTATATTGTGATAGCCGGTACAGCGGCAAATGTTCCCTTCTAATTCATGGCGGATCTCGTCATGGCTTGGATCAGGATTATCATCTACTATACCAATAGCACTCAAAACCATCCCGGGAGTGCAAAAACCACATTGAAGAGCATGATATTCTCGAAAGGCTTCCTGCATGGGATGCAATTTGTCACCATCGGCAAGGCCTTCAATAGTTAGAACGTCGGCTCCATTTAGGTGGGTTGCCAATAATGAACACGATTTTACTGCCCGTCCATTAACATGGACTGTACACGCACCGCATTGAGAGGTATCGCACCCTACGTGAGTTCCCGTCAGTCCCAAATGTTCTCGCAAAAACTGAACTAACAATGTCCGGCCTTCGACTTCGCCTGTCACTTCCTTCCCATTGACCGTCATGTTAATACTGTAGCTCATGATCTGCCTCTTGTTATTAAATCTTTATAGGTTAAACGATTGACTGGTTATTAATATTAACAAACTCAGTGGGTATTCTGCCAGCACTTTAGCATTCCCCGTTGACATCAAAATAAACCCTTCGCGACGGTTCCGCATCTAATTTATAAAATACCTTTAATTGATAATGATAAGGGATCTACGATTATGCCAGGAACGGCAGTATCATCCACTAAATAGATAATAATCTAAGCCGTTAATTAAGTTGGTAACAAAAATTTAAAACCCAAAATAAGTGAATGTTTTTAGTTCGTGCCATTCTATACCTGAGGGTTGTCAGTTTAGGAATAATAATCAAAATATAAGCTGGTTTTAAACATTTTCTTCACAACGGTTTCGCCACATGCACTGATAGGCTTTTTCAATTTGTCGGGCATATCTTGGTGCGTTACATAGGTTAGAGCCTAAAAGTTTTTCCCTGATTTTAGTCCGAAAATTAACAAGACCTTTGGTATTTAGAGCTAAAGTTCTGGAAATTGAAAGGTAATCGTCGGTTGTTTTAGCTACAAACTGAGAGAGATTTGCCTGTTTAAGGAGTGTCGTAGAAACCCTGTCTACAAAATGTTTCCCCTCTAAGGCAACGACAGGGACACCCATTAGTAATGCTTCGAATGTGGCAGTAGCGCCGTTGAATGGAAATGGATCCAGACAAATATCTATTTGACTATAAAGAGCTAGATGATCTGCTTGTTGGTCATCCCGTGAGAGAAGGCTAATACGGTCGATACTCAGTCCATGTTCTTTAAACTTCCCTTTCCAAAGAGTTTTCATACCATCATCTGAAAAGAAATTCTGATACTTTAGTAGCAGCCTAGATCCAGGAATTGAGGATAAGAGGCGCGCCCAAAGTTCGATTACTTTCGGATTTAATTTCTCAGGTTTGTTAAATGATCCAAATGTCACTTGCTGATTGTGTAATACAGGTGGTGGTGCCGTGTGGGGAGTATTTGATGGGACAGTAAATTGATAAAATTGTGGTAGGTGGTAGAGCTTTTCGACAAATAACTCTTCTGTTTCAATAGGATGTAAATCCGAATCTGTTAACCAGTAATCTATGGCTTCTATACCTGTTGTAGCACAATCGTGAAAACTAATCTGTACTGGTGCAGGTCGGTAAATTGCTACTTCGGGACGGTTTCCGTTAAAACGCCCAGCAAGATATACCATAATGTCAATTTGAT
>JAOMCN010000041.1 GCA_028345065.1 Rhodospirillales bacterium
AATCTCTTCGCGTAGGCCTGATACAATAAAACTGAATAAAGATTGGGCGATTTTTGGTGTATGGCTGGCTACTCGCACAGCGTTAGCCACTCGACCAAACATAATCTTGGAATGGTCAAAAATTACTTTAGCATCTGGAGATGCCTCTTCATCAGGGATGATAGGAAGTAGAGACATTTTATATTGTTCCTTTCTGATAAGAATCAATTTTTTATAAGGTTTAAAAAATTTGTTATTTAGTGGTCCAAACCGTAAATTGAACTTAGTTAGATTTAATAAATTAATGTAGCGTCTTGTTCAAAATAATTTTCTAGTAAGTCACTTGTGTCTCTCTAGAAATATTTGAACAAGAAATACACTTAAAAATTTAGTTAAATCCGGCCAATATAATTTTTCTCAAAATGGAGCAAACTGAAAATGGAGCAAACTGAATGTCACGTATAAAAATGATAGATGGTGATGAAGTAAAAGGAGAGGTAAAATTGCTTTTTGATGCCGTGACGGCGATGCTTGGACGTGTACCAAACTCTTACAGAGTATTGGCTCGGGTTCCGCTAGTTTCAAAACTTTTGTTGCCATTTAACGCGAGTATGCAAAGAGAGGGGGCGGGGAGCCTACTTACAAGTAAGATCAAGGAAATGGTTATTATCAAGACTAGTCATATAAATGCCTGCAATTATTGATTTGCGCATAATTCGTCGCTTGGTCAAGCGGCTGGAATTACAGAAGAACAGGTTATTGAAATCGGTACAGATGGGTATTTGGATTCGCCTCTTTTTACTAAACGAGAAAAGATGGCCATCCTTTGGGCAGAACATACTACACTGAATACTGCTAAAGAAAATAATGGTGTTTTTGAAAAAGTGAGAGAAGAATTTTCAGAGGAAGAGATCATAGAACTAACATTGATGAGTGGATTTTTCAATTTATTCAATAGGTTAATGGATTCTCTTCAAGTACCACTTGAAACACAAGGTGAAGTTGACAAAATCAAAAGGTCAGTCCAGTTGGATCCCATTAAGGTGCACAATTACCTGAAAACCGTAGTTGAAACATGGCCTTCTGATATCCCGGGCCCAAACTCTAATTGAATTTGTGGAATTAAAAAAATATTTTGATGACTACTGTATTAATGGCGAGATTGGATATAAAACGTCTGATCCAGTTTTGTCTCCTTAATTTTCAAGGCGCGCTGCAAGAGCGGAATTAAAAATATTTTATAATTTCTCTCCCAACGGGTCCGCCGTTTCGGCTTCGCTTTTTATGCGAGCGACGTTATCGTCGACAGTTTCATTTTCGCCTCTGTACCAATCGGCAATTTGTGAGCCGGTCGCCAGCCAGACTTTGTCGTGGCCGGTGATATAGGCGAACGCCTTGTCCAGATATTTCGAGCGGAAGCCGTGGCCGATCAGGAACGGATGGAGCGCGATGGCCATGATGCGCCCGTTGACCTCGCCGTCTTCATAGAGAACATCGAATTGATCGACGATAGTCTGGTAAAACTGCTCGGCGCTCCAGCCACGGTCGATAAAGGCGGGGATGTCGTTCACCTCGATGGAATAGGGCACCGACAACAAGCGGCCCGATTTCACAGTCAATTCATAGGGCTGTTCGTCGTTCACCCAATCGCCTACATAATCGAAACCGGTTTCGGCCAGGATATCGAGGGTGATAGTGGTTTCGGTCAGGGCGGGTCCCAGCCAACCCCTGGGCTGAGTACCGGTATGTTCGGAGATGGTTGAATATACCTCGGACAGGATGGAGCGTTCTTCAGTCTCGTCGATTCCGGTGATCATTTCGGAATTGTTGCGCCCGTGCCCCATCCATTCCCATTCCAAAGCGTTACCGGCCTCGATGATTCTGGGGTACTGGTGGCAGACATCGGAATTGAGGGCCACGGTGCCCTTGATGCCATGCTTCTCCATAACCTCCATCAGGCGCCAAACGCCGACGCGGACACCGAAATCCCGCCAGGCGTAATTGAGCACGTCTGGATCGCAGTTGATGGTCGCCGTGGTGATCGAGGTGGAAGGCTTTCCCACCAGAAAATGTTCGATATTGGGGATCACCCAAAGACCCACATGGGCGCCGCCCGGTAGGTGCAGAGGCTTCCGGTCGGTGATGGGAGAATACGCATAGCGGTTATGTTCCATGGCATCCCCCCGTCAGGTCTAGCTGATTGCCGACGTTGCTACCAATGGTTTGCAGATAGCTAACAGCATCTTCCACCTCGACGACGTCGGCATATTTGGCGTCCAGATCAAATATGCTTTGATTGTGAGCGGCAACTGAGCGGTCGCCCACCGCCTGGCGCACCACCATGGGCCGGAAGCCCGATTGCACCGCATCGACGGCGGTGGCGCGGACGCAGCCCGACGTGGTGCAGCCAGTGATGATCAGCGTATCAATGCCGCGCGCGTTCAGTTGCCCCACCAGATCGGTACCGAAAAAGCAGGAGGCATATTTCTTCTTCAATATGGTGTCGGCGGGTAGCACCGGAAGCCGTTCATCCACCTCGACGCTTTCCGTGCCGGCCCTCAAGGTTTCCGAGCCTTTCATCTTCATGCCCCAGATGCCGGCGTCGCGGAGATCGTCATATTCATATGCGACGGTGGAAAAGTACACCGGCAGGTCCCGTTCGTGAGCGGCTTCAAGCAACGGCTCGATGGCTTCGATCTGATCCTCCAATGGCGCGCCCAAGGGCATGTCCTTATCAGTAAAAGCGTTGATCATATCGATGATGATCAGCGCCGGGCGCCCCCCATAGCCGATCCGCAGGCCAAAGCCTCGCTGTTTAAAAAATTCTTCGTCGCTGATGTCGGCCATTTTGCTACCTCCTGGGGCGGCCCTAGTGACCGCCGTGATCGAATAGGGGGAATCTGACATAGAATGTTGGATTGGGGAAGTGTGGGATCAGGGAGGAAGGGGTTTAAATCAATTTATTAGAGTTCGTGTACAATTCGATTAGACCTGACTGGTTGGCCGTGTTCCTATTGTTACAAAAATTAAGGCGGATGCCACGCCACAGATAGCGATGGCAATAGCCATTGGGATGGCGGTGCCATTGATAAATGTAGCAAGAGTTGCAGAAACGAAAGCACCCATTAGATTCTGGAAGAATCCTAAAAATGAAGATGCAGTGCCTGTCATGGCTGAGAAAGGGGTAAGTGCTTTTGCTGTTGATAGCGGATAAAAAAAAGAAAATCCAACGACAAACACTGCCATGGGAGCGAATATAACCCACGGTTCTTTGATTTCCATCCATGTAAAAATTAGCATGCTCGCTCCACCTAAAGCTTGTAACAATCCACCTATTAGAATCAGGGGGTGCATCCCAATTTTATGGACGAACCGGCTAGAACCGTAGGTTACAACTAGAAGTACTGAAATAACTCCTGCAAAATAGAAACTGTAGGTTTGGGCATCGAGACCAAACGCCAATTTAGCGACGCCAGATGATGAACTTAAAAACGCAACAAAACCGGCGAGAGCAAAACCGCCGGACAGCATGCAGGCAGAAAACTCGTTATTTTTTAAGATAAACACAAAGTTGTTAAAAAGTTGCGTTGGATTTACTGCAGATTTATCTTTTTGTGAAAGAGTTTCATTAAAATAAAAAAGAACGGCGAAAAACAAGCAGGTCGCATAAAAGGTCATAACCAGAAAAACCGACTGCCAACCAAAATTGGCCACGAGGATGCCACCTAGTAGTGGGTTAAATACTGATGCGGAGCAACTTACGATAAATATTAGAGAGATTAGTTTTCCTAAACGGTCGCCTTCGTATTGATCACGAGCAGCTGCGTTGGCAATGATACGACCAGACGCCAGTAATACGCCCTGAACGAAACGCCAAAGTAAAATTGGTTCTAACGTGGAGGCTTGACCCACTGCGATAGTGGTCGCTCCGAATAGAAATAACGTTATCAAGATGACCGGTTTACGTCCAAATCTGTCTGATAACGGTCCATACAGTATCTGACCAAACGCGTTTCCTACAAAAATAGCTGTAAGAGTTAACTCAATGCTTCCAATACTAACGTGCAAGTCTGCTGCCATATTCGGAACAGCCGGCAAAAATATATCGATAGATATAGGACCAAGCATGGCCAATCCACCCAACAAGATTGCCATTAGTAGGTAAGCTTTTTTTTCTGCGGTGCGCATATGATCTATTCGTCTTTTAGAGGAGCTTGACGCACCAAGAGGTGAAATGAGGCAAACGAAAAGAAACTGCATCCGGCCAGAATTAATACCATGGGCATTTGTGTTCCTGAATCAAAAGAGCCTAACCATAGCGTTACTAATGCCCCTGTTCCTTGCTGAAAAAAGCCAAGAAGTGACGCTGCTCTTCCGGCCATGTGTTGAAAGTTTGACATGGCGCCTGCAGTCATCGGCCCTACTGTTAGTGCAAAACCTATAAGGAAGATAGAAATTGGTCCAAGAATAGAGGCGCGTGTCGTTATATCAGCCAGCGCAAGGACCAAAAGGAGAAGACCTCCAATAGAGATAATTCCAGTTGCCAAATAAAGCAAATTTTTGATACCCATCGTTCGGATTAGTTGGCCCGTAAATAGTGCCGCTACAAGATGGGCTGCCATGACTATGGCAAACTGGATACCGAATATGCTCGGCGTTTCTCTCATAAACCCCATCATAACCGGCGCCAAACCAGCTAAAACTGCAAACAATCCGCCATAAGCGCCCATACCGCAGAATAGGAAAGATAAAAATGTCCTATCCCGCAGCATTTCGGTAAAACTAGCTATGACTATATCAGGTGAAATGGCCTGATAATCCTTGGCGGGCAACGTTTCTCTGAAAAATATTAGGCAAACCAGAAAAACAAGACTTCCTATGCATCCCATTAGTATGAAGACTGATCTCCAACCGAATATTTCGGTCAAAAATCCGCCGGAGATAGGACCTACCAGCGGCATAGTCGCCAGGACAATGTATAAATATGAATACATTCTCGCACCTTGGTTTACGGAAAACAGATCTCTTATTGCCGATCGGAAAATTATCATTGTTGAGGCGACCGCGAGACCTTGGAATAGACGTAGTATATATAGTGGTTCCGGACTGGTGATGAGTGATGAGAGAAATGAAGATAATATAAATACAAACATGCCACCGAGGATGACGGGGCGCCGGCCAAAACGATCAGATAAAGGTCCATAAATAATTTGCCCGCTAGCCGTCCCGACTTGCATCATTGCAATTGTTATTAGCAACGTACTTACTTCTGTGTTTAAGTCTTTCGCCGCATCTTCTAATGCCGGCAGGAACGTTTCAAAAGCCAGAGGCCCTATTATGGTGAGCCCGCTGAGAACATAAAAAGTGCGTAAAAAGGGTATATCGGATTGGGGCATTTTGGACCTGTTAGGACAGCTTATCCGACTTCATAAGGTCAGAACTTTGAGCAACCCCAGTTACCGGTTTACAACAAATATGGGGACAATCATCTATTTATAAGAGATTTCTTTTAATGATTGCAGATAGTAATACGGCAATTGGCATTGTTCGGCACCTGTAATCATTTGGTTAAGATACGCTTTGTTGGGTAGAGGCGGGGAGCGCTCTATTACGCCAATATAAATGTAGGCAGTAATATGGGTCGGAAATTTTCCCTGCTTTTGCACGTTGCGAGTAGTCCTTATATACGTATTACCGCGTTTGTTCGATGGTTGGAACCCCTCGGCTGCATCTAACACTTCCCAATCAAGAGAACCGTTAATTTGATATAGAACGCCGAATACTTCGCTTCCAGTAGATGGGACAATATTTGCTACACCACAGCGTCGGCGCTTTGATCTTAAAGTAAATGAAATCTTGTGATCGGGAAGCAGGGCAACGCAATCAAACCGGGACGACGGACATCTCATCTTCATTTGGCGGGGATCCATGTTGGAGCCGTATGCAAAATAAAACATTGACAGAAGTATTTAACCCCAAACCATTTTAGCAACTTCCACAATGCGGGCTAACTTGGCCTTTTCTATTTCTGTGGTTACAGGATTGCCGGCAACCGTACTTGCAAAACCGCATTGGGGGCTTAATGCTAATTGCTCCAGGTCGATATATTTTGCAGCATCGTCAATACGAGCACATAGGTGGTCTACACTTTCCAGCTCAGGGAGTTTGCTTGAGACAATACCAATGACAACAGTTTTACTCTTGGGCACATGACGAAGGGGCTCAAAATCACCTGAACGCGGGGTATCGTATTCCAAAAAGAACGCGTCCGCTTCAAGCTCATTAAACATTTTTTCTGCCACTTCTTCATAACCGCCCGAAGACAAAAAGTGACCTTTGTAATTACCCCTACACAGGTGGATGGCGGCTGAGACAGTCGGTGGCCGTTTTGCCAAGCAACTATTAAATAGTTGGATATAGTTTTGCAGGAGGTTAGAGGGGTTCATACCGACTGATTCTAATTGATTTTTTATATTTAGGTCACACAGCATAGCCAAAGGTACATCGTCTAATTGAATATAGGCCGCACCGTCTTCAGAAAGCGCGGCAATTTCTTCTTGGTAGACTATAGCCAGGTCTTCGAAGAAAGGTTCCACACCATCATATGCACTGGGGTCAATGCCTTTATTGAGACGCCAAAGATGCATGGAGGGTGGTGATGGTAAAGTAATTTTGGGCGTTTCAGAGGTATGAGACTTAACAAAAGCGAATTCATCGCCAGAAATTGATTGGGTCCGTTTTACTTTTTTTGCAACGTGTGGTGCGGTGAAAGTTTGCTTATGTCCTTGGTTATTTTGGAACGTGAAAAGAGCATCGCGGACTTCTAAACCATCAACTCTTTCTACGAACCGTGACCAATAGGATGCCCGCCTAAACTCACCATCAGTAATTGATTTGAGACCAACATCTTCCTGGAGCTTGATGACCTCGCGGATTGCTTTATCCTGTATCAAATTAAACTCCTCCTCCAGAATTTCGCCATTCAGAAAATTTTTGAATCCTTGAGTAATTTCTTTAGGACGTAATAAACTACCAACGTGGTCAGCTCTAAACGGAGGTTTTGATCGTTCCACCATCGTGATTTTCTCTAATTCAAATTATTGTGTTCTCTAACTACGGTTTCTACAATTTACTCGAAATGAGTCAAACGCAACTTTCAGGAGAGGACAAACATGTCTGATGACCGAGCTGGACAAACACGTGCTAATTGGCTTGAAATAATCGAAAAACACAAACTTGACTCCGAAATTCCAGGTTCTGAAGATTATTGGTCTCCAGAATTGGATTGCGCAAGTCGCGATTATCTCATTTCAATCCAAAATGAAAAGCTGAAGGCAGTAACACCCTTTCTCTATGAAAACAGTGCCTTTTACCGTCGTAGGTTCGATAGGCTTGGTTTAGCACCTACGGATATAATGACTGTTGAAGATCTCCCCAAATGGCCCGTGGTTGATAAATCTGAGATGATGACAGATGCAACAGAAAATCCTCCTTACGGCACTTATTCGACGTTGGATGAAGATCTTTGGAAAAAAAGAGGCTGGATGATGTTTTCATCTTCTGGATCAACGGGTGTCCCTCGCGTATTTCGTTATTCTCAGATTGATCGGGAACTTTGGGCTTGGGCAAATGCAAGGGCGATGCATTCTTTTGGTATTAGGCCAGACGATTCTGTATTGATTTGTTCAGGATATGGTCCCCATGTCTTCGCTTGGGGTGTGCAATTTGGTCTCGCAAAAATGAATGTTGCCACTATTCCTGGCGGCGGGATGACGGGCGAAATGAGAGCTCGTATAGTTGATCGTTTCAAACCTACAGTGATATGCGGAACGACTTCTTACGCCTTACATCTGGGAAGGATTATGGAGGAGCTTGGACTGGATCCATCGGAGAGTAGCGTCAGGCTAATGTTAGTGGGCGGAGAACCCGGCACGGGGGTTACCAATACACGTAACCGGTTGCAGGGTCTTTGGGATGCAACGATGGCCGAATTCTATGGGTGCACTGAGGTTTCGCCCCATTGCGGGGGATATTCTTGCCCAGCGTCGGAAGCCAAGGATGGAACGATAAGCACCCATCTTATGGAAGACTTACAGATTTGGGAGTTAGTGGATGCAAATACCAAGGAAATTGTAAAGGAGGGGCATAAGGGATTGACGGTTTGTTCAAGTCTCAATTCTGAGAGTTCTCCGCAACTCCGGTTCCTAGTGGGTGACTATACGACCTATACGAAAGCCAAATGCCCGTGTGGACGGACCCATTTGCGTGCGGTGGGTTCGTTTTGTGGTCGGGCAGACGATCTGATCAACCTCCGTGGTATCAAAATGTATCCAATCCAAATTGAGCAGGCTGTGAGGTCAATTGATGAAATTGGTGATGAATATGAGATCGTAATTAACACGAACAAAGATGATCTTGATATCATGACCGTACGGGTGGAACACTCCGACAACGTTACAAATGCTGTACAGCATGCCATTCAAACACAATGTGAAATCCGTGCCGAAGTAGAAGTACTACAACCTGGTACACTGCCTAAGACCCAGTTCAAGGCAAACCGCATTCGGGACGAAAGAAATAAGTAGTACGCAGAACCAGATTTTAATCAATATAGAGCTCAGCATAGCGTTTTGCTTTCCCTGCATATAAATTTGTTAACGTGCTTCGGTAATTGTCGGGATTCAGAGTGCAAGAGAAGCAAGGCTGGCGGTAGTTTCAGAATGCTGCAAGAGATTTTAACATATCAAAAGTTATCTAGTTGGTACTATTCGATATATTTTTGACGAATAAGAAGGGGGGTGTAGCCGTCTCTATCAAAAAACGGCCACACCCAGCTCATGGAGTTTTAGATTTAAGCTGAGTAATACATCGCGAATTCCACAGGGTGCGGTGTATGTTCTAACGCCTGCACTTCCTCTGTGCGGAGATCAATATAGCCATCAATCAAGTCATCCGTAAATACATCCCCCGCTTTTAAAAAGTCGCGGTCGGCGTCTAAATTTTCTAGGGCTTCCCGTAGGGACCCGCAAACGGTTGGTACATCAGCGATTTCTTCTGGAGGGAGATCATACAAGTCCTTATCCATAGCATCACCTGGGTCCATTTTGTTTTGGATGCCGTTAAGGCCAGCCATTAGCATAGCTGAAAAGGCCAAATACGTGTTTGCAGTGGCATCTGGAAAACGTACCTCAACACGCTTGCCGCCTGGACTGGTTGAGTATGGTATGCGGCAAGACGCTGAACGGTTGCGTGCTGAATAGGCCAATAAAACAGGTGCCTCAAAGCCAGGGATCAGGCGCTTATAACTATTTGTAGTTGGGTTGGAGAAAGCGTTAATCGCCTTGGCGTGTTTAATAATACCACCAATATAATGCAAAGCCGTTTCTGATAGGTCAGCGTACATTGAACCGGCAAATGTTGGGGTATTGTCTTTCCAAATTGATTGGTGAGTATGCATCCCTGTGCCATTATCATCCAAGACTGGTTTAGGCATAAAGGTTGCTGTTTTACCATAAATATGTGCCACCATGTGGACGACATATTTGTACATTTGCATATTGTCGGCGCAACGAACTAACGTATCAAACTTGATGCCTAATTCATTTTGAGAAGGTGCAACCTCATGATGGTGTTTCTCCATCTCAACACCCATTTCCTGCATTGTAGTGACCATTTCTGAACGGAGGTCATGCATGGTGTCTACTGGTGGTACTGGGAAGTAACCGCCTTTAATGGGAGGTCTATGGCCAATGTTGCCATCCGCAAAATCGGTACCAGAATTATAGGGGCCTTCCTCGTGGTCTAATTCATAAAATGTGTTATTCATAGAAACGTTAAATTTGACGTCATCAAACACGAAAAATTCAGCCTCAGGACCGAAGTAAGCTGTATCGCCAATGCCTGTGCTCTTCAAATACGTTTCCGCCCTCTTTGCGGTTGAACGAGGATCACGAGAATATTGCTCACCGGTTATGGGGTCGTGCACGTCGCAGAACATTATTAGGGTAGGTTGCGCTGTAAACGGATCCAAGACTGCTGTTGTAGGATCGGGAATTAGTGCCATATCTGACTCGTTAATTGCCTTCCAACCGGCGATTGAAGACCCGTCAAAAAATATTCCATCCACATAAGCTTCTTCATTAATGGTATCCGGTACCTGCGTGAGATGTTGCCATTTTCCGCGAGGATCGGTGAATCGCAGGTCAATGTGGCGGATATCATATTCTTTCACTGCATTGGTAACGTCATCTGGTGTTTTGCAACTCAGCGACATAATAGTGTTCCTTTCCTTTTCGACTGAATATTACAGACTGTAATTATTATTCGGGTTTAATTTTACTAAATGGCTTCTGGGCCGCGTTCTCCAGTACGTATCCTGATAACTTCTTCAATGTTGTAAATAAAAATTTTACCGTCGCCAATACGCCCGGTGTAAGCGGCTGCTTGAATAGCTTCAATGGCTGCATCTAGCTTGGTGTCTTCAATAACAAGTTCGATTTTTACTTTAGGCAAAAAATCAACAACGTATTCTGCGCCTCGATAGAGTTCTGTGTGGCCTTTCTGTCTGCCAAAGCCCTTTGCTTCAACAACAGTGATGCCTTGTAGCCCTATATCTTGGAGGGCTTCTTTTATTTCATCAAGTTTGAAGGGTTTAATTATGGCTTCAATTTTTTTCATTTTGTTTTTTTCCACATGAAATGGACGGTTTTATTTGTTTGCTTTAAATTTTTACACTGGCACCGTTGCTTCACAATTAGTGCCTACCGTTGTGAATTACAACGCATAACCCGTGCCAAATACTAAAATTCGAATTTATTTATAATTTTCAATTGGTTACAAATTTAGCTGCTAATTTTTAGATCGTCTAAGATAATTTTTGTATATTAATTGGGCAAATGCCTAAAAATAAATCTTAAATTTAACAGAATAAGGCACTAATACGCATGGGCGCTTTTAGAATTTTTGTTTGTTACCTAACTATAATTCTTTGCATTAAGGTTAAAGCACAGTTATTAGCCATCACAGCTATTTACAAATGTCATCGAATTCTGAGTCTAACAATTTGACCATCAGTAATCATGCTTTCTTATGATTCATCACAAGGTACGCTACGTTCCTCGATAATAAAGACGAATATATCATTAGCATACAGAAAAATTAATTTGTCTCGAATGGCTTAAGCTTTGAAATCACATAATTCTGTTCTGTCGGGTTATGGAACCAACATCTTCACAGTCATGTCTGCAATGGCAGTCGAGAATAATGCCATTAATCTTGGACAGGGATTTCCTGACACCGATGGTCCTGAGGATATAAGACAGGTGGCAGCAGACGCATTAAAAGAAGGTCCTAATCAATATCCGCCTATGATGGGTATTACCGATTTAAGAAAATCAACAGCCAATCATAACAACCACTTTTACGGCCTTGGTATAAATTGGAAGACTGAAACGATGGTTACCTCTGGCGCAACAGAAGCTTTGGCGGCATGTATTTTTGGACTGATCGAACCCGGAGATGAGGCGGTGATGATAGAACCGTTATATGATTGCTATTTGCCGATTTTGAGGCGAGCGGGTGGAATTCCGAGAATGGTCAAGCTAGAACCACCTAATTGGGCATTGCCTTACGATGAAATTGAAATGGCCTTTTCAAAAAAAACCAAATTGCTTGTTATCAACTCGCCCATGAATCCTTCAGCAAAGGTTTTTAGCTTGGATGAATTAACCTTCATCGCTGAGCTCTTAAAAAGATACGACGCCTACGCAATTTGTGATGAGGTGTACGAGCACCTGGTCTATGACAAACGGAAGCATGTTCCTCTAATGACCCTTCCCGGTATGCGAGATCGGTGCGTTCGGATTAGCTCCGCGGGTAAAACATTTTCTATGACGGGCTGGAAGGTTGGATATTCTGTAGCTTCTCCTAATATGTTGGCTGCTGCAGCAAAAGCACACCAGTTTCTAACCTTCGCGACGCCGCCGAACCTTCAAAAGGCGGTGGCGTATGGTCTCAATAAAGATGAGAGTTATTTTAGATCTATTAGTGATAACATGGTACTGAAACGTAACCGGCTTGCTGAAGGGCTCTCAGAGATTGGCTTCGACGTGATGGAGAGCGAGGGAACTTATTTTCTTGCTGCAGATTATCGACCCCTTGGGTTCAAAGGGGATGATGTGCAATTTTGCACCCATCTTACGAGGGAAGCCGGAGTTTCAGCTGTTCCATTTAGTGCCTTTTATCAGGGCGATGAGATTAATAATTTAATCCGATTTTGTTATTGCAAGGATGACGCTCTGCTCGATGTGGCATTGGGTAAATTGAAGGCTCATTTCGGGAAGTGTTAGATTGTCGTTAAAATTGGGGCCCTATAACGGTCGCCAAACGATAATTGAATACGCTTCCTGAAAAGTTGAACCGAAACCACTCCGATGAGACTGTATTATTTCAATGTCACCAACTTTTTCATAGTCTCGTAATTTATTAAATAATCCTGACAAGTAATTGCGTTTACTATGGTAATTAACCGCGTGAAGATCAAATTCAAAGTTAGTATCATAAAACTCAATTATTGGTTCAAGGTGGATGCAAACTGCCGGTCGATTGGAGATTAACATGTCTAAAAATGGTCCAAAATTGTTTCCTAATTGTTCCATTGCATGCAATGTTACAACTGCTGTGAAATTTGTAATGTCTATATTTTCATTACCATCCAACGTGAACATGTTGAAATGGATGGGTTGAATATTAGAACCTGTTTCTTGATTAATTCGGCGGATCAGCTTTAGTGATGGTTGAACCCAATCACATCCTGTAAGTTTCATTTTTGGAAACATCTTGTGGAGCTGCAGTAGATTTGCACCGGTGCCACAACCAAATTCGATAACATGGGAAATGTTGAAAAAATAGTTAAAGAATAAAATTGCCTTAAGAAGGCGAAAAATGCGTTTTTCAAAGTCAAGTGTCGTCGCTCTAATATATCCACCGTATAAACGAAGAATATCATGTTTGAAGTATTGTGGGAGAAGGGTATTCTCGCTTATGCCGCCTAACCGGACGCGCTCCAAAATCTCTTGCCAACCTAACTGCCAGCGGTGTTGAGCATCTGCACCTGCTCTTTCTATCGTGTTATCTTTGAGTATATTTTTTAAACGTTGTTCGATCTCAGTCGTTTCGGCTTCGTTCAATGGTAGATAGCGTAATCCAGCTAAATCGTCACACTGGACTACAGCAGACACAGTTGTCATGGGTAGTCCGGACATTTTGGTCAAATCAGCTAAAGAGATGGAGTGGAGTGAAGCTTGATCACTATAAGGATTCATCTACGTCGACAATCTTGAATTTAGCCGCATAGTCGTTCTTAGTCGGACCGTATTCACCAAGAAAAGGCGAGAGTGGTTCTTCAGAGACTAAAATTCGCCTTTGGCCAATTTCTGACCATTCCGGGTACGATAAATAATTTCGGTGGCGCGTGCCAGGTGCGTGTTTGTCGCTTATTAGGTTTTCGGAGGCAATAAAACGGAATTCCAATGAAAGCCTCATTCCACAGGCATTTTTTTGCGTCGCGTGCAATACGAATGGATCTACAAGGACCAAATCTCCAGGGTTAAATCCGACATCATATTCGATCCCATTCTCAATAAGGCTCAGGCCTTCATCAAAGTCATCTAAGGGTCGCATAAGGGATACAGGGAAGGTGAGAGGTTCAATCCACTTTATTCCGATTTTACCATGTTCTCCATAAATAGGTAAAAACACCATTATTGCGTTGGCTGGCTCTCCGGCCCACATATCGCTATGCATTTTTACAGATGCTCTGGGGCGGTTATCTACTATTGGATCTGGCATACCATTAACCAAGCGGATATTAACAGGGGCGTGGACTGACTTAATATGAGCCTCAAGGTTTAGTAAATTAATAATTTCAACTATTGCAGCGTGAATTTGATTATAAGCTAAATAAGTTTGTTGCTTTGGGAGAATTAAACCGTTGGGAGTGATATTCGGAAGACCCAGTATCTCTGAGATGCAGTTATCAAAGAGTCTGTCATACATATTAAAAGAACGACCTTTATAGAAGGCCTCGAGGCTAGCTAGCAAATACA
The DNA here is from genome assembly GCA_028345065.1 of Rhodospirillales bacterium. Taxonomy (GTDB): domain Bacteria; phylum Pseudomonadota; class Alphaproteobacteria; order Rhodospirillales; family UBA2165. The sequence goes on from JAOMCN010000041.1 coordinate 14,085, forward strand.
GATTCACCATATTGCGTAGTTTGTCCAGACTGCTGGAATTAAGACGGGTTACCTTTAGTAGAGGGAAGTTGCCATGAAGCGGTTGCAAGCAGGAAGAAATTTTGCCCAGTCTTTGGGCTCGTTTGGAAAAATTTGTCAATGGCCTCATTTTATAGAGTATTTCCCGTAATTATAAAACTTTTGATTTATGCTTAATCCGATGCTGGAATTGAATCAAGGTTGATCTAAACCGCTACACTCGCAAACTACAATATCGAAAATATAAATATAGATTGTATTGTCAGAAGCTTGACCGCTTTGCATAATACAAATCAGTGGCGGGAGTAGCTCAGTTGGTAGAGCCCCGGCTTGTGGAGCCGGTTGTCGCGGGTTCGAGCCCCGTCTCTCGCCCCACCCTTTACGTCGCAGTGAAAAAGGGTTGAAGACAAAGAGGTCACCAAGGCCTTGCAGTTTGCTAAATAATTTTACCATCACGCAAAGAAATCACGCATGATAGCTTGGATGTCGTAATCCTAAAGCAAGAAGTATCTTGCAGGCATACCCAGAATAATTGTTTTCAAACTGGGGCGGAAAGTAAACGGTGGTAACAATCCGCCATAAAAAAAACGTAACAACGGCTTCTGGCAGGGTAGGTTTAAATAATTTTTAAGGAGTTCGAAGACGTTACGGTGGTTTTTCTGGGGGAAGAGGACTTACAATTTAACTTTCATGCCAAGTATCAGACGATTTCCAATCCGGACAGCCCCCCCCCTCCCATGTCTCCGGACTGGAAGAAGGTTACAAGCATTACGTATTTCCCCTACAGCAGGTCGTAGATTGTCAGCCTGCCATATCTTAAGAGGACGTCATAACACTTCAGGCGGTGATAGGCTATCAACGTCGGTCTTGTCTGAAAGCTCAGTATTCTCTGCCTTTCTTTTTTCCGTTCTTTCCTTTTTTGCTTCCAGCCTTGATGCTTTCTTTGATGCTTTCAATTTTTGACGTTCCATACGTTCAAAACTATAATTTGGTTTGCGGCCCATATTTAATCTTTCAGTTAGTCTAGTTGCCAAATATACAATTTCTTATAAAACTTACCAGTCTATTGTAGTCTTTGTTAGGTCACAGAGATGAACCACGCAGCTATTATGGTCATCACCCGGTGTTAGAATTATTCCACTAAAACTTTTCTAGTATCGAAAGTCTAGTTTTTTGATTGGCTTTTGTTAAAAGTGGTTTCGTTCAGAGTGGTAAACGTGCGAAGGCGTGCTGTTTAAGAACCCTTTAATTGATGAGTAGTAAAAATAAGTAGCCCAAGCCGATTAGTGTTGAGATCAAATTAAAAAGGGGGACAAGTTGTTTGATGTAGAAGTTGTGTGGCACGATTTGACGACAGTGTGGAGCAGGTAATAAAGCTTTCGAGCAGGCTCAACCATCTTCCCGGTTCATTGCGTTAAGAATTCACTAATCCATTTTAAAAGGCGGAAATTAGGCTGGTTTACAATGTGCGGTTCGTGGTTAACCAACCACCTGGGATGTGCTGGTGGAGTAAATTTATTCTCCCACTTTTCTAGAATTTGTCTGGTCTTCCGTTTTTTACCCAAGCTTCGTAAGAGTGTTGGGTCCATTCACTAAATAATGTTTCGACCCTGGAACAAATGCGTGATAGCAATCTGGGTTTCGGTGGTTTTACAATTTTTCCAATACCATTAATGTTTACTTTTGCTATGGGTCTAAAAAATTCTTCTGCGTATCCAGTTAAACTCATTTAAATTCCAATCATTAAATAACGTTGTCGTATTTCGTAAATCTAATTAGTTCGGTTTGCGACTATGGAGTAGCGTTCATTTGTTACCCCAGCCATGCGATTTTCAGGATGTGCTTTCGCGATACCAGGTATGCAGGTTTAGGATACATATTTCTGTTAAAACCAGAATGGTTTCGGCGCTAACTGGAAGACCGGGAAGTTACAAGATACAACTACTATTTTCAGTAGCTTTTAGTCTAAAACTACCGTTAAAAGTTTGCTTGAGCTCGGACATTAGAACCCGCAAGGATAATTTTCACTTTTCGGTAACGTTCTACCCTCATACTAAGTCAAATAATGAGGTCTCTATTAGTCGGTGTGAAATGGTGAACGACAAATTTACACTGAATTTTAAAACCGGGCGATAAAGCCTCAATGATGTAAGGAGATTTAAAATATGCACTGCCCGGATTGTGAACAGGGTACATTGGTAGTATTGCGGACTAAGCGCAACCTCTTGCGCTATCAGGAAATGTCATTATTGGAGCAGCTCAAAATGGAACAGGATTTGCTCAAACAAATGCACTCCATTCTGATGCATCCAGAAAGGCATTATAAGAATGTCCAATGTCCGCATTGCAAAAAAATACAAATTGAATGCCACGGCAACGGTGAACTTTATATAAACGAACCAGATGATTTCTATGCTGATCAGGGCATCATTAGAGACGCCCGGGCTGCACTTAACTAATGTTAAAGAATTAGTTCTATAGGATTTTCTAGTGGGTTGTGATTTTAGAGCTTCATATTAGCGAGATATTGCTTTACGCTGATACCATCAAATAGCACAGATTTGATCACATGATCGGCAATCATTTCCTATTCCTACCGAATATTATTTTGGTACTCTTAGTTCGTTGTGTCTGGATTAAATTTTCAGAAATATATATTTTGTTTGAACATTTATGCGAACAATGACCGAATGTCCGGTATGCCAAGATTAATCATTTTACCGTTAGCATTTTTATCCTTAATTGCTTGCACTGCCTATCCAGTAGCTGTCGCAGTTCCCGTTCTAGGTATCATTGGTGAAGGGTCTGAAATTTATGAAGGCCAGACAGTTGGTCTCGCAAGCGGAAGTATCTCGCTTACAGGCATAGTGACCGGGACCCGTTGTCATGGGAATTATAAATATACTTTTTTGAGCTCTAACGGTGTTGGTTCGACTGGGTTTGCTGCTATCCAATGCCAGGATGGGCGCTTGGCGACAATACAATTTACAACAGAAAGTTCCGAAGAAGGATGGGGTTTTACAGAAGATAATAAAGGAGATCCTTTTATTTTCACCTTTGGTAAAACTGACTCTGAAACAGTTGAAATCTACAAGCATGTGATGCTTCGGAGAAAATTATGATCACTACTCAGTAGTAGTTTAATAGTCGCAATAACGAATGCGTGTTAAAAGTTAAGCGTATAGATTTATAAAATGGACCCAAGTAAAGAAATTCCTACGGCACTAGATTTTCTTTTTTTTCGTTGTCTAGCCAGTGCGAAATATTTTGCATGCTATAATAGTAATAGTGGTTGATGTCCCGATTGAATTTTTGTTTAGCTAAGGGACATTAATATTCTTGAAAAAATTTCATTGTAGATTTGGATAGCCTTGAGAGCCATAGTTAATATATTTGTAAGTTGAATATGGTGAAAATAGACTGACCACTTTGTAAATCGTAATCTATTACCTAATCATTTAGGTTTGGTTTAGCTAACCCTTGAAATGCAGATAAATTGAACTAAATTTAGAGGTGTCTAGAGACGCCTTAATAGGGTCAAACAGACAACAATTAGGAGCTCGGCCATGATGGCGGGTTCCGCTTAAACCATATCGCTTTATAGGAGGATATGTTATGCGTACTTACGATTTATCACCCCTTTTTCGTTATTCTGTAGGCTTTGATCGGATAGAAAATTTGATGACCTCGGCCGTAAACCGGGCCGATCACTCTTCATCGTACCCGCCTTACAATATTGAATGTTTGGGAGACAATACTTACCGAATTACCATGGCGGTAGCTGGTTTCGGTGAAGGAGATTTGGAAATTATCCAGAAAGAAAACTCCCTTGTAATCGATGGTAAAGCCCGCCAAGCGAATGGTGAGGTAAGTTATCTTCATCAAGGAATTGCCAGTCGAGCATTTGAACGAAATTTTGATTTAGCAGATTATGTAAAGGTTACCGGCGCTAATATCGAAAACGGTATGCTTACTGTCGATTTAGAGCGCGAACTTCCTGAAGCCCTAAAGCCACGTAAAATTGCTATCAAGAACGGTCCGACAAATGGGCTCGTTGATAAAGCCAAGAAACTTCTGGGCGCAGATGAGCAAGTAGCCGCCTAGTTTTAGGAAACAAATAAAATTTTAAGAGGTGCACCTCTTAATTTATCTACTATAATGATTTTAGTGCTGCGCAGGCACGTGGCCAACGTCAGTCAAATTTTGAAATAGCCCCAGTTATTCAAATAAAACTAGTGCCCGAGATTCGACACTTTCGCGCAGCCTTGCGTCAATTGGGGTGTTTGGATCATCAAATGCAGTATGAGCGGTGAATGGCACGCCTTTTGAGTGGTCACTATCGAACACTTTGAATACGATTACTTCATCCGGCGTCATATCGGGAAAATAATACCAGAGGTGATCAGGGTGATACGAGATGTGATAGGTTTCGGCAGTACGATGAGAGTAGCGTCGTTGTATAGGCACAAAACCTTTATTAGGAATTGTCCGTCCATCGCAAATTGCAAGGGGTTCTGATTGTACTGGATGGCGAATCGGGCGCCAAGTCTGAACGATAGAAAAGCGACGTTTCAGACACTCCTCCGCTTCATCCGTCGGCAGAATATCACGTAACCGTTGTCGTGCGGAGCGGTCGGTGTAATCGTTGTGAGCGGCTTTTACAGGACCGCGGGTATTATTCTGGTTGGCAACAGTGTGATTGGCAGTCCGGAATGTGTGGTCAAATACCAGTACCTTTGATGCACCCGTTTGCGTTTTAATCAATTCGGCAACTTCTGCATCGTAAACATTGGTAATTGAGTCTGCATCGTAAAAATTCCTAACTTCAGA
>JAOMCN010000042.1 GCA_028345065.1 Rhodospirillales bacterium
GAAGATTTCGGTGGGTAAGCATTGCCCCTTTGGGTTTTCCCGTAGTGCCGCTGGTATAGAACAACCAGGCTAGGGCGTCTGGGTCCAATTCTGCCAATTCAATGGGGTTCGCCTTAAGGAGACCCTGATATTGGTCATCGCTTACGGAAATGATATCCGGTTGTTCATCTAAACTTTCAATTGCAATCTTAATTCTCGGTTCCAGATCTTCCGTAACGAAACATACTTTTGCACCAGAGTGTTTCAGCACATAGGTGAATTCTTTTTCGTGAAGTTTAGCATTCATGGGTACGGCGGCACAGCCAGCATGCCATGTGGCAAACATGATATCACTGAACTCCGGACAATTCTTCATGGCAATAGCGACACGATCTCCGGGGGATAAGCCTATAATGTCTCTAATGCTTCCCGCTAGTATTGCAACACGTTTGCTCGTATTCCTGTAATTTGAAGTAACACTGTTTCCCAGCGCCAAAGCCGGTCGTTCACCAAAGGAACGGGAAGATTTTAAAAGTAGCGCAGCGATATTCATCGTCCAAAACCTGAAAAAAGTTAAACCGGTTGGGTGCGGTCTTGAAGGTACCCCTGTCAGTCTGTATTTCTACTCATGAACGCACAAGACATTCATATTCATTAGTATCGATATGTATCCGTCGTAATTAGACAGATAATGGGAATTATATGGAATATACCAAGCTAGGCCGAACTGATTTGCGGGTGAGTGTGGCGGGCCTTGGTTGTGGTGGTGGTTCTAAGCTGGGCCTGGAAACCGGGGAGAGTGAAGAGCACTCCATTCGCCTGGTTCGGTCAGCTATTGATCTCGGTGTTAATTTTATTGATACGGCGAGTAGTTATGGCACCGAGGTTGCCGTAGGCAAGGCGATCAAAAATATCCCACGTGATCAGGTTGTCTTGTCAACGAAGTTTCATCCAGCCTGGGCAGGGGTCGTTAATAACGCTGAAACAATAGTTAAAGGGCTTGAAAACTCGCTTAGGCAATTGGGTGTCGAATATGTGGACGTATTTCACTTACATGGTGTTTATCCGCGCTGGTATGACTATGTGATGAGTGACATCGTTCCCGTACTGACAAAAGAGAAGGAAAAGGGCAAATTCCGCCATCTCGGTGTGACGGAAAATGCCCCCCAGGATCATCAGCATGAAATGTTCCAGAGGGCATTCGATGATAACTGTTTTGATGTCATTATGCTGGCCTACCACATCATGAACCAGAATGCGGAGCGATTTGTTTTTCCGCGCTCTCAAAACCAAGGGATCGGAACCCTTATTATGTTTGCGGTGAGGAGCATTTTCAGTACGCCAGGTCGTCTTAAAGCGGAGGTGAATGAATTGGTGGGGCAGGGGAGGTTGCCAGACTGGATAATGTCTAAGGATAACCCCCTCGACTTTCTGCTTCACGAAGAGGGAGCATCCAGTGTTATTGATGCATGTTACCGCTTTGTACGGCACCAGGCGGGGGCCGATATTATACTATTCGGAACTGGTAATTTTGACCATTTGACGGAGAATATAGCGTCGATAAATAAACCGCCACTGCCAATAGACGATTTATTGAAAGTGCGTGAATTGTTTGGTCACCTAGAGGGCGTCGGCCTGGATTACCCGGGTGGTTCGGGACCAAAAACCGAGCTCAGTGTTGTCAACGAGGAAATTGATACATCGGGACTAAAGTGTCCCATACCGGTTCTCAAGGCAAAAAAAGCTCTTCGTAGTATGGATGCGGGTGAAACACTTCGGGTGATTTCTACAGATCCCAGTTCTGCTGTCGACTTTATTGATTACTGCGACAACACAGGGTACGAATTACTGGAAAGTTCTAAGGAAAGTAGTTCCTTTATTTACGTAATTCGCAAAACCTGAATGGAGCCGTTGGTTGGGTTAAAAGACTAGGTTGCTCGTTGGCTACTGTCAGCACCCCACTGGACATTCAGTGCCTCAGTAGCCGACGATCTCCCTACTGGTGTGTCAGCGTTTAGTAAATCGCCATCAGTCCAGTGCTCAACCCGAAAACCGAAGGGGTCGAACCAATAGTCAAATACTTGGGATCCCAAGATATGCCTGCCGATGCCCCATGAGTGCCGGTGGCCATTTTTTTTTAAAAATTCGTGCCCAAGAAAAATGTGATTTATGTCTTGAACTTCAAATGCGATGTGCCCTAGCCCAGCTTGGGGGCTAGGAATTGTCAATAACGTGTGATGATCCACGTATATTTTGCCTCTATCAACACGGTTGAAAGTTAAACAAATCTCTCCAGCATCATTAAAACATTCATCAGACGTGATTAAGCCGAAGTGGGATTTATAGAACTCGTCAGTAGCCTTAAAGTTCGTAACGTTGAGGACAACATGTCCAAGTCTTTTGCACTGAGCCGGGGCATGATTTAGCCGAACAAACTTACCCTGCCTATTGCGTATTTCTCCAAAATTAGGCGAAAACTGGTTTATTACGGGGAGTTCGGCTAATTCGTCCATACCGTGAATTATCTCAATAAGGAAACCGTCTGGATCCGGTAGTGTTACCCGTTTGCCGCCTCCCGGTTCATGAACCTTTTCAACAGAAGAAGCTCCTTCCACTTCTGATATTATATGTAAATCTTCCTCTGACGCGGCATTAAAAGCGAAGCCCACAAATGCCGGTTGACCGAGTTCCGTAATATGCAGATGGTGATCGCTATCTGTCCCTCTCATGTAGAGGGCAGTCTCTGTTCTAAAAGAGCGGGTTAAACCAAAGTCTTTCAGAAAACTCTCCATTAGATCCAAATCTGGCGCCCGAAAACGCGCGTAAGCTACATCAGTCACTTTAATCATCGCGAGACCTTCTAGAAATTGCCGATGTCCTGAGCCAATTCAGGCATATCCAGGCTATCCTCGATATTTTTTACCCTTGTAAGACTGAGCGTCTAGTTATTGGTAACTGTAGCCTAAATTACTAGATTGCCAAAAGTCCAATGTTTAGGCTCGTAGACCCGGATGCCTGCCTAATTTGCTTAGGCGTTTCCGATCAAAATTAATACAGCTGATGTTATATATTTGGATTGCGCTCAATCATGACGGTATCGATCATCGTCAAGACTTTATCCCCTGTTTGGTTAACCAATTCCATATAATATTTTGCAATACCATATTCGGGACGTGACTTAGAAATGCGTTTATCTTGTAATTCAACGTTTAGGGTAAGTCGGTCTCCTACGTAGGCTGGTTTAACAAAACGAACATTTTCAAAACCAGCAGACGCCAGAACCCTGCGATTGATTCCGCCACTATGAAGTAGACGAATTCTAATCGCCATTAGAAGCGTGCCAGGTGCTATTAATCCGCCGTGGGGAGTCGACTTTGCAAACTCTTCATCGATATGAAATAACATTGGATCCCACTGATTAGCAAATTCCAGAATGATTTCCTTGGTCAGCAGATACTCGCCCCGGGATATCCTGCCGGTATCTTGGATGTCTTCAAAATAGTAGTCGTTGTAACCTGGATGGCTCATTTGTGGATCAGTCTTTCAAACGTGGTTTCTCACCTTCGGAAATTCCAACATCGAAGCAGTTCATTTGTATAGCAATACAGGCGTAGTAGCCGATGATCACCGTGAGTTCAAATAGGGTTTTTTCACCAAGCACGGTGAGCGCATTTTTATAAGTTAGGTCACTCAGTTTTTTTGTATCAAGGATTTCTTGAGCAACTTCGTAAACGGCCTCTTCTTTCTCATCTTCAAACGTTGGCTGCAACCGGTTTTCGATGGCTTCTGCAATTGCCGGTTTGAGACCGGCCTTGATTGCGAGTGGTTGGTGTGCCCACCACTCCACAGGCTGGTTCCACTGGCGTGCAACTACTAATATCGCGAGTTCCGAAAGTTTTGGTTCGAGTGTTGTATGATATCGGCAATAAGCGCCTACCTTTTGGATTAAGGAACCGATTTCCGGGTTTCTAAACCAGCCGTTCATAGGGCCTCCTATACGGCTTCTTGGACCTGACAATATTTCGTCGTGAAGAGCTTGTTGCTCGGGGTTCATTTCCTCGTATTTTAGTTCTTTAAGCCGAGACATTTTTTTCTCCATTTTTTGTACTAAGGACCGATATCAACAATTCCTAGAATAAGGTCAAGCCCCGGTAGGTGTATTTTAAGAAGTCTTATTTTGTACAGTAGCTCGTCGGTGGATTTAGAATTGTTTTTCGTCTTTAAAATAAGACCAGATATGGGAACAATGGCGGGTCGATTGCTTTACATAACAAATGACTATAATTCTATTATACGAGTTATGGGTGAACACTCGTCTGCAAAAGTTTATAATAATTTATAAAAATTTGGCTAGAATAAAGCGTAAATTGGGAGGTTTCCAAATGGATCAAAGCGTAGACAGGGATGACAAAGAAACTTTTGCTTCTCTTCCAAAAAATACGGGTAGCGTAAACCATACTTCACCGATGACCGCAGAAGAATATCTCGAAGAACTAGATGACGGTCGGGAAGTTTACATTTACGGAGAGAGGGTTACGAAGGTTACGGAGCACCCGGCATTTCGGAATACCGCAAAAATGACGGCTCGGCTGTTTGATGCCCTTCATGATCCAAAACATAGAGACAAGATCTTGCTGCCCACCGATACAGGCAATGGTGGCAAAACCCATGCATTTTTCAAAGCACCAAAAAATGTAGATGATTTGGTGGCTGGCCGAGATGCTATTGCTGAGTGGGCACGCATCACTTACGGATGGATTGGCCGCGCCCCAGATTATAAAGCCTCATTCCTCGCAACCCTTGGAGCTAATGCCGAATTCTATGATCCTTTCCAGGATAATGCCAAACGCTGGTACAAGTTCAGTCAGGAACGTGTACCATTTATCAACCACGCGATTATACACCCTCCGGTGGATCGGGATAGACCACCTAACGAAGCCGCTGACGTTTGCTGCAAAGTGGAGAAGGAGACTGATGCCGGGTTGGTTGTTTCGGGGGCTAAGGTAGTCGCGACCGGTTCTGTATTAACCAATTATACCTTCGTTGCGCATCACGGATTGATCCCGCTACAGGACAAGAACTTTGCAGTAGTATTCATGATCCCGACCAATGCGCCGGGTGTAAAGTTTATTTGTCGCACCTCTTACGAAATGACTTCTACCGTAATGGGAAGTCCCTTTGATGCTCCCTTGTCGAGCCGATTAGATGAAAACGATGCTATTTTTATTATGGATCAAGTATTAGTTCCCTGGGAGAACGTCTTTGTCTTTGGTGACATAGAAAAGGCGAATAATTTCTTTCCGCAAACAGGATTTTTGCCTCGATTTGTAGTTCATGGCTGCACCAGGCTGGCGGTAAAGTTAGATTTTATTGCAGGACTTCTGTTAAAAGCTGTTGAAGCTGCCGGTACAAAAGACTACCGGGGAGTTCAGGCTAATGTTGGGGAGGTCATAGCCTGGCGAAATCTGTTTTGGGGATTGTCGGACGCTATGGTCCGGGATCCGAAGCCGTGGATAGACGACTACGTGCTGCCAAATATGGATCCAGGTAATGCCTATCAAATAATAGCAACTATGGCTTACACTCAGGTTAAATATATCATTGAACAGACAGCAGCTTCTGGGCTTATTTTTTTGAATTCTCACGCCATGGATTTTAAAAATCCCGAACTCAGACCGTATATTGACCGTTATCTTCGAGGGTCGAATGGTTACAAGGCTGAGGAACGTGTGAAGCTCATGAAGTTGCTTTGGGACAGTATCGCCTCAGAATTTGGCGGTCGTCACGAGTTATACGAAATAAATTATGGCGGTTCCACAGAAGAGATAAGAAGGTACTGTCTTTTTGGGGCTGAGGCTTCAGGTAATGCCGAAAAATTTAAAGGATTTGCTGAGCAGTGTATGGCTGAATATGATCTGGATGGGTGGACGGTGCCCGACCTCACTGATCCAGGGGAATTAAGTTACCACACAATGAAAAATCGAGCTTAGCAAACTATACTACTTGACTTAATGTCGCAAATTTCAAGACTATTAATTTATGGGCGGTGCTTGCTAGTAAAGTGGTGTAAATAGTTCAAAATAAAGGCCAAGGGAGGCACTACACCGACAAACAGGAGTGATGAAATATGAAGAAAAGTAAGAAAGTAAAATTCAACGTAAACGAGATAAAAAAAGTAACTCGTCGTCGTTTTATTTCAACGGCTGGTCTGGTCGCTTCCACTGCAGTTACCGCACCTGCAATACTAAGGTCAGGTCTAGCGTATGCTTCAGGGCGTCCAGTTAAACTTGGCTATATAAGCCCGAAAACAGGGCCTCTCGCACCATTTGCCGAAGCAGATGATTTCGTCATCGCAGGTATACGGTCGGCCTTTAAAGATGGGATTAAGATCGGGAGCCAAATTCATCCTATAGAAATTTTTGTGAAAGATACACAGTCCAACCCGAACCGCTGCGCCGAGGTTGCATCGGAACTTATTCTCAAAAACAAGGTTGATATTTTGATGGGTGCCGGGACACCCGACACTACAAATCCGCTGTCTGATCAGGCGGAAATAAATGAGGTCCCTTGTATTACGTCGGATGCGCCTTGGCAGCCTTATTTCTTTGGTAGGGGTGGTAATCCGGCGAAGGGGTTCGACTGGACATACCATTTCTTCTGGGGCTTGGAAGACGTGATCGCGGTATTTCTTAATCTTTGGAACTCACTGGACACAAATAAGGTTGTGGGTGCGTTATGGCCAAACGATGCTGACGGTAATGCCTGGGGTGATAAAAAATTAGGTTTTCCACCAGTCTTAGCTTCTAAAGGTTTTAAGCTGATTGATACTGGCCGTTACCAGCAGCTAAATAATGATTTTTCGGCTCAAATTTCAGCATTCAAGAAGGCTAATGTGGAAATTGTCAGTGGTGTAATGATCCCGCCAGATTTTACAACTTTTTGGACGCAAGCGGCACAGCAGGGCTTTAAACCTAAAGCCGTTACGGTTGGAAAGGCCCTTCTATTTCCTGCCGCCATTGAAGCGCTTGGTGATCGTGGAACGGGGCTTTCCTCAGAAGTCTGGTGGACGCCAAGCCATCCATTTAGATCCAGCCTGACCGGCGACAGCGCGGGACAACTGTCCGCCGCATATGAAAAGAATACCGGTAAACAGTGGACCCAGCCGATTGGTTTCCGACATGCATTATTTGAGGTTGCTGCCAACGTGCTTGGGCGTACTAAAGATGTAAATTCTCCCAAGTCTATTGTCCAGGCTATCGCTGATACCAAGTTGGATACAATTGTTGGTCGAGTGCATTGGGGTGGAAAGCCAGTCAAGAATGTCAGCAAGACCCCTCTGGTTGGCGGTCAGTGGGTACGTGGATCAAAACATAAATATGACTTGCAGGTTGTGAATAATAAAACTGCGACAAATATACCGGTTAAAGGTGTGATGAAACCGATCTAAGATTGTAATCGTTTGTCAAATGTTGCCGGATAGCCGTCCTTACGGGTATCCGGCCTTTTGATGTGATATTCTTAGGGCCAAATGGCAGACCTACTTACCACAACAAATCTCTCGAAAAGTTTCGGCTCTCTTCTCGTAATAGATTCCTTTCACATGCACCTGATAGAGGGAGAGGCGCTAGGAATTATTGGACCAAACGGTGCCGGGAAAAGCACCCTGTTTAACCTGATAACCGGTAGTTTGCACCCCAATTCCGGAAGTATTGTTTTCGATGGTGCTGACATTACCCGCATGCCAGCCCACGATCGCTGTAGGGCGGGAATTGGACGATCTTATCAAATTCCTCATCCATTTGTCGGTATGACGGTGTTTGAAAACCTGCTAGTAGGTGCTGCCTTTGGCAGCGGGAGAGGTGAAAGCGAGAGCTACGACTTTTGTGCTCAGATCCTTAAACTATCCGGCCTTCTTGAAAAATCTAATGTGTTAGCCGGATCTCTTACCTTACTTGAACGCAAACGCCTAGAATTAGCACGTGCATTAGCTACTCGTCCTAAAGTCCTCTTACTAGATGAAATAGCCGGAGGTTTGACCGAGCATGAGGTAAAAGAACTGATTGCAACCATCAATAGTATTCACGCTGAAGGGACTTCTATAATTTGGATTGAACACATAGTTCATGCCCTGTTATCTGTGGTTTCACGGCTGATCGTGATTAATTTTGGTCAAAAACTTGATGATGGTAACCCCAAAATAGTTATCAAAAGCCCCGAAGTACAAAAGGTTTATATGGGAATTAGTGTGGAATGAGCCTCCTTGAAGTCAACAATCTCGATGCTTTTTACGGAGATTTTCAAGCGTTATTTGGAATTAATCTTGCGATTGAAGAAGGAGAAGCCGTTGCCATAATCGGGGCTAATGGAGCTGGTAAGTCAACATTTTTGCGCTCGGTTTCTGGACTGGTCACCAACACCGCAGACGCTATTAATTATCGTGGCATGGATATATCCCACCGGGCAGCGTCAGATATCGTTGGTCAGGGCATTGCCATGGTGCCGGAGGGTCGCAAGCTATTCCCAAGCCTGAGTGTGGAGGAAAATCTTCTAATCGGCGGATATAGTCAACGTGCAGGCGCCTGGAACTTGGAACGGATTTACGGCATGTTCCCGATACTTAAAGAGCGGAGAGATGTCGCAGGTACAGCGTTAAGCGGGGGGGAACAGCAGATGACCGCCATCGGGCGGGCATTGATGGCAAATCCCGAACTCATATTATTTGACGAACTGTCGCTAGGTCTTGCTCCAATCGTCATCAATGATATCTACGAGAGCCTTCCTACCATCAAGCAGGAAGGAGTGACCTTGTTATTGGTAGAACAGGATATCAATAAGGCATTGGAAGTGGCTGATAGAGTATATTGCTTTCAAGAGGGGCGCGTTTCTTTGACAGGCGTGCCAAGAAATCTCACCAAAGATAGTATTGCAGCAGCTTATTTTGGAAGTGACAAATGAACTTTTTGTATAGTCATTCTTCCATCTCCGAGGTTCGACGAGGCGTTTTTCTATTGGTAGGAAGGACAAATCTACCTAGCGCCGTCGTGTTACCCTTTTCATTCTTTTGTTGCTCATCAAAGAGAAAAGATATTTTCCCCGGAATGGATTATCAAATTGATTGAGTGGGTGAACACAGTTCTCCAGGGGATCCTTACAGGTGGCCTCTATGCACTCTTTGCTGCTGGATTGGCAATTATCTTTGGGGTGATGCGGTTGGTAAATATTACGCATGGTGATCTTATTGTCTTATCGGCTTTTGTAGCCATGGTTGCCATAGATGTTATGGGATTTAACCCATTCATCTCGTTGGTGGCAGTCTTACCAATTATGTTCGTATTTGGTTACATTCTCCAGCGGAGTATTCTGAATTTCACCCTTGGGGATGATCTCCTGCCTCCATTATTAGTTACTTTCGGATTGTCAATTGTCATTCAAAATTTGTTGTTGCAAATTTTCTCGGCGGATTCTCAGAGAATTAAAGCAGGTAGTCTGGAAATACTCAGTATCCAGCTTTACGAAAATTTGTCTGTGGGAGTATTTCCCTTAATCGTATTTATCGTTGCAGTTTTCATAATAATCGGACTGCAATACTTATTTTCAAATACAAGAATCGGGCGGGCTTTCCGCGCGACGTCAGATGATGCGGTAACAGCTCAACTAATGGGTATAAATGATAGGCATATATTCTCACTGTCGATGGCCTTGGCACTTCTGATCGTTGGAATAGCTGGACTATTTGTGGGTATTAGTACCAATTTTGACCCGTCGGCAGGACCTTCACGTTTACTCTTTGCTTTTGAAGCGGTGATTATGGGTGGCTTAGGATCACTCTGGGGCACACTAGCTGGTGGGATAATTCTTGGTGTGTCCCAAAATATTGGAGCAAAACTGGATCCCGGGTGGCAAATTCTAGCCGGTCATATTGCGTTTCTAGTTATATTGGTTTTCCGTCCGAATGGATTATTTCCAAGGATGCGGGATGATTAATTCGTCGCGATACTGGGTGCAACGCTCAACTGCAACGAGCCGGCTGGGCGCCGTTCTCGGCATAATGTTGCTGGCGGTTTTAATTTCTGTTCCTTATTGGGGTGGTCGTGCGGAGATGCGCCTCCTTGTTGAGGTGTTCTACATCTTGGCTTTGGCACAACTGTGGAACTTACTTGCGGGCTACGGGGGGTTGGTTTCTGTTGGCCAACAGGCATTTCTCGGTTTCGGTGGTTATATGCTATTTGTTTTTTCCATCCATGTAGGTGTTGGAGCTGTTTGGACAATTCCTCTTGCCGGAATTCTTGGAGCTCTAATTTCCTTGCCGGTCGCCTTTCTGGTATTTCGACTGAGGGGACACTATTTTGCCATCGGCACCTGGGTTGTGGCGGAAGTTTTTATGCTAATCTTCGCCCAGATTATAGCTTTAGGTGGCGGTTCCGGTGCCAGCTTGCCCGTATCCGTCGTCAGGTCTATCGCTTCTAGCCGCTCAGTTCGTGAAGCCACTATTTACTGGGTAGCATTAGCTGTCGTAGTTGCTGTTATTGTTGTTATATATTTACTTCTTCGATCACGCCATGGCTTAGCGTTGACGGCTATTAGAGATTCAGAAGAAGCTTCTCGTAGTTTAGGGGTTGATAACTTCCGTGCAAAATTAATGGTATATATTTTTGCGGCTTTCGGTACGGCTGCTATTGGAGCTCTCATATTCCTCACAAAACTCAGAATAAGTCCTGCGGCGGCCTTTGATATTAACTGGACCACCACCGTCATTTTTATCGTTGTAATTGGGGGTATAGGGACTATTGAAGGTCCAATTATCGGAACTATTATTTACTTTCTGTTACGAGAACCTTTAGCCGATTACGGCTCATGGTATCTTATACTATTAGGTTCGACGGCGGTTTTAATTATGCTCAAGGCTCCACAGGGTATCTGGGGTTTGATATCCGAAAGGTTCGAGCTCCGCTTTTTTCCAGTACAACGACAACTCAGATGGACAGTGAACGACGACTAAGGAAGACTTAATTTGCCTCGATTTTCCGTCAATATCTCAACCATGTTTACTGAGCATGATTTTCTAGACAGGTTTAGAATTGCCAAGAAACACGGTTTTAGTGCTGTAGAGATTCAGTTTCCTTATGAATTTCCTTTAACCAGGGTATTGGCAGCAAAGGAAAGCGCGGGGGTTCAAATCACCCTAATTAATATTGGAGCTGGCGACCTTACTGCTGGAGGACCTGGCATCGCTGCTCATCCCGGCCGAGAAGAACAATTCAAGGTTTCAGTGGAAGAAGCACATAAATATGCGGATAGTTTAAAACCGACCTCTGTTAATGTTTTAGCAGGAGCGCCTTCTTTGGAAAAATTTGAGAGGAGGCAGTGTCTGGATGTGTTGGCGTCAAACCTCTACTATGCCGCGGAGGCTTTCGAGAATATAGGTACGAAGGTCTTAACAGAAGCTGTAAACACTATCGACCGACCCGGGTTTTTGTTGAATTCGACAGCCGCTGCCGTTGAGATCATAGAACGTGCTGGACACAAGAACCTTGCAATCCAATATGATGTCTACCACATGCAAATCATGGAAGGAAATCTTGTGAATACCATCCGGGATAATTTAGATCAGATCGGTCATATTCAATTTGCGGATACTCCGGGCCGTCACGAGCCTGGAACTGGAGAGATTAACTTTCCTAATTTGTTCGATGCCATTGATAAAATGGGGTGGAAAGGTTGGCTTGGTGCTGAGTATGTTCCCTCCAAGCGGACTGAGAAGACACTTGGCTGGATGCCGGAATTGGCGACATAGATCTAGTACCATATGACCCCCAATACCCGTTCTTTGACCAGTTTACCTGGCGTGATTTTAATTGTCTTCGTTGCCTTCAGTTTTGCGGCTAATTCTACACTCTCAAAAATAGCATTAGACCACGGTGCTACCCCCCTCTCTCTACTGACCTTCAGGACAGCGATAGCAGCTTTCTCCGTTTTTGTGATATTGAAGATTTGGCGAGTACCAATTGGTTTGCCGTTCAGGGTAAGGTGGATCGCAATCGGTATGGGCGGCATAGTTGCCTTATACTCATATTGTCTCATGAGCGCACTGCTCTACCTTCCGGTGGCGTTGGCAGTACTTACATTTTATCTCTACCCCATTCTCACTAGCCTGGGTTCGTGGGCAATCGGTCAGGAACGTCTAACTTTTAGGATTCTGGTTTGTCTGATAACGGCTTTCATCGGGTTGGGTTTTGCACTGGATATAGGGGGTAATATCAACTTAGTTGGTATTTCCTTGGCAATTGGAGCAGCGGTAGGATTTACCATTTTGTTGTTGGTAAATAATAATCTTGGTGATGGACAGGATTCCCGGCCTGTTAGCTTTCATATGATGTCTTCGGCAACACTCTTATTCATTCTGATGGACATGAATGCCGGGGATATTCCTTTGCCAGTATCATTTGAAGGTATTGCTGCCTTCATAGGGTCGTGTGTATTTTTTGCATTTGCAATGATAGGGATGTTTGTTGGGCTCGCCAAGATTGGTGCAATACGGACGAGTTTACTTATGAATTTTGAGCCTGTTGCAAGTATCGTCCTTGGAGCATTATTGCTGGATCAAGTGTTGGAGCCTTTACAATTAGTCGGTGCCGGGGTTGTCATTGCAGCAATTTTACTTGCGGAATTGGTGAAAAATTCTTCTGAAGCTAATAAGAATGTCTGAAATTTACGCTAATCAAACATAGTTTGTGGCAGGAATAGTGCCAATTCAGGCAACGCTACCAGGATAACAAGGCATAGGCCCATTGCAAACCAGAAAGGCCAAATTCCTCGAAATATGGTATTCATTGGAACATCTGGTGCAATACCTTTTACCACAAATACGTTGACGCCGACTGGTGGACTAATGAGGCCCATTTCTAACACTATCACGACTACCACGCCGAACCAGATTGGGCTTAATCCAAGCTCAAGGATAAGCGGATAAACAATGGGCAAAGTAAGGACCAGCATCGCCAAGCCTTCCAGAAATGTGCCCAGTACCACATATGTCACCAAAATTATAATCAATACTCCGAGGTCACCTACATTTATACTTGTAAGAAATGAAACTAGGTCTGAAGGTATTTCTGAAAGTGCCATGAAGGGAATAAACACATGGGCACCAATTAAGATCATGAAAACAGTGGCTGTTGTTCGAAGTGTTTGGAATACCACGAACTTTGTATTTTCCCAGCTAAGGTTTTTTCTTAATAATGCAACGGTTAACGTCAGGAATGCGCCTACACCTGCCGCTTCTACCGGTGTGAACCAGCCAAAATAAATTCCACCAATCGTGATCGCGACGATAAATATGATTGTCCCGGCATTTTTGAGTGACCCGATTTTCTCAGAGAGGGTAGATTTTTGACCAGCAGGCCCAAGTTCAGGTTTGAGCGTTGTTACAATGTAAATTGCTACCAGGAATAGGCTGGTAAGTAATAGACCCGGTATCACACCTGCTATAAATAGCTTACCGATAGATTGTTCAGTTAGGATCGCATAAATAATCATCCCGGTTGAAGGGGGTATCAAAATGCCTAACGTACCCCCAGCAGCAACGGCACCAGTTGCTAGTGAGTCACCGTAATTAAAACGCTTCATTTCGGGAAGTGCGACCCTTCCCATCGTGACTGCTGCGGCTATTGAGGACCCACTCATGGCCGCAAAGCCAGCACATCCAACAATCGTTGCCGAAGCAAGGCCTCCTCTAAAGTGGCCAAACCATTTATAGGCGGCTTCGTAAAGGTCTTTGCTCATACCGGAGACGCCTGCGAGGTTCCCCATCAGTACAAATAAAGGGACAACCGATAACTCGAAGAACGATACTATCTCAAAAGCTTCACCGCTCAGGCTTATAAGGGCGGGGGTTGTGCCGTTCATAACCCAAGTACCAACAAATCCCACCACTAGCATTGCTATTGCAACAGGCATACGAAGTATGAGAAATATGAATAGGAAAGCCAGTCCGATAATGCCAATGGTTGTTGGAGTCATTAGTACGACCGTATTTTCTATTCGCCCCGATACTTAGTGCTATAACCTTGTAATAGAAGCAAAATTTCAGCTAAAAGTACGAGTAAATACAGTAGAATTCCAATGGCCAATAAGATAAAAAATGGCCCAAATGAAATTAACAACGTGAGTGTTGCCTCACCAAACTGGTGGGCTTCAATACCGCTTATCACTAAATGCCAACTTAGAACACCAAGCATAACGGCGCTGATAAGTTTTATTACGATATCCATGTAGCGCATTGTTACCGTACCCGAAAACCCTTCGAGCAGTTCTACGGCAACCTGTCCGCCAGAACGACCGCTGTAGGCGATGGAACTGCAGACGACCGTGATCATAAACAATTGGGCAATGTCCTGTCCCCCAAAAATGGGGGAATTAAAAGCCGAACGGAGCGTAACATCAACGACCGTAATCAACGTCAGGGCAAGCAGGAACAGACCGCCAATCCAGAAGGCCACAAAACGCACCACGCGATCGATTACGTCAATCGCGTGGTTGTTTCTTTCGGATGTTTGTTTTTGATCGTTCAACACGGAAGAACAAACAATTGTGGTATTCTTAACGCAACTAATTCATCATCGCATTAAAGATCTCTGTGGCGGGTATGCCTTTCTTGTCCAGAATTGCGAGTTGTTCTTTGTTGGCCTTATCGGTCAATGCATTGAAAGGCGCAGCCTCCGCCGGTGAAAGGCGAATTAATTTTACACCCTTTCCGTTCTCTGCATTTTTCAGGGCTTTTTCATCGTCTTGGCCCCAGGAACGAGCGATTTTGATACTGGCTTCTTTGCCCATCAAGCCATAAAGTGTACTTTGCTCGGACTTGGAAAGACCATCCCAACTTTTTTGGTTCATCATAACAGACATGACGGTTGATGGGCCATTAACACCGTGCGTTACATATTCAGCGGGTTCATTGAAATTCCAGGGCCGATATAAGGCGACCGGTGCAATTTGAATGCCGTCGATGACGCCATTCTGCAGGGCGTTATATGTTTTAGTCACAGGCATCATGATACCGACACCACCCCAAGCTTTCATCTGGGGAATGTCTGCCGCCGAAGAAAGACGAAACTTCATTCCCTTGATATCTGCAAGAGTGCGTATTGGTTTTTTGCGGCTAATTAATGTTGCCGGGTAGATTCCCCAAAGTGCTAAAAGTTTTGCCTTGGTAAACTCGTCAGCTAAGTATTTATCATAAACTTTCCATATGCGACGGGTTACCTCTTCGCCAGTTTTACCTAATCCGGCTTTACCGGCAATCATTGCCTTGGGAAACAACTTGGCCGTATAGGCTTGGATTACAAAAACTATATCGGCGACTCCGGTAACCACCCTTTTATACTGTTGAACTGGTCCCTTGCCTAATCCACCTGAGGGATAAATTTTGATCGTTAATTTACCGTTAGTGGCGGCGGCTAAATTTTTTGCCAAAGGCACAAACATATTTCTATGTAAGTGGTGCACTGGCGGCATGAAGTGAGCTAGCTTGAGCTCTTTTGCATGAAGTTTTGAATCGGTAGATCCCGAATATGTTACTAAAAATACAGCTGCAGCTATAAATATGTTGAGTTTTTTATTTATTCCCCTCATAGGTATCTCCCTGTGTAATTATTGTTAGATTTAACCTATTCGAATTGCCGGATATGCATTAAAAAAATATAATCGTATGGTAAAACCTAACAATAAGGCGACCAAAGTCAACTTGTGGAGTTGGCAAATCGAGAAATAAACTTTTTACATGGAGTATAACTCGTGTCCGAAGCTGTCGTCGTTTCTACTGCCCGTACACCAATAGGCAAAGCCTATCGAGGTAGTTTCAATAACACCTCACCTATCACAATGGCGGGTCACGTAATTGAAAATGCATTGGATCGTGCTGAGATTGAACCGGGAGAAGTGGAGGATGTCTGGATGGGGTGCGGTTTTCCGGAAGGGGCCCAGGGTCAAAACGTCGCGCGCCACGCCTCAATTAGAGCTGGAATTCCTGTCACAGCCGGTGCCGCTACGGTTAATCGCTTTTGCTCTTCAGGGTTGCAGACTATAGCAATTGCCGCACAGCGGGTTGTCATGGATAAAGTACCGATAATTGTTGCTGCAGGGGTCGAATCAATAAGTATGATACCGGCTAACCATCAGGAAGCGACAGTCGTCGAGGAACCGGAGGTTCAAAAGGCCAAGCCAGAAATTTACATGGTAATGCTTGATACGGCCGAGACGGTTGCTAACAGATATAACGTTAGTAGAGAAGTCCAGGATGAATATGCTTTGACTTCTCAGCAGCGGACAGCTGCAGCTCAGCAGGCAGGTCGTTTTGACGATGAAATTGTATCCTTAAGTACAGTCATGAAAGTCAAGAATAGAGATACCGGTGAGGTGAGTGAAAAAGAAGTGACATTGGTGAGAGATGAATGCAACCGTCCTAGTACCAATCCAGAGGATCTTTCTGGGCTGAACCCGGTAATTGAGAATGGCTCCATAACGCCCGGTAATGCGAGCCAACTCTCTGACGGCGCTTCAGCATGCGTAGTCATGGATTCGAAATTAGCAGAACGGAAGGGCCTGCAACCCTTGGGAGTATTCCGTGGGCTTTCTGTTCATGGTTGTGAACCGGATGAAATGGGTATCGGCCCAGTTTTCGCCGTACCCCGATTACTAGAGAGAAACGGTTTGACTATCGATGATATTGATTTGTGGGAGCTGAATGAAGCATTCGCTGTTCAAGCTTTATATTGCCGGGATAAGTTGGGTATAGATCCGGCTAAATTTAATGTTAATGGCGGAGCAATCTCCATTGGCCATCCCTACGGTATGAGTGGAAACAGAATGACCGGACATATACTGATTGAAGGTAAACGGCGAGGTGCTAGATACGTGGTTGTGACTATGTGTGTTGGCGGAGGTATGGGTGCTGCAGGCCTATTTGAAGTAGTCTAAGCTCTCAAATCAAATAGATAATTGATAGAAAAACCCCACCCAAGTTTTCAAATTTGGGTGGGGTTAAATCTACTTGCTGGTCTGCGGTTAGCCTAACCCGCCACCATCATCGGTTGTATCAACGTCATCGACTTCGTCAGCAACGTCAGCAACAACTGCAGCGTCGGCTGCTGGGTCACCTGCAGCGGCAGGGTCACCGGCAGGTGCACCACCTTGTTCTGCTGCGGCGTCGAGTGCCCCTCCGATAGCGGCATCGGCTGCGTCTTCCACGACTAAATCTCCACCGATACCTCCTCCGTCGGAAGCGCCAAGAGCATCACCGAGAGCACCCAAGTCTAGCGCGGGAGCAGCACCAGCTGGATCAGCGGCATCTTCTGAAGCGGCACCAGCCGCGGCAGAAAAATCAACTGGGGCAGCAGTATCAGCTGCAGGCGCACCCGCTGGATCACCACCGGCAGCAGCACTACCTGGGGCAGCACCGCCAGCATCGTCGGCGAAGGTTTCTGGAGTTTGACCTGTGTCTGCGGCACTACCGGGTGCAGGACCGCCAGCATCATCAGCGGCAGCACTACCGGGTGCAGGACCGCCAGCGTCACCTGCGGCTGGATCACCACCGGCAGCAGCACTACCTGGGGCAGCACCGCCAGCGTCACCTGCGGCTGGATCACCACCGGCCTCAACGGCTTCATTCGCTGCACCAAAAGCGTCTTCAATGCTTGCTCCGCCTTCGAGCGATTCAGTAAAAGATTCCTGAAATGCTTCCGCGCCTGCCTCGAATTCCTCCTGTGGAATGCCAAGATCAGTGGCTACCTCTTGTGCGGCAGCCTGCCCAGCTTCCATAGCCTCCTCAGTAGAAGCTCCACCTTCGAGCGCTTCAGTAAATGCTTCTTGTGCTGCGGCTCCGACGGCAGCACCTGGGTCAC
>JAOMCN010000043.1 GCA_028345065.1 Rhodospirillales bacterium
GACACCAAAAGCTATAGCTCCAAAGACAGTTAGCCCAGCTGCCATGTAAAGAATTTTAAACATAAAACCTAGTAACTACGATAAAGAAATGAAATCAAAATATATAATTGTAATGGTTGGACTCGGTTTTCTTGTTTTAGTTGCTGCCCTGCCTTTTTTTTCTTTGGTTGCATCCCGGATGCCGACACTCCTGAACTTTTGCGGAATAGCAGTCAACTAAAATACTACCGACAATACCTAGTAAATAACGATAATAACACTGCAGCCAATTCCTCACCAAAAAATCCAAACAATTTCTCCGCCTGTATAATATTGATTTAAAAATTTAAATGTACACGTGCATTTCGTCCGTCTAGCATAGAAAATCAACCAAAAAAAAACTGGCTGTCAAGCTGCGAAGGACAAATAAAACGATACACAATCAATTCCTAAATTTAGATAGCCGTTGGGGGTTCAACATTAACAATGCGGCCAACATCAGAGCACAGGAAGATACAATCATAGCTGTTGCAAAACTGCCCGTCTTGTCAATGACAAGTCCGGCGAAATAGGGGCCTACCATTTGTCCTACACCAAATGCACTCGTCAGCACTGCCGTAGAAACGATTACAGTTCCATTGAAACGGGCTTGCCCCTCGAGGAGCGCAAGCGCTGTAATCCCCATAAAAGTAGCGCCTAAAAGTACAGCAGCTATGAGAATGCCAGTCTGACCCGGAACCGCAACCGCAACATATATTCCAATGGCTTCGACCGCACAGGCTATCATCAAGGCAAAATCGCCGCTGATGCGCCGTCCAAGCCAGGGCCAGAACATTACTGTCGGAATTCCACTCAATCCTACGAGCAACCAAATATAAGGCTCGGTTGAGATTAATTCAGGTGTAGACCGGGCCATGGCTGAAATAAATGTTCCGAGTATTACGTACCCAAATCCGAATAATCCATAGGCGGTTGTAATTGTGATGAAACCAAATGCAAAAATGCCTTTTTCGGTTTTTTTCTTAGGTTCCTGCCGCGGCATCTCATCGGGAGTAAGAGCTATGACTGGTATCGCCAACAACAGCGCTAGTAGCGCCACTCCGTACCACAATTCATTCCATGAAAAATTAAACGCACCCATTAAAGAAACTACAATTGCCGATAGCGCCATCCCCAAACCCACGCCTGTAAAATGTGAAGTGCTAATTGTGATTTTTCCTAAGGCCTGTATTGATGGTAAAATGAGAGATGTTCCAAAGATAAGGGTAAATGCACTGGCGATTCCACTTGTGAACCGGACCACAATAAACCAATTAAGATCCTGAACGAGACCCATACACCCAGTGGTAAATATTGACGCCGCGACTGCACCAAAAAACCAGATTTTTATTCGACCATTAAAAAATGGTAGGATGGGAATCAAAGACCCTATGCAATAGCCAATAAAATTCCAAGAGGCTATCAGGCCACCTTCAGTGGCACCAAATCCCACCTCGCTAATCATAAACGGAAGTATTGGCGTATAGGCAAACCTACCAATTCCCATCGCCAATGCCAGGGCGGCTGTTCCAGCTATAATTAACGGCCAGCTTTTTTTAAGAGGTCGGCGTGAAGAACCTCCCTTGGGGTTTACTTTTAATGTCATAGATAACACAAGCTATGAAATCACCCCCATTCTTACAATGGTATAAGTCCGCTCTAAAATTTCACTAAATTTTCATTGCAAATTTTCTATCACTCCAACAATCTAGGTCCTGGAACAGGTATTACATGTGATTATGTTCGATAATGCCTAAGACTATTTGACCATAATCTCAGCACAAATCAGTACGGAGTGATAAAAATGGGACAGACTGTTGAACTAATAGCCAATGACGGCCATAAACTTAGTGCCTATACCGCTGACCCAGTTGGTAGCGCAAAAGGTGGAATTGTCGTAATTCAAGAAATTTTTGGCGTAAACATTCACATCAAGGACGTGTGTGATAGACTTGCCGAACAAGGATACTCTGTCATTGCACCGGCGCTCTTTGACCGTATCAAACCCGGTGTTGACCTTGGATATTCAGAGGATGACCTTGGTCAAGGCTTCGGGTATATGCAAGAGGTGGGAAACGAAATCCCCATGATAGATATTCAAGCAGCGGCGATTGCCCTAAAAGGCTCAGGCAAGGTAGGTGCTATCGGTTTTTGCTGGGGCGGACAACTGGCTTGGCTTGCTTCTAAAAATGTTGATCTAGACTGCTCCGTTGGCTACTACGGTGTAGCAATACACGACACTTTACAACCTCCCCCCCTCTGCCCGGTTTTGCTACACTTTGCCGATAATGATACATTTGTGCCTCCAGAAGCGGCTGATAAAGTGAGAGAAGAATATCCAGAAATGCCAATTTACAGCTATCCTGCGAATCACGGATTTAATTGCGACCTTCGGGACGACTACAATAAGGACTGTGCAACAAAGGCTATGGGACGGACTCTAACCTTTTTTGAAACACATTTAGTCTAAAATTTTAAATTTATAACCGTGTTGTTGGATCACAGAATTCGACTATAAATCGGAATACTGGAAGAAATAGGGAAAAAACCCAAAGCTCCCATTTAAATGAAACTGGAACGGTGTCTCTATTCCACTTTTAGATAGTTGTTTAGCATTTAAATCTATGATTTTAATTCAATAATAGCATTGTAGAGAATCGCAAACCCGCAGGTTTCTTAAAGGCTAGAAAATTAAACGTTGATGATCCAGGCCCCGATTATATTCTCAAATTACCCGTTCCGTAGGCCAAATATAGGAGTAAGAGATGTTTTCACGTAATAGCACGTCTACGATGTATTGAGTGGCCAGGCGTTCATTCAACTCGCGACGGGCCTTTTTCCAGCCGTTTTTAGCTATCCTCCGTCGTTCCTCATCATTTTTTAAGAAGTGAGCAATCTTTTCGATTAGGTCATTATTGGAATCGTAAAAAACCATTTCGTCCTTGGTAAATAATTTATCCAAATTATATTTGCTGTGGGTAAACGTTAAAACACCATTTCCAGTGAGATTAGCAACACGGTCCGATGAGTAAACGTATAAATCCTCCGGCTTTGCAAGATTGATAGGTCCTTCGCGTTCCCGCGACAGATTGAGCCCGCATTTACTCCGCCCCAATGCATCCATGTAATCTGCGCCCCAAAGGCCACCTGTTTCTTTCTCCACGTGGCAGGTAAAATTGATCTCGGGCAGATGTTCCCGGATATGCTCAAGTGTGGATTTCCGTGGGTCGCCGCCCTCACGGTCGAATGAACCACAAGCAAATATCAGGTCGACGTCGCATTTCCCGTCGAATGCTCGACCTGTTTCCATGGACGGGTCCGTTATATTGGGAATGTAATAGGCAGGCCTCCCACTGGAAATTCTCCTCAGTCCCTCTCCAGCGGTTGTCAGAAATGTAGCGTCCATCATGGGACCTTTAGTTTTCAAACGGTCGACGTTGCCGGGAATGAATAGCGGATCGATAGGAATCTGGGCTAGCTTAGCTGCCGGAAGTATCTCCTTAAGCCGCTCAAGAGTTTCTAGCTGGATCACGTCTGCATGGATGAAGAGAATGAGGGTTGGTTGGAATGAGGAAGCTTGCTGCAGAAATTTTTTATTAGCACCAGAGATGCCTAATTTACGTGTCCGAAAAATATTGCTCATGCGTGCAATATCCCGGTCAAAAAAACGTATCACCGTATGATTATTTCGGACGAAGCCGTTGGCAAGTTTGTTTGCATAATCATAATAACGCGACGCCACGTACTTCATCTGATTACCACCAACAATCATAACCTGCATAGGACGGCTTCCTTATTATTTGAGAAAGACAAAGTTATTATAGCTTTATTGATGTGTATCGGAAGGGTGGCGCCTGGTTATTATTCAATCATACGCGCTTCTAACGGACGATGTTTCTACCGCAAATCATTAAGGCAGCTTTCATATTGATCTGGTATTTAAATATTCCTCCCAATAAGTTTAAAGATAGGAGTTACTAAGTTAGGCGACCAAAGTTCTTAAATTGCTCCTCACCGCCCACTGCTTAACCATTCATCCCAGACACTCATAATTCTTTTTCTATGCACACACGATTTTAACCATCCGAGTTGGTTGGGTGCAGGTTTATAATCAAACCCTTCTGCTTTGCATTCGGCTTTCCATTTTTGTTCAAAAGCTAACTCCACGCAGTCTTTTTGATTAGGGATTTGATTTGCTCTATCGGCGTGGATGCCAGGAATGCCACACTTCGCCATAATATCCATAGGAAGAGTGCAAGCCGAAATAAAAAAAACGGCTAAAATAAATAGAATTGTTCGCATACAGCACAACCCACCAATTATTTAGACTATCGAATCAACATTTACCAATAGAATTATCTAAATTGGGGGGGCTAACGAACGGCTGAGATCTGTGAGTTTACACATCTAACAGTTATCAAGTTTAGGATCCGTGGACCAAGAGCTCTCCAAGGCTATGTCACTTTTTTTTTGGTCGACGAGCTTTCCAATAGTAATTAAATAGGAAGCTACATTAACGATATCGTATGCGACCTAATTGAATTGGAAAAATAGAATGACGGTTCACGCTACCTAGGCGCACGCCTACGAAAATTGCAAATTTCATGTGTCGAAGGACAAAGCATTTTCGTGAAGGCAATATAATAATAGCTGACAGTAAGCAGCCAAAACCAGGGTATAAAATACTCAATTTGTCCAAGATGGTTGCAGAAGACGGATACTTTCCTTTGTGGAGACACTAGATTATGGTCGCCTCAAACTAGGTTTTGCTGAAATTGATTTAAAGGTTATTTGGGAAAGGTCGGTTGAGAAAATATCATTTCCCAAAGTGAAAAATTGAATAATCCATTACAATCTTTGGACATAATAGCTCGTAATATCGACTTGGCCCGGAAGGAAATGCCTCCCGGTCAAAAAAGTGTACATTGGGATGTATTTCCTAAGGACTATGATAAAGCGTTTCAGAATAATGAAATTTGGCCCGTATTTTTAAGAAATGCTCTTTCAATCGGATTTAATGATGATTTTGTATCCCTTTGTGAAGGTGGAAATTTGCCACCCTATGACGCAAATTCCCTTTGGCATCTCCGATTGGATCATGATTATCGATCGCTTCTGCCACCAAAGATAACTGCCGACAATCAAATTCAAATAATTCAAAAAGTATTCAAAGTTGTTATTGAAATTTGCGGCGCAGATTTCGTTCTTGAAAATTTAACGCCTCTAATCGGATCTCCATGTTTAGCGGATATTACGTTTGATCAACCGATTTCGACCGAACGAACTGTCATTCAAGTCAACTTGCATGATCTCATCCTTATTTATTACGCTTGGCAAATCGACCGTGTAATACAGCATTATTATTTGAATGGTGTTATGAATATTGTCGAAATCGGATCAGGATTTGGTGGCCTGGCCGCTAAACTCAAAGACCTAAACCCAAGGGCTAAAATTATTTTATTGGACTTGCCAGAAGTAACTGGGGTCCAAACCTATTACCTACAACAAAGATTTCCAGAATGTAATTTCAACTTCTTTGAAGACTTGAAAGAAAGAGGCGATTGTATCTTCAACGATCCCAATGTGGATTTTATTTTATTACCCGGTTGGGCAATTGAAAATATACCAAAAAAATCCATTGAATTGGTCATCAATACCCGCTCAATGATGGAAATGACGATGCCCACGATCGATTATTATTTTAAACACATTCACAGAATAACGGCATCCAAGGGCGTTTTCGCTTGTTTCAACCGATATCTTAAAAACCCCGGAAGCATTTGCATAAAAAACTTTCCATTTGACAAAAAATGGAAAATTTTGCTGTCCCAGTCATCAGTTCTCCAAAGCCACATACACGAAATTATCGTTCAAAGAACGGCGTTTGCACAGAAGTTCACAGTTTCCCAAGCAATGGGCAGCTTGATACCTTTTTAGAGCTTTATTTCTGTGATCGATATTGGTCCTCTCTTCCAACCGAAAGACTAGGGGAAGATCAATTCCCCAGGGGTTCATTCCGAAGGAATACCTGACCCCATAACAGCGAAATCAAGTAATGCTATATCTGAAGCTACCTGTGTCGTTAAAGCGTGATACAAGGCACCCTTGATAATAACACGGAGAGCTCAGCACCATTGTAGTTTCTTCAGAGATGCTGAGCTTGTGAAATTTCTCTTATCAAGCTAATGTTTTTATCCACTTGTGGGAGAAAATACTTATGACACCAAAGGAAATTGTTTTAAGTGGCTACCAGTGTTTTGCTGAGGGCGATATGGAAGGCCTTGGTAAAATCTATCACCCGAATGCGTTGATTAAGGTTAATGGAGATCACGAATTATCGGGCGATTATCACGGATTCGATGATTTTCTAAATAATTTTTTGGCAAAAATACCAATCAAATTCCCCAACTTTGACTTGGATATTCTAAACGTTACTGCAGAGGATAACCGAGTTCATGTTCATGTGAAACTTTCTGCCGACAATTTAGAGTCGGAGGCCGTTCACATGTTTGTGGTGGAAGATGGATTGGAAACAGAATTCCGTATTGTCGATGATTCACAAAAAATTGCAAAGGCCCTGGGTGGGTGACTTCATCTATGTGATTTAATAACCAATTCTTTGACCTTGTGAACTAACTTCTGGCGCTTTTCCCTCGGAGTGGTCGCTTGCGGTGTTTCTTTGGCATAGTCTATTATGGGCATCCTATATCTAGAGGGAGGTTAAAAATGTATGCGTCTTATATTGAATTCCAGCACAAGCCGGGAAAGACGGCAGAGGCGATTGAAATGACCAAGCAAATGGAAGCGGATTTAAGGCAAATGGGCATGAAGCAATTTATCATCGTCGACAAGGGTGACGATAGCTCCACTCTGATCGCACTCTATGATACTGCGCAAGCGTATTACGCTGCTGGGCCAAAAGCGGCAGAACTTCTTGGTCGCTTATCGGACTTTATGGCCTCACCACCCGAGAGAAAGCAAGCAGACGTTCCAATAAACTTCATCTTTTAGCTAAAGTGCAGAGTTAAATGGGCAAGCAGGGACTTTGGGACCCATCAAGACGAAATAGAATTGACGCCATCATAGGAAGCCTCCACTGGGATGGCATTTGATGAACTGTGATGAATTTAACGAATACTGCAAATCGCTTCCAGTAACTACTTATGTTGTTCAATGGGGTGGCTCACATGTTTGGAAAGTTGGCGGTAAAGTTTTTGCTATTGGCGGCTGGGACAATGGAAAGTACCCCGGTGTAACATTCAAGGTTTCCGAGATCGCTTATGAATGTTTAAAGGACGAACCAGGCTTGCGACCGGCTCCCTACCTTGCGTCACGTGGCATGAAGTGGATACAGAATTACGGTACACCGGTGCTTTCCGTCGATGACTTAAAAGCTTATTTAGCGGAGTCCCATCGCATAGTTTCTCTTGGTTTGACAAAGAAAAAGCAGAAGAAATTGGGGCTGAACGGACAATAATGTCTTTCTAATAAGTGTCTTACTCTTTCGCCTACCAGCCATTCATTTTCTATGGGATATTTGAGCTTATGAAAGCAAGTCAGCTGACCAAATAACACGGTAGAAAATTTCGACTAAAGTATTATAAAATTGGACTTTTAACCCGTGTTTCAGTTCGTCTGAGGTAACTATTTTTGACACAGTATATTCTCAAACGATTTTTATTAATTGTCCCGACAATTTTGGGGTCCGGGATTTTAGTATTCTTTCTGATGCGCGTCATACCAGGAGATGTCTGTTTAATCAGATGGTTGGACTTTGGTACCCATAAAGACGTAGCTCTTCTTCATCTTTGCCGAGACGAACTAGGCTTGAATAACCCCTTGTACCTACAATTCTTCGAGTTTTTGAAAGGTGCATTAACTCTTGATTTTGGTGTTTCCATGTGGACCGGACGGCCAATAATTGAGGAACTGCAGCCACGCTTTGAGTTGTCTTTGCAGGTTACTATTATGGCGACGCTAATAACTATAATTGTTGCAATACCTCTAGGTGTCATTTCTGCGATCAGGCAAAACACGTGGATTGACTATATTGTTCGAACCTTTTCCATTGCGGGTATTGCGGTGCCATCATTCTGGTTGGGGATCTTGATAATTCTAGGATTGCTTATAGGAACTCAGCATATCTTCAACGAACCCTGGATGCCCCCAATTAGTTACGTTCCTATATGGGAAGACCCCATAAGTAATTTGTCGCAATTAATCTGGCCGGCAGTGGCTACAGGCTACCGTTTTTCTGCTGTAACCGCCCGCATGACGCGGTCTGCTTTGCTCGAAGTCTTGCGGGAAGATTACATTCGTACCGCTCGGGCGAAGGGTTTAATGGAAACGGTTATCATAAATCGTCATGCATTGAAGAATGCGTTTCTTCCTGTGATCACTGTAATTGGCATGGAGTTTTCTTTTTTTATGGGAGGACTTGTCGTCACCGAGCAAGTGTTCAATCTAAACGGACTTGGAAGCTTGTTAGTCGAATCGGTACTAAACGCGGATTACAATATGATACAGGCGTTGGCGATGCTCATTGCAGCGGTATTCATATCTGTCAACTTTGTCATTGACGTTTTATACGCGTGGCTCGACCCTCGGATCCGTTATGACTAAATTTATAGGCATAAATGGAAATGCTCGTCCCTAGAACAGGCTAGCACTGAAGCCAACCCAGTCGGGTTTCTTTGAAGCGGTGTGCTTGCGGAAATTCTTTGGCATGAGGGAATATGGCCATTATCTAAAAGGGAGGTATTTCGACCATGTATGCATCGTATATCGAAGCGAAGATGGAGCCAGGAACCTCAGCAGAGGCCATCGAGTTGGCCAAGGATCTGATACCGGAGGTAGGAGAAATTCCAAACCTCATGCAGTTCATTCTCATCGACAAGGGTGACCGACAAGATCTTGCTGCTCGCGTTTTATGATACGGCTGAAGCACAAGAAGCTGCTACGCCAAAAGCGGGAGAGGTCATGAGTAAGATCGGGCATCTATTCGCCACCCCGCCCGAGAGAACACAAATGGAAGTTCCGATAAACCACACCTATCTAACATCTCCAGCTGGCGGTTAGTGTTTTAGAGTGTGGGGCTAATCGCCCTTAAACTCCTCTGGGGTTTTGCCCGGCTTCAAAGACATGCTTGGTCGACGGTTCCGTTCCTAGAACTACCTTTTTGGCACTATGTGACGAGAGGTATATCTTCAATAGTGTTGGACTGATCACTAAAAAGAGTAACAGCGTCGCAGCTAGCATCTTCGCCATCGCAGCAATACGCTATGCCCGAACCATTGCATCGTGGGCATGGTATGTTTTTATAGCCTTTTTCCCACATTTGGCTTAGCGCGCGCACTTGCACCATTCCTTGATGACATTCTGGGCAAATCATCTTCACTCTACCCCTTGCATGAGTTTCAACACTTTGAACACCGAGTTCATAAAGTTCAGTTTTGAGTTTTTGTCCGACCTTTCCACGCCAAATGGGAAAGAACTCAACAGAATGTTCACTATGAGGATTGAAACTTACTGAAAAGTAAAAATTTTTAGTAAGGGCATTAGTGTTATACGTATATCTTATTCGAAATCCTGTAGATAAGGATTTTGCTTCGCTTCCCAAACCAAGATCGACGATCTTACCAACTGCAGGTAAGATCGCTTGTAGTATTGACGAAATCATTTGGTCTTCATTTAAGGGAGAAATGCTATGAAAGTTTATACAAATCTCGAACTCTCCAAAGGATTTGAACATTGGAAAACGAGCTTAGATGACCTAGGGCCAGAAATGAGGGCGGTTGGGATGAAGATTATATTTTTTGGTTGCGAAGCTGATGATGAAAATAAAGTTCACATGATTATAGAAATGCCTTCAATTGAAACGGCTACGAAGTTTATGAAAAATCCAGAGATCAAACAAAAACGTGTTCAAGCAGGGGTGATACTTGATAGTCAGGTCGTGATTCCTTTGGCAGACTGACGCCTTCTAAAAATTCTTTCACTAGAAAACAATCGGTATCCGCAGTAGTTTCTAGTCCTTGGGCTAATTGTTTTGACGCCTACACGGTTTCGAGTGAGGGAAGCAATCGGGACAAATACGTTGGTGAATTGAAGGACGGCAAAATGAACGGAAACGGCGCCGATACCCATGCCAAAAGGGACAAATACGTTGGTGAATTCAAGGACGGCAAAAAGAACGGACATGGCACCTACACCTATGCCAGTGGGAACAAATACGTTGGTGAATTCAAGGACGATAAATGCAACGGACACGGCACCTATACCTATGCCAAAGGTTACATTTACGTTGGCGAATTGAAGGATGGCAAAAAGAACGGACACGGCACCTATACCTATGCCAGTGGGAACATATACGCTGGTGAATTCAAGGGCGATAAATGCAACGGACACGGCACCTATACCTATGGTCCCAAAAGTAAATGGGCAGGGGACAAATACGTTGGCGAATGGAAGGATGACAAACACCACGGACAGGGTATTTATCACCCCTACCGTCCTAAATCATAGCAATTAGTGTGCGAATTTTTTACAAATAAAAAATCCGCTTTTATATCTAACCTACTCTTTCACTAAAGAAACAAAAGAAGAGATGGATCCAATATCCCAAGGTGTTTTAGGTGCGATTGTAACGCAGGCGACTAAAAGTAAAACAAAATCCAGCGTCGCAGGCATATTTGGTTTTGTTGCGGGTATGGCAGCGGATCTTGATATATTGATTAGATCGCCGACGGACCCACTTTTATTCTTGGAATATCATCGCCAAATCACCCACTCCTTAGTTTTTGTACCGATTGGGGGTCTTGTTACGGGGTTTTTTCTTTTTTTTATCTTTGGTAAGCGACTAAATATTTCATTTATGGAAAGCTGGCTAATGTGTACGATTGGCTACGGAACTCATGGACTATTAGACGCTTGCACTACCTACGGAACTGCAATTTTCTGGCCATTTACCAATGACCGTATTGCCTTGAGTATTATTTCAATTATTGACCCGCTATTCACAATTCCCGCTATCTTATTCTTCATTCTATATGTGCTTAAAAATTCTAGTATTTTTGCCAAACTTGGATTTCTTTGGATGATTTCATACCTACTATTGGGCGCGTTTAATCAGCAAACAGCAATAAAGCTTGGTCATCAAATAGCTGTGGAAAGGGGGCATACGGATATAAAAGTTGATGCTAAACCTAGCTTCGCGAATATATGGGTTTGGAAGACTCTCTATGAGGTCGACGGCAGATTTTATGTAGATGCTGTTCATACAGGGTTTAACCGCCGCGTATTTCAGGGTCAATCAATAGCAAAACTGGACCCAAGAGAAGACTTTCCCTGGCTGGAACCTGATTCACAACAATCTCAGGATATAAAGCGGTTTCAGTGGTTCAGTATGGGATATCTTGCGGTCGACCCAAAAAGAAAGAATCGTATTGGAGACATCAGATTTTCCGTGCTACCAAACGAGGTCTCAGCTCTTTGGTCCATACAACTTGACCCTGGGGCAAAAGCAGACCAGCATGTTGACTATGTAACACATCGCGACTTCGGCATAGATAAACGGAAAAAACTATGGGATATGATTTTATCTGGTTGGTATTAATCGGTGGGTGATTTACTATCTAAAGTACCTCCGTCAGTCTCATATGAACAATTTTATTTTTATTCCCGGCGTTAGCATGGGAATATTATGAAAAGGATCTGCCAGCCCCTACTGCAACTTGGACCTCAACTGAACCACATCATTAACAAAACCAACCACTTGCGCTAATTGTCGCGACCAGGCTTCCAACCGATCTCGCTTTTAATCTAGGTAATAGTATCAATCGTAATTGGCATAAACACCCTGTTCGGTGTGATTGAGGACCCGCTCTCCGATAAACCAATCAAACCCCAAGGGTGTCACGTTGGTCCTGAGTGTCCGGTGTAAATCATGCGGCGTAAAGTCGGGAACAGAAGAGAACTTCTGAACTCTCTTTTGAAGCTTACTGTCCAGCCAAGTCGGATCTACTAATTTTGAAATCTGTTTTTGTTAGCGCCCTGCCACCTTACACTTTTAATCATGAACGGCGTGGGCCTATCGAGTTCCCACACCATCATGCGTTGTTCAATCTTGGCAATCTTCTTGGCTGTCATAGTTAGTCCAAGTGCAGCGGCAAACGGCGTTGGCTTCTTGTGAAGCCGGGACATGCCCCATAACGCCTTATCGACGTCGGACTTAACGGATATTTGCATGCCTGGGTTGACCTAGAAACATCCGAAAAACTGCATGGCTGGAAGGATTAACCAGCACTACTCTTTGATAGCATACCTGACTATTTATAGATCAACACATATATATAAGGAACCGACTTTGAACGCTTTTACTCAACAAGACTTTAAAGGGGCTTATAACTCTGCCTCAATGCAACAACTCAGATCACTTGCCGACCACGGCTATGCCGAGGCACGGGAGTTACTAGTCCTCGGACTATCCGACGACCAAGTATCGAACGTCTCAACCCCTAACCAGTTGAGCCTATTCGCTAGACTTGCTCGTTGGTTTTGGGTCTACACAGAAAGTCTATATGAGGGCTGGAGCAAGGATCGACAAAACATTGGTACCTGAACGGTGTTAACTCAGCTTTTCAATAAAACGACCAGTGTAGAACCGAGCTTTCTGGGCATCCTTTAGCGGGTCACTCTTGTCGCGGAACCGCCACAAGTATTTGACATTCTGGGTTCGGTAGAAACCGATCTGGCTGCTATCCTCCAAGAATCGAGTCGATGGTCGTCTCAAGAACCAGTTCCTCGGCGCTAGGCAACCATAGATTTATCTTCGAGAGTGCTGGCCTAATCACCAATGATAGGATCTGTCTGGTTAGAATCTTCGCCATCGTAGCAATACGCCACGCTTGAGCCATTGCATCTGGGGAATGGGACTTTCTCAATGTACCTCTCGGAGTGCGTCGGAATTGACGTTTCCCGATACGGATGTATTGGGCCTTGGTGGCCAACTCCACTACCATCCCATTCTAGCATTCTGGGCAAATCATCTTCGAACTCTCCTTGCATGAGTTTCAACACTTTGAACACCGAGTTCATAAAGTTCAGTTTTGAGTTTTTGTCCAACCTTTCCACGCTCAGTTATGAAAAACTCAACGGGATGGCCAATTTGAGGATCAAAACTTACCAAAAAGTGAAAGTTGTCCGTGCGGATGTTTATGCAAGGACATCGGATAGGTATTTCGCGCTTCAACAGGTAGGTTCTTTAAATTTATCGGCAATCTTTGCAGCACTTTCTTGCTCATTGGGTTTGTTTTCAATTAATTGACACTGAAACTCAAACTTGAGGCGATTAGCCTCGTCTTTGTCTTAAACAACGTTATCTACAATATTGAGGATCTTGCCACCGATGGTTCCGATTAAAGACTAAATCATGTATTATCCTTTGGTTAGATGAAGGGAGAGCAAATTTTGGAAATTAAATTTTCAGAGGACACATTAGTAGAAGTTAAACTCACTGCCCAATTATTCAGTCGGGTAATGAATCTGGAAGCCAAAGGGGAGAAGGAAATTGCCCTTCCGGGGGAAGAATACATTGAAGTCTCATGGCCAATCATTAACCAGCCAATAGCAGTACTGGATACAGACTTCTAATGCCCACTCAAAAGCCAAAAACGTCTTCTACGAAAATTACTCCAATTAAGGTTACGACCCTTGAACGGCGCGTATTAAACGCTGCTTTATCAATCGCTACTGAAAAGGAATGGTCCGATATTTCTCTTAGTGAAGTGGCCTCCAGCGCGGGGTTTGAATTGAACGAGATTTTGCCACGTTTTCCCGACACAAATGCCATAGCTAACATATGGTTTGAGCAAGCCCTTTACGCGATGCTGGCACCGCTCCCAACAGTTCACAATAAACTGCCAATTAGCGAACGGTTAGAAATAATTTTGCTGCGCTGGTTCAAAGCTCTGACACCACAAAAACAAGTTACTGTTGGGATGCTACGTAGCAAGTTCCATTTGCCACACATTCACCATTGGGGGCCACTAGTTTTTGCTTTGTCACGTCACGTACAACTATGGAGAGAAACAGCAACGCTTAGAGCCGTTGGTAGGCAACGTCAGATAGAGGAAATTGCTCTTACAGCCATCTTTATTGGGACTTTGGTGGTCTGGTGCACCGATGCCAGCGAGGGTCATCAATTGACACAAAAATTTCTTAAAAAAAAACTAAGTCAGGGTGAAGGTATCATGAGCCGTTTTTTTTGAGCCAACCCATTAGGAAATCCTGCCTTTGTTAACGCCTTCGCTTGTAGGTCAAGAACTCAACCGCTTCTTGAGGTTCTGCAAAGCAGCTTAAAAATCCAGTTTCGGTATCGGCACTGGGATCAAATATGGCGGTGATTGTGTGGCCCACAGCTTTTGAGTCTCGAAGCCTTTTAACACTTAATACCCACCATGATCCTTGAAGCCACGCGCTCGGCATATCCAGACCACCGTTCCCTGCATTTCCGTAGACATCAGGCTCAATGGATTGCTTAGTAAGGACTCGCTGGTTTATGCTGGTGACACGAAGATCTTAACCTCGATCCTGATGGCTACACTACTGGCAACAGTGGCTCAACGAACGGCTGCTCAAACGTCTAAGACACAAAAAAGTTTTTTTTTGAACCGCCGCCTATCCTGTCAGCCGCCCTTCAAGTTATGGACAACGTCAGCAAAGCTTTGGATGTTATTAAAAAGAGTTGTGACACCGACCCGCCAGAACTTGATACTTTAAGTAAGAAAAACCAACTTGTTTAGCCATTAGCTAAAGATCCAAGAATCATAAATTGGGTTACTAACTGTAAGCGTCAGCTAAAACAAAAACGTGTAAACACTAAGGGCACTGATGCTTTATGGCTTATTGTTAACAAATTTCTCCGTTTAACGAAAAAAGAGTGGCACTTGATAAAGTCGTTAGGTCCAGACGATGAGACAAAAAAAACTTTTCAAGAAGAAGTAATAACTACTTAACCGACTGCAACGCACGACCGATAGCCGTGTCCATCTCCTTACCGATGTTCGTTCTAACGCTACGCTCGCCAATGCCGTGGAAGTCAAACCGTGGCTAATATTGCGTTGAGCTTTCGTAAGCGACTAGCAGCGGCAAATGGCATCTGCTTCGTATAAAGCCGAGACATACTTTTTAATGCCTTATTGACGTCGGGCTTAAGACTTATCTGCATGACTGGTTCACCAAATGTTAAATAGATTAGCGTATGGTGTTTTGTCGTAACAACGTTCAGAGGTACTTACTATGGTTGAGCCAGTACCATTTTCAATACCACCCATCAAAGTTGAAATTGCAACAGTGAGAAAAGTAGACCGAAAGCCTAACCCTAGGAACGAGGAAAAGTATAACGAAAAGAATAGACAGGCCCAACGTGAAAAAGATCGGCTTTCACAAAGCACTTCGGTTGGCCAAAATGGCAAAAAGGTGGACTTACTGCTCTAGCTTTTCAATTAAACGACCAAGGTAGAACAAAACTTTCTTGGCATCCTTTAGCAGGTTACCTGCAATATAACGCTGGAGGGTGAGTTTGACATTGCAACAGCACGC
>JAOMCN010000044.1 GCA_028345065.1 Rhodospirillales bacterium
GGGGGTGCACGTTCATTCAGACTAGCAGATGTATCTAAAGATCGTCGCCAAAGCCTATCACGGAGGGTGGATATTGTGATCATGTCTATCCGTGGTTTGAAATGACTTGTAACCTGAAAAAAAGTGCCACTGTTAGTTTGTTGGTGGCGTTGGGGTTATTTGTCGGGACAGCGCCAACCCTGGCAGACCCAGTTGTCATAGAGGAAACCCCAAAAGATGGATTTGCCAGGATAAAATTTATTTGGCCATCGCCGGTACCATTTATAGCCAAGATCGTCGACAGGCAACTTAAAGTCAGTTTTGCCCGCCCAATTGACTCAAATTTTGAGAGCTTGCCCGGTAAATTGATTGACTATATTGGACGTCCACAGCTCAGTAATGGGGGTACGACCCTTACCCTGCCTACAAAAAATGATTATGGCTTAAATTTTAATTCAAGGGGTCGCGTAGTCACCATAGATCTTGTTGATCTAAAGTCTACGCCTTCCGCTCGCTCGCAGCCTGTTCCGAGAGAAAAATCAATTGAAAAAGTCGAAATTCGGACCGGACAACATAGTGACTATGGCCGACTTGTTTTTGATTGGAAGAAGAAGGTTCCATATACACTTCTTCGCCAAGGAAATCGAGCAACTCTCAAATTTGGAAGGGCGGCAAATATAGACGTTTCAATTTTTAAGAAACGCCCCATAAATAATGTAGATAGCTTCCATAGTGAGATACAGGGCGACAAAACAATCGTTAAATTCAAGTTACCCATAAAATCTCGATTACGAGACTTTAGTAGCGGCTCAAAAGTGGTTGTGGATATATTGAGCCTTCGCGGGAAAGATAACACTGTTGTTGGCTCTAAAGTTTCGACACTAAGTCAACCACAAGCTTCTAAAGAAGTTGTGGAGAGTGTTGGTTTTGTTGGGAGACAATCTTCTGACTCTCCGCTTTGGATTTCCCCTTCAATTAGAAATCAGGCAAACACGCCTCTTCCCAAAACTTCCTCTTTGATTAACGCTGGTCTTGGAGTGCCGACCACTTTCAAACCGGGTAAAACATCCACTAAATTAGGTAGGCCCCAAATTTCTCTTGGAATTTCACGTGCTAAAGCACAAACAGCGGCACCTAAGGTGCTGTCACCGGCTGGACCTGATGACGGGAATGAGATTGTAACCGTTCGCCTGGGTTGGGATGAGCCTGTAGCTGCTGCAGTGTTCAGGCGTGCCGGGGCCTTATGGATAGTATTTGATAAAGCGAAGCGATTTGATGTTGAAAAAATTAAGGAGCAAGCAAAAAAAGCGGTTTTATCTTTGGACCAGGTTTCCGCTCCAAGAGGAACCTTCCTTCGGTTGTCGACATCCCCGGGCATGAACCCAAGCATTAGACGGGATGGCTACGCGTGGGTTCTCGATTTTAAAAAACAACCAATGGCAGCTCAAACGCCCATTGAAGCAAAATTACAAAGGACCTCAGCCTCTGGTCCACGCATATTTTTGCCCATGGTACAAGCTGGGGAAGCTCTGCCATTTCACGATGCTTCCATAGGTGATAATCTGGTTATTGTTCCCATCATTCCATTATCAAATGGTATAAATAAGCGCCATTCATATCCTGAGATCCAGATACTACCGACCTTACAAGGCTTTGTAATTCAACCCAGAGTTGATGATGTGATCGTTAGGTCTACCTCCAAAGGTGTTCAGATTTATTCTGCCAGCAAATTATCACTTTCAGAACCTGATCCAAAGGCAGAAACCAAATCAAGGATCAGAACCCTCAGTGCGTTGAAAAGAATATTCAAATCAGATGTTTGGCGTTTAACCCGTTTGGAGGGTATGAAAGAATTTAATCAGACCCGTCAAGAAATGATGGCCCAAATTGCTAACTCCCGCGGTAACGCGAAGCAAAATGCCCGTATTGTATTAGCGCAATATTTGTTTGGTCAAAATTTTGGATTTGAAACCTTGGGTGTTTTACGACGGATACGGGATGCAAATCCCAGTATTGAAAGCTCTGCAGGCTTTCGGCTTCTAAGGGGAGGTTCCAAGTTTTTGATTGGACGTCATGAGGAAGCAGATAAAGACCTCGGCCATCCTTCTTTAAATGAAAGCGATGAAGGACAATTCTGGCGTGCCATAAATCAGGCCGGCAGGGGCGATTTGGTCGCAGCTTCTGGAGCGTTAAAAGCAACTGGAAAAATAATTCTCTCTTATCCTAAGCGTATCAAAATTCCTTTAGGACTACTGATAGCTGAGGCGGCGGTCAGGGCGGGGGATGTGAATTTTGCGACAAATTACCTTCAGATGATTTCAGAGGATGAACCAACCCCTAAGGAAGTTGACCAACTGGCGCTTGTCGAGGGTAAATTACAGCAACTCGTTGGGGAGTTTGATGCTGCTGTTGAGGCTTGGGGATCAGCAGCAGAGGGTGAACATCGTCCGAGTGTGGTTCAGGCAATTTTTAGAAAGGTCGACCTTGACCTGTCAAGAAAGGTGATCAAAGCCAAAGAAGGAATCAAAGAATTAGAACGTATCCGGTTTTCGTGGAGGGGAGATGATATAGAATTAACAATTCTCCGTAAGCTTGGACGGCTCTATTTTGAAGTAGAGGACTACCGTAATGGTCTTAGAACGTTACGCTCAGCCGTTTCCCATTTTGGAGCCCATCCTGATGCCCCAAAAATAGCAGAGGAAATGTCGGGTGCATTCGTGGATCTTTATTTAAAGGATGTTGCAGACAGTATGTCGGCAGTCAAAGCAATTGCTCTATTTGAGGAGTTTAAGGAGCTTACCCCGGCGGGTGAACAAGGTAACGTAATGATACAAAAACTCGCTGATCGCCTGGCACAAGTAGATCTGTTGGAAAAGGCCGCAAAATTACTTACGCTGCAAGTCGAATTCCGCCTCCAAGGTGAAGAAAAGGCGCGGGTAGGTGCACGTCTGGCAACCATTCGTCTCCTCAATAAACAACCAGGGTTAGCGGCTGATGCGATAACCAACTCTGATGAAAAGGATATTCCTCCGTTCCTGGAATCCCAGCGTAGGCAACTTCTAGCCCGTTCATACATCGATCAGGGCCTTGAAAATAAAGCTTTAGGCGTTTTGGATGCGGATAACAGTCGATATGCAGATCTTTTGCGTACAGAAGTTTATTGGAAAGCACAAGCTTGGCCACAAGCGACTCGTGCTCTTCGACGGCTGATTAAGGCAATTGGAGCCAAACCCAATCAGAAGCTTAACGAACGTCAGGCGTTATTTGTGGTCAATCAGGCAGTTTCTATGGCGTTGGGGGGTGATGAAAGAGGAACCGCCAAATTGGTACGCGATTTTGGGGCGGCTATGGAGAAAACTAGCTTTAATGAAGCCTTCAGACTAATAGCGTCGCCTGACGCTACTGGTTTGATAGATTTTCGTTCAGTCGCGGATAAGGTTGCGACTGTTAGTAATTTTGATAAATTTATGGCCTCTTATGAGAAAAATTCAAAGGATGGAAAGCTCAACAAAATTAACTAGCTCTAATCTATTACTCTGGGTTTGCATTCCATAGGGTGTTTTATTTAAAAGTACGAGTTTAGACCTCTGAATATTTTATAGGTCCCCACTAAATAAAATCTCACAAAATATTTATTAAGTAGAGCGTTTACTGAAATAATGCAGCAAAGGCACTCAATATATGGCGGAACAAGTTATACAAGGTCACCAGCAATTCACTAAAAAGGAGAGGGTTTTTCCATCAAAAATAATTGTTTCCGGTTCCACGCCCGTCAACGATTATTTCGTTGAGAAGGATGGCCAACGTTTTGCTGGGATACATTTGTTGATTGATTTTTGGAAAGCCAAGAACTTAACAAACAGAATTACTGTGGAGAACGCATTACGGGAGGCTGCGATTTCTGCAAATGCCACGGCAATCAACCTGCAACTAAACCAATACTCAGAAAATGGGGGCATATCAGGTATACTTGTACTGGCAGAGTCACATATCAGTATCCACACATGGCCTGAAAGATCATTCGCTGCGATTGATATTTTTATGTGTGGTGATTGTAACCCATACGATTGTATAGCTGTTCTGAAAAAGGCCTTTGAGCCTGGAAATACCACTTTACTTGAACGCCGCAGGGGTCTTCTACCATGAGGTGGTTTGATGAATTGCTTTATTCTGATCGGAGTAGTCTAGGGTATATCCAGAGGTTTAAGGTCGACAAGGTTCTTAAAGAGGTCAAGACTAAGCGCCAGCACCTGCTGATTTTTGAAACGCCATATTTTGGCCGGGTTCTCGTAATAGATGGAGTGGTTCAGACTACCGAAAAAGATGAATTTGCCTACCACGAAATGCTTTCACATGTTCCGATCCTTGCCCACGGCAAAGTAAAAAGAGTTTTGATTGTAGGCGGTGGGGATGGCGGTGTATTGAAACAAGTGCTACGTCATCGAGGAGTAACGGGTGTTACAGTAGTTGAAATCGACGAAACTGTCATTGAATTATGTGAGGAATATCTACCCTTAATCAGTGAGGGTGCTTTCAAGAACCCTAGGACCAATCTGGTTATTGACGATGGTTTTTCCTATTTGGCCGAAACAACAGATAGTTATGATGTAATCATCGTTGACTCTACGGATCCCTTTGGACCGGGCGAGACTTTGTTTACAGAGCAATTCTATAACAATTGTCATTCAAGGTTAAAAATGAACGGTATACTTGTTAGTCAGAATGGAGTGCCATTTACCCAAGAACAGGAATTTGTTTC
This sequence comes from Rhodospirillales bacterium, assembly GCA_028345065.1. Classification (GTDB taxonomy): domain Bacteria; phylum Pseudomonadota; class Alphaproteobacteria; order Rhodospirillales; family UBA2165. Next base: position 4,739 of record JAOMCN010000044.1, read on the forward strand.
CTCTTACAACCGCTTACAAAATATTTTTAAAGATACAACATTTTACTTAACCGTAGTTCCTACATACGTTGGTGGCTATATGGCGTTAGGTTGGGCCAGTGATTTTGAGGCGCACAGGTGGGTTACTAGGGATGATCTGGCTGCTCGATACAGGGGGGCGGGACTGACTACTTGCTATTATTCACCAGACATTCATAAGGCATCCTTTGTCCTTCCGCCGTTTATCACAGAAATGATTGCGTGACTGGAGACATTGAGGATAACCTGGCGGGAGCGAATAACTACCCCACCACTTTGTGATGCACCCGCCTATGCTCACTAGCGTAGAAGCCGCCTATCGGGATATGTGGCGAAAGTGGTGTGCTGATCCCAATCCTCCAAAACGAGAAACAAAATTTAAAGCGTGATCCTCTATGTAATCTTCACTCGCAAGTCGCTATTTCATTTGCCACCAAAACTTTCTAGCAGACTTCCTGAAATTAGAAACCAACCGTCCACGAGTACAAAGAATACGATCTTAAAAGGTAAGGCAATAATAATCGGTGGTAGCATCATCATGCCCATTGACATCAATACTGATGCCACCACCATATCAATGACCAGAAACGGAACAAAAACCAGAAAACCAATTTCAAAAGCTCTTCGCAGTTCACTAATCATGAAGGCCGGAATAAGTGCTTTAAGCGGTATGTCAGCCGGATTTTCGATCAAATTTTCACCGGATGCGTCCATAAAAAGTTTTAGGTCCTGTTCCCGTACATACTTACGCATAAACTCATGCACGGGCTGCGTACTTCTCGCGAAGGCCTCTTTCTCCTCTATTTCACCGTCTATATAGGGGCGGATGCCTTGATCCCATGATTTTTCCAGAGTGGGCATCATCACGAAGATTGTCAGAAACAAGGCAAGGCTCATTATGACTTGGTTGGGGGGAGTTTGTTGTGTTCCCATAGCTGTCCGGAGAAAAGATAAGACGACTACGATGCGTGTGAAGGACGTCACCATTACTAAAATCGACGGGGCCAAACTTAAAACCGTAATCAGTACGAACAATTGAATGATCCGTCCCGTTGAGCTAGGTCCGTCACCTAAATCTAATGAGAAGCTTTGAGCCAGAACGGGTTGAGCTAATAGTAAAGCTGAACCGGTGATTGACAGTAATTTAATGGAAAACCTTGGAAACACGGTGCTAATTTTCATTGATTTTCAGCCCACTAACGGCTGTGGTTTGTCTATTGCCTTTAGGAATGACGGTTGGCGTGACTTCAGATCTGATAAATCTTTATTGCCTGGTTCGTTGCAAATAACCTGCTCATTATTAGTGCCAAGTAGTAAAAGATGTTCAGAGTTATCACATTGGATTAATACGACCCGACGTTTTGGATCTAGCACCATTGTCTCAATTATTGACAACCTCTTTGATTTACCTCTCACAATTGGGCCCCTATTACCGAGGCCAGCCCGCTTTGCAATTATGGCGAAGCCGCCAATCAACCCAAGAACAAACAACAGGGCCAATACGAACTTAAAGTAGTTGATCGTTTCTAATTCCATATTTTTGTGTGCCCAATTATTAGAAGTTAGATATATCTTTGATTAATTTGAGTATGGAGATTTTGGCTAATCAAGGGTTTATTTTTTCTTCATCGTCGCTGTCAATCAGGCCGGCGTTTGCTCGGTAAACATATGATAGTATTTCAGCTACTGCAGCAAAGGCTTCGATTGGAATTTCACTGTCGACATCAATGGCCGTAAGAACTTCTGCGAGGTCGGCGTCTTCCCGCACTTTGATATTGTTGCTCCAGGCGATTTCCAAAATCTGTTCTGCAAAAGAGCCACTTCCACGTGCCACAACGCGGGGAAACTTTCCGTTTTGGCTCTCATCACTAAGTGCTGCAGCTTTGGGAATCTTTTCAAGCTCGTTACTGGCTGGATTAATGCCATCCGTTACCCGGGCACGGACGCCAGCCTTTTCATCAGAATCTGACACTAATCTCACCACCAATTTAGCTTGCTTTTTGTTGTCGATTAGTTTGGGTTAACTTGTTTAAAAACGTATTAACCTATTACCGGGATCACCTAATTTTTCTCCTTTGTTGTAAGTATTTTTCTCCTGAGGTGCATAAATACCATTTAACGAGAATTAAAGCCTACAATAAGAGGTTGATTGAATAGTAACGGATGAAATGGAACATGGCTGAAAGCATTAAAGCTAACTTGACTTATAGTGTCGATACGGGTGTTAAGCCCGTAAATGAGACCATGGTGCAAGGAAATCTTGAGCGCAAATACACTGGTGTATTTAAAGAGTATGCAGTCACCGTGTACAATGGCCGACCTCTAAGGGATAAATTTGTTCTCGATGAACATGGTTTTAGGTTTGTTGATCATCCTACTCGGGTCCGTGATTTTTATGATCCCGATGAGTTGAAGTCTGTTTATTATCCGGAGATGGAGCAACTGGTTAAGGATACCTCAGGTGCATTACGAGTTGTTGTATTCGATCATACCATCAGAGCAGGTGATAAGGACGAGAGGGAGAAACGTCAACTTAGAGAACCCGTCCACCGTGTTCACAATGACTATACGGAGTGGTCTGGTCCACAGCGTGTTCGCGATATTTTGCCGGATGAAGCTGAAAACCTTCTCAAGTATCGCTTTGCAGTTATTCAGACTTGGCGTTCAATTCGTAATCGAATAGAGGCAGACCCACTTGCTATTTGTGAGGCTTCAACGTTGTTGGCCAAAGATCTGATTTTGACAGAAAGACGTTATCCAGACCGGGTGGGTGAGACTTACCAAGTTGCTTATAATTCTAATCACCGCTGGTACTATTTCCCGATGATGGCTCGGAATGAAGTTCTTATATTTAAAGTATACGACTCTCAAACAAGCGGGGGAGCACGGTTTACTGCGCACACGTCATTTACTGATCCAACTTCTCCACCAAATGCAAATCCTAGAGAGAGTATCGAGATTAGAACGCTGGCGTTTTTTGATCCTTAATAAAATTTTAATTTCTATGTTAATAGAATAATGGAAAAATAGATCTGAATTGGGTCTAGTGCGTAGAACACGCGCACTGATAGGTCGTCCGGAAGAGTTGGCCTTCTAAATTAGAAATCTTCAGGCGTGAATGTTAGGTAGTTAATACGTTACTCAAGAATTGAGTAGGGAGTAGTGCAGCATGCCAGGGGTAAAAGTAAAAGCCGGAATTGCCGGAATGGTGATGATCACCGGTTATTTAATAATATCAGCAATTCCCAATAACGAGGCACACGCAGCCACGTGTCCGGCTTTGCCGGAAGTAGCTTGGTGGCAAACAACGCATGATAAGATTGTTCGGCATGTGGATCATCATTATGGTGGCAAGTGGGATCCCTATATCGAAAAATGGGAAAAGTACCGCGATAAAATGCGGACCATCCTCGATAAAGAAGGAACTGCAATTGTTAAATCAAGAGGAGTGCGTCTCAAAGGAGCTTTACTTAAAAAGCATATTAGTAATGTGGAAAAGCGCATCCGTATTACACGATGTTTGAAATTAAAGAACAGTGGCCAATTGGCATCTCTGAATTCTTTGGGCAGTCAGAAATTGAGTCTTACAGGTAATGGCGTTGCCATTATGTATCAAGCCGCTAAACAACAAGCATTCTATCTTGCAAAAGTCACAAATTATACCTTAACTAAGGCGGATAAGGTAAGAGCAAAATATTAATCACTGAAGTTGGTTAGTGAAAGTTGAGGTTAGAAGTTAGCTTTATTAGACAGATCATAAATATTAGCATGAGTTTAAAAAATTGAAAGCGACTTGGGACTCCTAGTTCACCAGGATGAAGGAAGCCCAGATAGAGCCCCACTCAGAGAGTGGGGCTCTATTATTTATTCTTTAGCGAATGGAAATCTGCTTTCATAGTTAAACCCTGCAATGTGACGAAAGTAAGCGAAAGCGCGGTTAAGAGACGACGTTGTTGAGGGTGCCAAAAAAGCGTGGTTCATCTTCGTGCGGACGAGACTATAATAAGTCCAGGTTTGCCCAAGTTCCTTTTGGATTATGTAATATTGATCAAACCCACCTGCTTTAACAGCGTCAAAAAATGGCACTTGAAATGGACTGATATTAACGGAGGAAAAAATTAGCCTTTTAGGGCTGCGCTCAATAATAGTCATCAAAAAAATAACGGGTCCTAACGGGGAGCTTTCGTCTTGGAAATAATAGAATTGAGCTCCAGATTGCACGTCCATAGATGTGAAGTCATTCCGACGACTCTCCATACCAATATTGGAAAGGGTGCCTGCGTCGTCAAATAGTAGTCGCCATTCATCATTAGAGACTGACCAGTAGCGCATTTTGGTTAGGGTGGAAAAACTAATCACTCGCCGGGCAAAATCAGCGACGTTATCGACATTAGTAAAGCGCCCAGAGATGGCCAGCATAAAATCAAAGGTTAATGTATTCCATTCCATGCAGGCTGGAGGCAACCAACTCGGAATTTGATCTCGCGTCCAAACACGGGTTGCAAAGGTTTGGTCAGTGCGGGGATAGGATGGAATGACTTTACCGGTGCAGGGTACCCGAGGCTCCTGAACTAAAGATTGAGCGTGTCCAGGTTTTATTAGGAGAATGGAAGTAGCTACTAAAAAAAATATTTTGTGCATCGATTAATTAATTATTCTCGAAATATAACCAACAGGTCCTTGGCGTTGACAGGTTCACCAATGGTAGTGACAATTTCGGCTATGACGCCGTCCTTGTTAGCGGTGACTGCGGTTTCCATTTTCATGGCCTCGATGGCAAGCAAGGTATCACCGCGCTTAACCTTTTGCCCTACTTTTGTAACAATTGTGGAGATAACACCCGGCATTGGTGCAGCGACGTGATTTGGGTTTCCATCCTCTGCAAGTCGGTTGGCGGGATGTTGGTTTTCCGCCGAGAAATCAGTTACGAGCACGGACCGTGGTTGGCCATTAAGCTCAAAAAAAACCGTACGCACGCCATTTTTGTCAACCTCACCTAGAGCCAAAAATCGGATGATCAGCGTTTTGCCTCTTTCAATTTCTACGGCGATCTCGTCTCCCGTTCCCATGCCGTAAAAGAACACCAGAGTTGGCAGGTGGCTTACATTTCCGAACTTCCTACGATGCGCAGAGTAGTCAATAAAGACCTGCGGGTACATCAAGTATGATGCTAACTCTTGATCGGAAATCCGTCTGCCAGCTTTTGTTTCCGCCTCCTTCCGTTTAAGTTTCAAGTTTACGGGCTTCATTTTAATCCCAGGTCTCTCAGTTATGGGCCTGCGACGTTTAAGGATTTTTTTCTGGAGTGCCTCTGGAAATCCACCTGGTGGCTGCCCCATTTCGCCTCGGAAAAAAGAAATAACAGATTCTGGAAATGCAATTTCTTTCTTTGGTTCTATTATATCCTGCGGAGTGATGTTGGAGGTGATCATCATGAGTGTCATGTCACCAACAACCTTGGAAGTGGGAGTTACTTTTACGATGTCACCAAACAATTGGTTAACCTGTGCATAGGTTTTAGAAACTTCGGGCCATTGCTGCTCAATACCCATTGAGCGCGCTTGCTGTCGAAGGTTGGTATACTGACCTCCGGGAATTTCGTGTTTGTACACATCGGCAGTCCCAGATCTAAATTCAGATTCAAATCCAGCATAAAGTGTACGTACTTCTTCCCAATAGATGTCGATTTTTCTGAGAGATTCTCCGTTTAAGCAAGTGTTTCTTTTAGAATTTCTTAACGCTTCTGCAATCGCACCCAAGTTAGGTTGAGAAGTAAGACCGCTCATAGAATCCATAGCTGCGTCCACGGCATCTGCACCAGCCTCAACGGCGGCTAACACACTCGCACCTGAGATGCCACTCGTGTCATGAGTATGAAAGTGGACAGGAAGATCTGTCGCGTCTTTCAATGCGCCAACCAACATTCGAGCTGCTTCCGGTTTGCAAAGCCCTGCCATGTCTTTGATGCCTAATATGTGGGCGCCGGCAGACTTTAGTTTTTTACTTTGTTTAATATAGTATTTCAGGTCGTATTTAGAACGGGTTGGGTCAGTGATGTCACCAGTATAGCAAATTGAACCTTCGCAAAGTTTTCCAGCCTCAATTACTGCATCCATTGCGACCCTCATATTTTCCACCCAGTTAAGGGAATCAAAAACTCTGAAGAGATCTATTCCTGCGCTGGCCGCTTGTTGCACGAAGTATCGTACTACATTATCCGGATAGTTGGTGTATCCTACTCCGTTGGAGCCACGAAGGAGCATCTGTGTCAAAAGGTTCGGCATACTCTTTCGCAATTCACGTATCCGCTCCCAAGGGCACTCGTTTAAGAACCGCATGGCAACATCAAAAGTTGCGCCCCCCCAACATTCCATGGAGAAGATATTAGGTAGAAGGTGGGCGTAGGCTTTAGCGATATTGACAATATCACTTGTGCGAACTCGGGTAGCCAGCAGAGATTGGTGGGCATCCCGCATCGTGGTATCTGTAATCAAAACCCTGTCCTGGTCTAGCATCCACTGAGCAAATTTATTTGGGCCAAGCTTTTCAAGTAATTGCTTTGAACCGGCAGGCGGTTCAACAGATGGGGTTGTTGGTGCAATAGGTACCACCGCATGATCAGGTGCGCTTGTGCCCTTTAGTTCGTTATTGCCATTTACAATGACTTTACCGACAAAGTTCAGTAGACGAGTAGCTCGGTCCCGGCGTTGGGAGAAATGGAAGAGTTCCGGGGTTTCATCGATGAAATTTGTGGTATATGTCGCTTTTAAGAACTTCGGGTGCTTGATGACACTTTCTAAAAAAAACAAATTGCTATTTATCCCTCGGATCCGAAACTCCCGCAAAGCACGATCCATCCGAGAGGCGGCCCCCTCGGCGTCTGGTGCCCAGGAGGTTACTTTAACAAGCAGAGAGTCATAAAAGCGTGTAATGAGTGCACCACTGAATGCGGTTCCGGCATCTAGGCGTATACCAAAACCTGACGGACTACGGTAGGCCGTGAGGCGTCCATAGTCAGGAATGAAATTATTATCTGGATCCTCTGTGGTAACCCGGCACTGGATAGCATGACCGTAGAGAGGGATATCTTCTTGCTTTGGGATGCCGCTTTCAAACGTACCAATTCTAGCTCCTTCTGCGATTTTGATCTGAGCTTGAATCAGATCGACGCCAGTCACCCATTCTGTAACAGTATGTTCAACTTGAATTCGAGGGTTTACTTCTATGAAATAGAACTTGCCGCTTTCGGCGTCCTGGAGGAATTCTACGGTACCTGCATTGCGATAGTTAGCAGCCGTAGCGACCTTAATTGCTTCACTGCAGAGAGATTGACGGGACGTACTGTTTAAATAGACGGCTGGTGCCCGTTCTATTATCTTTTGATGCCTGCGTTGAACTGTGCAATCCCGCTCGTACAAATGAACTACGTTACCGTGGCAATCACCTATAATTTGGATTTCTACATGGCGTGCTTTACTCACCAGTTTTTCAAGATAGACTTCTGAGCTGCCGAATGCACCTTCTGCCTCGCGGCGCGCTGCAGAGACATTCTCTATTAACTGTTTTTCACTATTGACTACTCGCATGCCGCGGCCGCCGCCGCCCCATGTTGCTTTGACCATAATAGGGTAGCCCATGGTTTGTGCGAGTTTCTTGATACGTTTTTCATTCTTGGGAAGAGGTCCAGTAGCTGGCATGACCGGTACGTTAGCATCTTTGGCGAGTTCTCGGGCTGCTACCTTACTACCAAGTTTGCGCATTGTGTGACCGCTTGGACCTACAAAAATGATTCCTGCCGCCTCGCAGGCATCCGCAAAATCGGGATTCTCAGACAAAAAGCCATAACCGGGATGGATGGCATCGACTTGTGAATCCGTGGCAATTCTGATGATGTCATCTATGTCAAGGTAGGCATCAATCGGGCTTTTACCCTTTCCTACTAAATAGCTTTCATCAGCTTTGTAGCGATGTAAAGCGTACCGGTCTTCTTGGGAATATATAGCGACAGTGTTGATATCCATCTCAGTCGCTGCCCGCATCACACGAATGGCAATCTCGCTTCTATTTGCGATCAAGAGCTTTTTAATTTTGGTATTCTTATTCGACAAATTAAACGTTTAATCCCATAGCTAAGAGTTTAAGAATGCCCGCTTCACGTTCTCTATAATTGAGGCATTGAATTTCATGCAAATATATAAAAGTCGACAAATATGGTTAAAAAGCAAGACTTATACTGACCCTTAGACGAAATCTATACACTAGCCATTTGAGAAAACGGCATAAATATTAATCTGACATTGTGGGTCTGGGCGCTCACCTTTCCCAAAATTACCGTAGTAACTGTTTCTTAATATCAGTCAGCCATAATTTATCTTGGGCTTAGCACCCTAAATGATGCTGAATGGCACAAACAGATTATTTTAAGTGGACGGTGTGTGATGGAACTAACTAACCTACCAGTATTTGGGTTAATTAGGCAACGCATGAACTGGCTAAATCAGCGCCAGGAAGTGATTGCCCAAAATGTCGCTAATGCGGACACACCAGATTATCCTTCTCGGGATCTAAAGGCATTTGATTTCAAAAATGTCATTCGTCAAAACCGACCTAAGACGCAGCGGGTTGCCGTAAATCTAACCAAACCAACGCACATTCCTGGTTCTCAAGGGCAGAACTCCAGCCCATTTAAGGAGATAGACGCGCGCCGACCTTATGAAACCGCACCGGACGGCAACCAAGTTGTTCTTGAGGAGCAGATGATAAAGATGAACGAGACCGTCACAAACCATAATCTAATTACCCAAATTTACCGAAAGCAACTCGCGATGTTTAAGACTGTTACGCGGCGCGGTGGAGGATAATTTATGAAATTTACTTTAGGATTAAGTAGTTGGACGATTTAATATCTTCACTAAAAATCTCTGCGGCCGGTATGAAAGTGCAGGGAACACGATTAAGGGTAATTTCTGAGAATCTAGCGAATGCCGATTCATTGCCCACTGGGCCTGGAAAATCGCCCTACCGGAGGAAGAATATCCAATTTCAGAATGTCTTAGACCGTGAATTAGGCTTAAATTTGGTGAAAGTAAAAAAGATTGGCGCCGATAAATCAGAGTTCAACCGCCGATTTGAACCGGCTCATCCTGCAGCTGATGAAAAGGGATACGTTCAGACGCCTAATGTTAAGACGCTAATTGAAGTGATGGACATGCGAGAGGCCCAACGCTCCTATGACGCCAATTTGACTGCCATCAGAACTGCACGTTCTATGATGAGGCGCACTATCGACCTGCTACGACGTTGATTATTGGATGGTTAATCTTAATTGAAGGGAAATAAATGACCTTAGAGTCTTCGAATGCAATAAGTGCCTATAATTCTGCATTAAACCGCCTTAAAGAAACACCGGGCAATAGCGGCTCGGGCCAAGTTAATGCCAATGATTTTACGCAAATGGTAAAAAACTTTGCTGAGAGTGCCGTTGAGGTGGGAAAGAAATCTGAAGTTCAATCAGCCGCCGCAGCGGCTGGTAAGGCAGATCTAAACTCAGTAGTCGTGGCTGTAACGGAAGCAGAGTTAACGCTCAATACGGTAGTTGCTGTTCGTGATAAAGTACTAGAAGCTTATCGTGAAATACTTCGAATGCCAATTTAATTTGGTGCATGGATAAGCATGAACCAGGCTGATGTGCTTGAAATCTCAAGGATGACCTTTCTTGTTATATTGAAAGCTGGGGGGCCGATCATGGCAGCGGGTCTGGTAATAGGTCTGATCATCGCTGTTTTTCAAACATTAACGTCAATCCAGGAAATGACCCTAACTTTTGTTCCTAAGATCATCATAATATTCGCTGCGGTGATAGTGTTTATGCCATTTATGATGACTTCAGTTATCGATTTCACCAATACGCTGTATGATAAAATCGTTGGTCTCAGCTGACTACCTTCGGTGAGCAATAAGTAATGCTTGAAGAGTTATTGTCTTTAAATCTTTTTGCCTTTTTTTTAGTTTTTGCTCGTGTAGGGACAGCTTTTTTCTTATTTCCAGGATTTCAAAGTAAGCAAGTTAATATGCGGGCACGCCTCGCAATAGCTCTAACAATAACGTTTTTGCTCACGCCTCTATTGATGGATATTTTGCCAAGGATGCCGGGTTCTCCTTGGATGTTATTTGCCCTAATGATCGGGGAAGTTCTATCGGGTGCTATTCTTGGCACTATTGCGTTAATCACAATTTCGGCTGTGCATGTCGCTGGCACTGTCACATCATTTGTCTCGGCGATGGCAAATGCCCTGATCTTCGATCCAATCTCGCAACAGCAAAGCGCAATTGTAGCTGGGTTTTTCACTACGACAGCCCTTCTCCTCTTATTTGTAACCGATCTACACCATCTTCTGATTCAAACCGTTATAGATAGCTACAGCCTTTTTCAGCCTGGTGTACTTCCCGCGTTAGAAGATGCAACGCATTTGATAGTTA
>JAOMCN010000045.1 GCA_028345065.1 Rhodospirillales bacterium
GAATATGCAATTCAATCCAAAGACTAATAGGCAAGAACAACAACAGCAATCACGTGTCCGGCCTAATTCTTTAAGTATTGTTTAGAGCGTGTCCTCGCGGTACTAAGAGCAATTCAGATGAAGCAATTTTTAAGTGCTAAATAAAGCGGGGTTCCCTATCATATGACAGGGTTTTTCTTCTTAACTAGGCCTATAACAACTTGGCGTAGTCTCAAAGAAAAGGCGAATTCAATTGATCGTAACATTCGACCAATTATGGCGTTTTTCGTACGCCTAAGATCGGACCTCCAGCGTTGATCCAAGCATCAATTCCGCCGGCGAGATGACATGTGTTCTTAAGGCCCGAGCTTCGTAGTTCTTTCAGCGCTAACGCTGATCGTTCCCCATAGGCGCAATACAATAGTAATTTTTGGTCGGGTTTTCCTGAGAGGTTTCCAAGTAAATCACCAAATTTATTATGATCAGAGAAGTGAATATATGGCAAATGTAGTGAGTTCGGTATTACCCCATTTTTTTGGCGTTCCCCATCTTCGCGGAGATCAATAAAAAGAATATTGTCATTGGTTAAACTACCCAGAATGAGATCAACCGACATGGTATGGTCAGCTATTTCTGTCTCGTTCTGGGACATACCTATCTCCTGATTAGCAGGCACCACAACATCCATCATTTTAGGACTAGCTAAGCCCAGGCTACCCATGATACTCACATACTCTTGTTTAGATCTGACTTGAAGACGGGGGTTGAATGCCTTCTCCTCACCAATAGTGCTTACGGTGTCGCCTTTGTAATCATGGCCAGGATAGACGACTGTATCTTCAGGTAATACTAATAACTTGTTGAATATTGACTCGTACGCAATCTCAGCGTTACCATTTTGAAAATCTGTTCGCCCGGAACCCCGGATCAAAAGGGTGTCCCCAGTGAACACCATACCAGGTCTATAAAAACAATAAGAATCATCCGTATGGCCAGGCGTATACATTACATCAAGGCTGACGCCATCAATCTCAATTTTATCGCCGTCATCAACTCGCATCGACACTACGTCAACACTACTTTGTTTGCCCATAACGGTCACACAACTTGTTTGATCCCGAAGTGCACCCAACGCCGTAAGGTGGTCAGCATGGAGATGCGTATCTATAGCCTTGACAAGCTTCAGATTTAGCTCCTCTAAAAGTTTGAGGTAATGGTTAGTTTTTTCCAGGACCGGATCTATGATCAAAGCTTCACTCCCCACACTGGAGGCTAATAAATACGTGTAGGAGCAGGATACGGTATCAAACAGCTGACGGAATAACATTCGTGACAATCCAAATTCTACAGGTAACTCTACAATGACATTTAAAACTAAGACTTTCTTCCCAAACAACCCGACGCCCGTAACCAAGTCCCAGCTCTATCTCAATTTTCTCGATTACTTCTTATTCTACTTATTTACTCTACATGATATTAACCCGTCATCAGAAGAAAAAATATTCGAAACGAACAACACCGAAAAACAACCTACACGTCCTCAGATATGAAAATTATCGACCGTGGTCTTGAAACCTTACACGGTGGATCTACGGATATCCCAAAAGTTGACAATCCGTAGCGTTACAGGGCACTAGAATTAAATCAATTTTCGGACACAACTAAAAGGTTACTTAAATTGTTAATAAAGATAGGCTTTTCTACTTCGCCAATCCCTCCCTGGTACATAATTGAGAATTAGAACATAATTACCATATTTATTGCCCTAAACGCCTTCCCGAGGATCGATGGGCAGCTTTCCCGCGATTGCGAAAACCTGCTCCAATTTATGTGCTGCCTGTAGCAAAGTCGCCTCCCCCCTCGGTCTTCCAACAACCTGCAAACCAACTGGCAGATCATCCTTTGTGAAGCCGCAAGGAATGCTCATTACTGGGCATGAGGTCATCGTGATCGCAAAAGTAATTGCAAACCAATCAATATACGTTTCGCAGGCGCGCCCATCAATTTCAGTTATAAATCGCTGTTCAACGGGAAATGGTGAAACCGATGCCGATGGACATAACAACAAGTCATGTGTCTCAAAAAAAACCATCATGCGTTGAATAAGATCCCAACGTAGCCGTTCAGCTTGAAACAAGTCTTCCGGAGTAACGGTAAATCCCTGTTCAATGTTTCCGACAATATCTTCTGAAATTCGATCCCTGTAGGTTTCAAGAAGTTCTCCCATCATCGTTCCGAGTAACACTGCTCTAAGGGTATGAAAAGCCTCCAGAACCCCGGAAAAATCGGGGATATCATCGGTAACATCGATGCCCACATCTACCAACTTCTTGACAGCAACTTCCGTCACGTTAGCGACGTCCTTTGCAACAGGAAGAATGCCCAGACCATTACTGAAACCAATCCGTTTTGGCAACGCGGGTTCTTTTAGCACTGAAACATATGACCCAATCGAAGGATTAAACGAAAGTGGATCGTCTGCCATGTGACCTGCACCGGCATCCAGCATCAATGCGACATCAGCGACGGAACGTCCCATGGGACCCTCTACCCAAAGTGTATCAAAAGGTTGTAATCTTTTGCCCCTAGGTACAACACCGGGACTTGGTCTAAGACCAGCAACACCATTGAACCCAGCTGGCGTCCTCAAACTACCCCCAAGATCGTTGCCCGTCGCCAACCACGCTTGGCCAGTCGCAAGTGCTACCGCTGAACCTCCAGAAGACCCTCCGGCACTGAGGTTAGTATTCCACGGATTGCGAGTGACACCATGAACCGGATTAAAAGTATGACCTCCAGCCCATTCAGGCACATTTGATTTGGCTATGGGAATGGCACCTCTGGCTTCAAGAAGTTCCACTGTGGCATCCGAATTCTTTGGCACATAATCGGAGAAAATCGGCGAACCATAGGTAGTTCTCACACCCCCGACATCGTTATAATCTTTGACAACTATAGGAAGTCCTTGAAGGTTTCTGGGATTCCCACTATCTCCTAATGCATCAAAAACTTTAGCCTGCTCGAATGCTCGTTCAAAACACCGTATAGGTAGCGCATTAACTTTATCGTCCACCGCCTCTATCCGACCGATTGTGGATTCAATAAGCTCTGACGGTTGGATTTCTTTCCGCTTCAACGCTTTTACAGCATCGGTCGCGTTCATTTCCCAAAGTTGACTAGATGTCATGCTTATACCCCCTCATATGAACCGTCATATCGATCTCTTCAGAACTGCAATGGGCCTATAACAATCGGGGACGAAGGATACGGCCTGCAGTCACCAAAATTGCCGCCGCAAACCCCAACTACACCAAGGAACCGTTCAAAGGTAAAATATAATTTTGATCCACAGAATTTTCAGATGTGAATGTAGACCTTTTTCAAGTGACATTACTATTGTCAATTTCTAACTTTGTCGGGAATACTGTACCATGCCTCATCCGATTTCGATACAAGCTCCGTTTTAGATCATTTGGGTGTTATAATGGTCTAACAATTGTCCACACAAGCCACTAGTAGCGGGAATTGGGCACCCTTTATTCTAATAAATATTTGAACGAGTACAGATGGAATATAAAAACCGATGACAACATGTTACATTGCTACTAATTCATCTATTTTTTTGTGTGTTACCATTGGATAAATAATAATATGAGCGCGTCAGCTAAAGATATTTCACTAGAAGAGTATCATAAATTGGTGCCAACCTGCACTCTAGAGGAACGTGGCCACAGAATAAGATTTTATACTCCTTCGCCGCACGTGAAAGCCCTGGTAGATACGATTTTTGTTGCAGAACCAGAAACCATAGATTGGATTTCCCATTTTGATCCAGAAGATATATATTTGGATATAGGGGCAAATATTGGCCTTTATTCTTTATGGGCTGCAGTGTCTCGCCATGTTCAGTGTTATGCATTTGAGCCGGAATCTTTGAATTATAGTATTTTAACAAGAAACATCATTTATAATGACCTAGGTGATCGCTTAATAGCCTATCCGGTAGCCATAGGCGATAAAAGTGGTTTTGATCAGTTGCATTTAACAACTTTTGATTATGGTGAAACCTGCCATGCTCTCGGCAAGAAACTTAATTATGCCAATGAACCATTTGAGCCAGCATTTTCCCAAGGCTGTTATACTACAACAATCGACGAATTGATTTCTTCGCAAACTATTCCAGTTCCTAATCATATTAAAATTGACGTGGATGGAATTGAAAACAAAATAATTGAAAGTGCTCGTCAAACACTAAAGAACCCCATTTTAAGGTCTTTACTCATCGAAGTTAATGGAAATTCTCCAAGAGACATGAGCATGATAAAAGATTTAGAAGCCTTAGATTTTATTCCAGTATCTTACCCACCATCCCTATTAGCACCTATCGACAGTATCTATAATGTAGTCTTTAAAAGAAACAAACCAGAGACCTAATAACAGAATTGTGTATGTCATCGCCCCTGTTTACGCACCCCAGCTGTCCAATTTTATTACTTTTGGAACAAACGACCCAGATTTGTTCTATCCATTATGCTCTTCTTATATTTCGGTATAATTCATATCTATCCCACCCCAATTGCGACCGGGAGTGTGCATCATCTTACTCTCGGCTTGCCCTCCATCCACCTGCATGATACCGGCATTCATATAACTAGCCCTATCCGAAAGCAAAAACACACAAGCCTCCGCTATTTCTTGCGGCTTCCCAACTCTTCCCATAGGCACTACCGAGGCACGACCAGCAGCTATTTCTGGATCTTTGAACATGGCCTCTGTCATAGGAGTTCGAACCTGTCCAGGACAGACAGTATTACCACGTACTCCGCGACCACCCCACTCAACTCCGATTAGTTGTCCAAGCATGATAGCGCCTGCCTTACATACACTATAAGCGCCGGCGCCGTTGTAAGCTTGGACACCACCAACCGATGAAATCAAAACGATTGAGCCATTTCCATTTTCCAGCATTACTCGACCAACAGCTTGCGCACAGAAAAAATAACCCTTGAGGCCTATATCCATCACCATGTCCCAATCGTCTTCACTTAATTCTTCAAGCTTCCCCGGCACCAGCTTTATTGCACCGCACACGAGACCATCGATAGTACCGAAAGCACTGATCGTTTCATCAACCATCCGCAGAGTATCGCCTTTATTAGAAGTATCCATTTCGATTACCAGTGCCTCTGAACCTTCCTCTCTAACAAGGTCAGCAGTTTCTTGGGCCATTTTTTGATTGATATCGGCGATTGCCACTGATGCTCCCTCTCGGGCGGCCAGAATACTAGTAGCGCGCCCTATGCCGCTTGCCCCCCCTGTAACGATGATTTTTTTTCCCTTTAGCATCATTATGATTTTCCCTTTTCGGCCGGATTGGTATTCCAAGCATAAACAATAGTTCTGACATATTCACTTCTGTGATAATGTCAGAAAACGAGTAAAAATGGAAGTTAGTTGGTAGATGACAGGGGTAATTTCTAGTCTGTAGCTTTAGAAAATACTAAGAAGTAAAGCGATCCTTACTGACCTAATGAAACCGCCGATGTTGGCATCACATTAGGGATGGTATATGCCAACATATCAGCGTCTTATTTGGTTATGGAGTTCCGCATTTGACGATTACGTTTCACCTCCGAACCACAACTTGATGAGCTTGCCAACGGTCGACCAAATGGCTATCGGTTGGTCTCATCGCTGACCATATCGGTGCAATCATACGGAAATGCAAAAGGAGACCTCGACCATGAAACGTGAACCTCTTAGTCCCGATACCCTGCACGCTCCGTTCGCAACCTATGTCCACGGCGTCGCTATTGATGAAGCCAAGCGTGTAATCTTCTGCGCCGGGCAAGTGTGTGGTGACAAGGACGGTAACATCGTCGGTGTCGGTGATTTCGATGCCCAGGGCGAACAGGTCATGAAAAACCTGAAAGCGGTCTTAGCGGAAGGTGGCGCAACAGTTTCAGACATCGTCAAGGTTACCATCTACGTTGTCGGCCAGAAATACGCTCAACCGGCCCGCGATCTCGGTGGGCGGCACTGGGACAAGTCCAATCCGCCAGCCAGCACCCTCATTGTCTGCGCTGGGCTCGCCAACCCCGAATTTTTGATTGAGATCGAAGCCATCGCCGTTATTTAAGAGTTGGATCTGCTAAAATTTTTACAATAAGTGATTAGTCTGTATAAGGCTTATAGTGTTCTAATGAGTCAGAAATCCTCCGTCCGCTACCAAGACGCTGCCATTCATATAAGAACACTGCTCGCTGGCCAGGAACAGGCAAACTTCCGCTATCTCCTCGGGTGTACCAAAGCGGCCCATGGGAACATCTTGAACCCGACTTTCGTGTACACTGGGGACACGTTGGATCAGGTCACTCATCCCCTCCGTCATGATGGGACCAGGCGCAACTGCATTGACATATATATTCTTCCCAGCGAGCTCGAAAGCCATCGCACGTGTCATATTGACGACTGCACCCTTGCAAGTACAGTAAGCGGATAGGTTCGATGACCCAACAAATCCAAAGGTTGAAGCTATGTTAATAACTCTCCCTCCGTTCCGCTTTACCATGTGTGGGACCACTTTCTGCGCGAGAAAGAAATAACCTTTGATGTTGGTGAAGAGGCTCTTGTCAAACTCGTCTTCCTCAATCTCAAGGAATGGCTTGATGGCCCTGAAAATCGCATTGTTGACCAAAATATCGATCCCATCAAACCGGCGAATGGTTTCTGATATTGCATCATCCATTTCCGGCAAGATGGAAACATCACATTTCAAGGCTAGCACGTCGGCTCCTAGTTCTCTGCAGTCTGCCTCTACCCTTTTGAGAGCGGCCTCATCAATATCAAGCAGACAAAGCTTAGCACCTCGGCTGGCAAATAGCTTAGCGGTAGCTGCACCGATACCAGCGGCAGGTCCGGTTATAATAACGACTTTTCCATCGAGACCCATATTTTCCTCCAATGGTTAATTCCAGAAGAATTTAATTGCTCCAGCTCATGTTATTTCTTCTAACTCATGGTCATGTCTTCTTGGAGAACCTTATTTACGCCCGGCATAACTTCGGTAGCCATCAATTCCATAGACCTTCGAGCCAATTTCTTATCGACCCAATCATGGCCTACATACATCAAGGTACCAAACGGCCCAATAATATTTCTCAGTTCCAGTATCTGCTCAACAACATCATCAACCGAACCGACAATGACTTGTGTATCAAGACACTGGCGTACTGAAACTTCTTCATCGGGTTGATCTACATAGGTCTTAAAAAATGAGATCCCCCGAGGAAGAAAGCGGCGGAGTTTTTTCAAAATGTTATCAAAATAAAAACCGTAGGGGCCACTCTCACTACGGGCGTAGTCTTGAGCAGTTTCCGCATTGTCAGCGACAAATATGCTCTTCGCGACAGACCACTGTGAGGGGTCCTCTGAAAATCCACCGTTCCGTTGTCCCTCAAGGAAACTTGCCAAATGCGAAGCCACTAAGTGGGCCTGGACGTAATTGGATGATATACCCCGCCAACCGCGCTCCGCGGCGGCGGTTACACCATTTGAATATGGCGCTAGTGCGGTGAATATAATTGGTGGGTGCGGTTTTTGTAGTGGCTTTGGAATTACACCTTGGCCAAGATCGAGGTCAATCATACGATTTGTGGAGGTTTCATAATAGTTACCCTTAATATTATAGGGGGCCTCGCTATTCCAGATCTCTATGATTTGATCAATGGCTTCTACCATCTTTTCATTCTTATTAAGATCAAGATTACCAAACACTTCTGTGTCCGATGGCAATCCACCTGGACCAATTCCAAACAAGAACCTACCTTCTAAAAGATGGTCTATCATTGCGACATGAGAAGCAATATGAACAGGGTGATAGCTCGGAAGATTTATTACTCCGGATCCTAGTTTGATGTGTTTTGTACGGTCAATCAAAGTGGCAAGAAAAACCAGACAGTTAGTAATTGGCTCAGCCAAATCAGTCATGTGTTCGCCTACAAAGGCTTCACAATAACCCAACTGATCGGCAAGAACGATTGCCTCCTGGTCTTCGCGCAGTACTTCAAAGTAATCCCTATTTATCGGATGCACTGGTTGGGTAAAAAAACCAAGTCGCATCTTTTTTACCTTTCACTAAACAAACCTAATTCGTGGAAAATAATATATAGTCATGCATCCAGATATATAAAAATGTAATCAAATGTAGAATTTAAACTACCCAAGCTACTGTGGCTCCGGGCTCCTTGGCGAGCAAAATATCTGGCTGTTGCAGATCCGATGCCGATCCAGTAATGATGACGACTTTTCCATTGAGATTTATATTTTTCTCACACTCCCAAGTAGCGAGACTTGATATCTTCCCTCTCCGTAAGCTCCTGAGGGGAGGAGGAGTGAACAATCTGCCCCTTGCTCATGACGTGGACGTGGTCAGCCATCTTTAGGGCGAACGACAGATTTTGTTCCACGAGTAAGATGGAAAGGCCCTCTTCTTTCAGATGAGATATGATATCTCCTACTGCGCGCACAAGGAGGGGGGCCAATCCCTCGGTCGGCTCGTCCATGAGGAGAAGTTGGGGATTTGTCATTAGAGCCCGGGCAACGGCCAGCATCTGCTGCTCTCCTCCGCTGAGCTTGTTTCCCCGATGATTAGAGCGTTTGGCCAGGACCGGAAAGAGTTCGTATATTCTCTCCAAGTTCCACTTGCCCCCCTCAGCCCCTTTGGAAGCCCCGAGGGTAAGGTTCTCCTCCACAGAGAGAGAGGGGAACACCCTACGCCCCTGAGGTACTATTCCCATACCCATTTCTACAATGTCGTAGGTAGGCTTCTGGGTGATATCCACATCCTTGAAAAAAATACCTTTGCTTTCTCTAGGCTGGGTGAAACCGATGATAGAACGGACGAGGGTAGTCTTCCCCACCCCATTTCTTCCGAGCAAGGCTATGACCGATCCTTGAGGCACCTCAAGAGAGACGCCCCGAAGCACATAGCTATCACCATAGTAGGTGTGGATGTCTTCGACCCTAAGCATTACCCTTCCTCAATCGACTCCCAGGTAGATCTCCTGGACGCTCTGGTTTGCACGGACCTCCTCCTTGGTCCCCTCTGCCAGCAGTTCACCATAATGGAGGACCGCGATGCGGTCCGCAATCTCAAAGGCGACATCCATATCGTGTTCGATGATGAGCATAGTGATCTTCTTGTCCAGCTTTTGCAGCATAGACGCCATCATGGTGGATTCAGCCGGAGAAAGACCAGCCGTGGGCTCGTCCAGTAATATGAGTTTGGGGTCACTGGCCAGCGCCATCACGACTTCGACCTGACGCTGTTCGCCATGAGAGAGATTTGCGACCTGTGTATCCCACCTATCCTCAAGGGCTGCCTGTTCCAGAAGTCCTCGTGCCTTGGCGTAGACATCCCCAAACGAAGTCAGAAAGCGATGCATGGTGAGCTTCATTCTCTTTATACCCTGCACTGCTAGGACAACATTTTCCAGCACAGTTAAATCGGGGAATAGGCTCGTAATTTGACAGGTGCGTCCCATGCCAAGGTAGATGCGACGGTGGGTGGGCCAGCGAGTAACATCCCGTTGGAAGAGCAAGATCTGGCCACGAGTAGGCGGGAAGACCCCGGTGATGAGCTCGAAAAGTGTAGTCTTCCCGGCACCATTAGGCCCGATTATCGCCAAGCGATCCCCTGGGTACGCAATCAAGTCCAAGTTACTCAGGGCATGCAACCCACCAAAGTTCTTGGAGAGACCCTTAAGAACCAAGCAAGGGTCTCCCCGTTCTTCGCTCCCACCCACCGCCATCTGAACTCCTTTATTTCACTCCGGGTTACCCGAAATTGATGTCCTACTTGCAGTAATTGCAGGGTGGAAAGTTTCGGCTATAAACCGGGTTTTTCAAGAACTCCTTAGGATCGAACGTCCAGAACTGACTAACGTTCGGGTATGTTGCAACTACCGTGTTCCAGAGCTCGCCATTAATCCTCTCGACCTTTCGGATATAAATGTTGTGAACTGGATTCAGGTACTTGTCCATCTTGACTGGGCCGCGGACGGCATCAATCTCAATTTTCTGGAACTCTTGGCTGAAACGGTGAATATCGCTTATATCCCCCTTAACTCGCTTCAACGCCTCATGGATCCACTTGGCAGTAGTGTAGTTGCTCTCCGTGAAATAAGAAGGAACCTTCTTATGCAGCTTCCGGAACTTCTTGACGAAAGCCTTGTTCTTGGGGGTATCCAGAGCCGCACTGTACTGCAGAGGTGTGATTACACCCAAAGCCTCATCACCCATATTTGGGAGGACAGTCTCATCAGCCGTGACCCCACCCCCAAGGATAGCCATTTTAAGCCCAGACGCCTTGAACTGCTTCAAAAACGGTCCTGGCATGGCAGCAATCATAAGGGCGTAGATCGCATCTGCTTCCTTTTTGACAAGCGGTAGGTAGGGACCAAAATCTGTGGTCATCACGGGTACCCAGATCTTCTGGATAATCTTTCCGCCGGCATCCTCAAACCCCCTGTGAAAGCCTGCAATATTCTCATGGCCAAAGGCATAGTCTGCGCCGATCATGACAACTTTCCGGTATCCCTGCTCATAGGCCCATTTTCCAAAAGGATGGCCGGGTTGGCTACCAGCCCAGCCGGTCCGAAGGACCCACTTGGATAGCTTACGTTGGGTTAGGTCGTCACTTGCCGGGATGCTAGCGATGTAGAGCTTCTTCTCCCTATTGGCGAGGGCACCAAGGGCATAGCCCGTTGAACCCATCACTCCACCCACGATCATGTGAACCTTGTCGTGACGGATGAGCTTCTCCGCTTTGGTGACGGCAACGGCCGGCTTAAGCTCTGTATCCTCGACAATTATTTTCACCTTCAAGCCCGCCATGTCATAGCCGATCTCGTCAAGATACATCTTGAGACCGTTGACGCTATCCCTCCCGAGTTGTGCACCACCCCCGGTCAGTGGAGTGAGAAACCCAATTCGGATCTCCTTTTGGGCTTCCACCTTAGACGCTGTCCCCAGCGCAAGGCAGAAGGCGACGGGCGCCACAAGCGCTGTGTAAAAGAATAGTTTAAATTTCTTTTGCAACATGGTTATTCTCCTCCCATTTTTTCCATTATTGGTTTCGCTCGACTGAAACTCACTCGTCAAGCTTTTCGGTTTCGGCACGCCGCCGAAAGCGCCTGGCGATCCCCATGAGACCTTCAGGCAAATATAATATAGTAAAGATGTACATTGCCCCAAGTATATAGGGCCACCCAGAATAGTAAATGCTGACGTAGTTCCTAAGGAATACGATGACACCCGCGCCGATAGTGGCCCCCACTAGCGTAGCCGGCCCACCCAAAGCCACCATGAGCAGCGCTTCCACTGAAACATCGATAAACAAATCATCTGGGGTAACAAAATTCTTGTAGTAGGCCCAGAGTACTCCCGCAATCCCTGCAAAAATCCCTGAAAATATGAATGCCAAGTATTTATGAAGCCATACGTTATAGCCCAGCATTTGCATACGCTCTTCACGTTCTCGTATGCCCACAAGGGTCCGCCCGAAGGGTGAATTGACCAGGACATAGAGGGCCCCTAAGCACAGGACGAAAACGAACAGGATGAAGTAGAATAAGTTGATGTAGCTGTTGAGGTCAAACCCCAGCTCCGGCCGGGGAATACCTGTGATGCCGTTATCCCCGTCGGTGAGAGAGGTCCACCGCCAGGCCAGGCCCCAGACTACCATCGCCAGGGCGAGAGTAAGCATGAGAAAGTAGACGCCCTTCGCCCGAATAGCGATCAGGCCAAAAATTGCGGCAACCGCTGCCGAGAGTAAAATAGCAAGGACAACAGTCGGAAAAAATCCGAATTCATAGCGGGTCGTAAGGATTGCCACCGCGTAAGCGCCCACCCCAAAATAGGCCGCCTGCCCAAGAGAAGGCAGTCCCGTGTAGCCTAGGAGCAAGTCCAGGCCCATAGCCAATATCCCGAATATAAGCGCCTGAATGAGAAGGATACAGACGTATTCAGGGAGAAATGGAGTTACGGCAGCAAGAACCACCAGAACAAGTAACACTGTGAAAACTGCACGTGGTCTTCCAGAGAACATTTTCTCAGGCCCTCCCGAAAAGACCCGTAGGCTTGATTGCAAGAACAATAGCCATGGGTGCAAATAAGGTGAAATACGACAGTTCTGGAAAGAGGGCCTTCCCGAAGGTATCCATCAGTCCCACGATCAAGCTTCCAAGAGCAGCTCCCCGCAGGGTCCCCAAGCCCCCAATGATTACGACTGCGAAGGCGAGGGGCAAAATCTGAAAGTCAAGGCCCGGGTAGACGCCAATGAAGCCTCCACCGATCACTCCGCCGAGACCTGCCAGAAACGCCCCGAGACCAAAAATCGCCATGGAGAGCCTTTCGGTGTTGATACCGAGCCCCCGGGTCATCTCGCTGTCGTCCACCGAGGCCCGGACCATTGCCCCGGCGCGCGTCTTCTCCAGACCTAACCACAGGGTCACGGCCATCACACAAGCCACCACCAGCATAAAAATCCGGTAAACCGGGAAAAAGATTCCTCCTATCTCCATACTCCAGTCCAGGTAAGAGGGCACTTTAACGATCATGGGGTCTCCGCCCCAGATATCAATGGACGCCTGCTGAATGATAAAGAGAAACCCGACGGTGATCATCACTTGGGGCAATTCCGCCGCAACACCATGCCCTAG
This sequence comes from Rhodospirillales bacterium, assembly GCA_028345065.1. Classification (GTDB taxonomy): domain Bacteria; phylum Pseudomonadota; class Alphaproteobacteria; order Rhodospirillales; family UBA2165. The sequence goes on from JAOMCN010000045.1 coordinate 12,702, forward strand.
AACCCGAAGGAAGAATCGGTGCATGAAAATTCCGAGAATTGCCACGGCCAGGGATGCTAGGAGGAGTGCAAGGAGCCACGATCCTGTCACCTCCACGACCGTCACACCAATATACGCTCCCAGAATGAAGTAGGATCCATGAGCCATGTTGATGATGCGCATAACGCCGAAAATGAGGGAGAGCCCGCTGGCCAGTAAAAAGAGGAGCCCACCGTAGGAAAGGCCTGCAAAAGTCTGCTCAATCCAGAAAGACACAAATTATCTCCATAACACGCCTGCCAAACTCACTTTCTATCCATCAAGTTACTCTAACTGAATGTGCACGCGCGGGGACCTGCGACATCTCCATAGAATAGAAGGGCTGTCAAGTATAATTCATTGGGCAATTTTTTTTCAGAAGGTGTATTTTTGCGGACATGACTGCCTGGTGGGTCAGTCCGTTTTGGCCCCGCTTCAACAATGAGTGTAGTTCTTCCATTAAGCGCAAGTTCACCCGCTATTGCTGCACCTCCCGCCCCAGATCCGAAAACAACAATATCTGTTTCCAATCGATTTTGAGTCATCTGCGTCGAATTATCAGTTTGGCCAAGATATTTATTCGCCTCAATTTTGGTTCAAATCAAGATAACGGTAAAAAATCAAAGGCCACTGTAAATCGGATATCATCGCATTCGAGGGGAACCGTTTGGTGGTAAAAGTATGATGGAAACAGTACCATCAATCCCTCTTGTGGCCGTAAAAGATGGAATTCTGGGCTGTTCGCATCATCAACATAATTCTTGGGCCTACCGAATAAGATCCAACCCTCCCGTTTCGCATTTTCAGTTTCCATAACATCGGGAAGTTTGGCGTAATAGACACCGCTCAACCAACCACCAGGGTGTGTGTGTGAGTCATGGTGCCCTTGTTCCCCCAAAATTGAGCTCCAGGCTGTGAGGTGCCACTTACGCGGACTTTGTGCCAGAAAAGGATGTCGCGGATCTATCGGATGCTCGGTGAGATAGTTCCTGGCAGCTTTATTGGCTAATTCCAGAAGGACGCTAACAGGACTAGACTTGGGATCTTTTTCGAGAAAACTGATCCGATGTCCCATTTTAATCGATTTTCCACGTGGCGCAAAATCCTTATTCGGGTCATTGTCACAGCGCTGTAACAATGCTTTGTTAAATTCTCTTAGATCCGCATATCCTTCGGGTAAGCTTATGCTCTGGGACTGGATCAAGCGGTCGAAATCACTGAAAGCAGCCCAATCGTCTAGCCTATTCAAATCAAGCAACCCAGAGGTTTTAAGTGTTAACGCACCGGTGCTACCCGGTGTAAGGGATAGCGCCTGGTCCGAACAAGCAACGGCTTCATCCCGTAAACCACTAATTTTTGATGAAATAGCGAGGCTTTTATCGCCTTTTTCGCCGGAAAATATTATTCCGTCGGTTCGTTGGAGATTATATGCAATATCTAACAACACGTTGCCCAAGTTAATGACCACCTCGGTGCTGTCGGGCCTGATCTCCAATGCCCTTCTGTAACTTTGCTCTGCCTCCCCCAGCCGTCCCTGTTCCTGGAGTGCAACTCCTAGATTGTTATGTGCCTCTGCGTAGTCAGCCTTGATAGCGAGGGCTTTTTGGCAGTGAGTAACTGCTTCGTCTAACCGTCCCAGTTCTTGGAGTGCATTACCAAGATTGTTGTGCGCTCCAACGTAATCGGGCTCAAGGGCGAGGGCCTTCTGGTAGCATTCTACAGATTCATCCAGCTGCCCCAGTTCTTTGAACGTTGCGCCAA
>JAOMCN010000046.1 GCA_028345065.1 Rhodospirillales bacterium
TTGGTTCTTCTCAGCTAAGTCAGTTTATGGATCAGACTAATCCGCTGTCGGAGATCACCCATAAGCGTCGATTATCGGCTTTAGGTCCTGGTGGTTTAACTCGGGAACGCGCCGGATTTGAGGTTCGTGATGTCCATCCTACCCACTATGGTAGAATTTGTCCCATTGAAACACCAGAAGGCCCAAATATTGGCTTAATTAATAGTTTGGCTACATATGCACGAGTTAATCAATACGGCTTTATCGAAAGTCCTTATCGTAAGGTAATTAGCCGTAAGGTAAGTAATGAGGTTATACACCTGTCAGCTATGGACGAAGGTAAATATACCATCGCTCAGGCAAATGAAGAGCTTGATAGCAAAGGTAAGTTTGTTCACGAACTCGTTAACTGCCGGAAGAGCGACGAAGTCATCTTGGTTCCCGCTGAAGATGTTCAATTAATAGACGTGTCTCCGAAGCAACTCGTTTCAGTAGCCGCGGCGCTTATACCATTTTTGGAGAATGATGACGCCAACCGAGCTCTTATGGGTTCCAATATGCAGCGACAAGCCGTGCCACTTATCCAGGCTGAAGCGCCCCTAGTTGGTACGGGTATGGAGGAGACTGTTGCTCGAGATTCAGGCGCAACGCTTATTGCTACTCGTGACGGGTTGGTGGACCAGATTGATGGGACGCGAATTGTTGTGCATGCAGATGGAGATGGTGGGGGGCACAAAAAGCCTGGCGTTGATACTTACTCACTTCAAAAGTTTCAACGTTCAAATCAAAATACATGCATTAATCAACGACCTTTAGTTAAAGTGGGTGACCGAATTAAAGCCGACGATATAATTGCCGATGGTCCTTCGACTCAACTTGGAGAATTAGCCCTTGGCAGAAATGTTTTAGCGGCTTTTATGCCTTGGAATGGTTACAATTTTGAAGACTCAATTTTAATCTCAGAGCGTATAGTTCGGGATGATGTGTTTACCTCAATACACATTGAGGAATTTGAGGTGATGTCTCGTGATACTAAACTCGGCCAAGAAGAAATTACACGTGATATTCCCAACGTTGGAGAAGAGGCTTTGAAAGCTCTGGATGAAGCAGGAATTGTTTACATTGGTGCTGAGGTCTCTCCAGGGGATATTCTAGTTGGGAAAGTCACACCTAAGGGCGAATCGCCGATGACCCCAGAAGAAAAGCTTCTCCGAGCAATATTTGGGGAAAAGGCCTCCGACGTGCGTGATACCTCACTCAAACTTCCCCCGGGAGTTGCGGGTACAGTGGTTGAGGTAAGAGTGTTTTCTCGTCGGGGTGTTGATAAAGATGAACGGGCACTTGCAATTGAACGGGCAGAAATCGAACGTCACGCCAAGGACCGGGACGACGAGATAGCGATATTAGAAAGAAGCTTTCAACGGGAGATAAGGGCTAGACTACTCAAACGAAAATTACTGGCTGGGTCAAAGGGCCTTAAACCAGGTACTCTCATTACCGAAGAAATTCTAGATAAATTGACACTAGGGCAGCAACTCCAAATTACGATCGGAAACGACAAAGTAATGGGCGAGATAGAATCTAGAAAAACTCGACACGAAGATGATGTAGCAGAGTATCAACGTCGTTTTGACGATAAAGTTGAAAAGCTTGAACGAGGTGACGAACTGCCACCTGGTGTGATGAAATTGGTTAAGGTATTTGTTGCAGTAAAGCGTAAACTCCAACCAGGAGACAAGATGGCCGGGCGTCATGGCAACAAGGGGGTTATTTCTAGGATTACGCCGATAGAGGATATGCCAACCCTAGAAGATGGCACCCCCATAGATTTAGTATTAAATCCATTGGGTGTTCCCTCGCGGATGAACGTTGGCCAAATCCTTGAAACTCATCTAGGTTGGGCATGTGCAGGCCTTGGCCAGAAAATTGGCGATGTATTGGAAAAAATCAATCATGGCGGAGCCGTGATAGAAGATCTCCACGAAAAACTGAAAGACATTTATGGCGAGGCTACCTATAACTCGGATATCTCAGACCTCGATGAAAGAGAAGTAGTCGAACTCGCGGGGAATCTCAGAAATGGTATCCCTATTGCTACGCCAGTGTTCGACGGTGCTCATGAAAATGACATTGTTGAAATGCTGGAAAAGGCAGACGTTGATGTGTCGGGTCAAGTAAAGCTTTTTGATGGGCGGACTGGAGAATATTTTGATCGTGAGGTTACAGTGGGCTACATTTACATGTTGAAACTCCACCATCTTGTAGACGACAAAATTCACGCCCGTTCAATCGGTCCATATAGTTTGGTCACCCAACAACCGCTTGGTGGAAAGGCCCAGTTTGGTGGTCAGCGCTTCGGAGAAATGGAAGTTTGGGCCCTTGAAGCATATGGGGCAGCATATACGTTGCAGGAAATGTTGACTGTTAAATCTGATGACGTATCTGGTCGCACCAAAGTTTATGAAGCAGTGGTCAGGGGTGACGATACCTTTGAAGCGGGTATTCCAGAATCCTTTAACGTCTTGGTAAAGGAACTACACGCCCTTGGTCTGAATGTTGAACTGAAACAAAGTACTCACTAACGGTGTTTTACTAAATGCCGCCATAGGCATTAGCCCTAAGGAGATATATAGATGAACGAGTTGATGCGGATCTTTGAACCTGCAAAATCAACCCAGCAATTTGATCATATTCGGATCAGTATAGCTAGTCCTGAACGAATTCGCTCTTGGTCATTTGGTGAGATAAAAAAACCAGAGACTATAAATTATCGAACGTTTAAACCCGAACGTGACGGTCTTTTTTGTGCCAGAATTTTTGGTCCGATTAAAGATTATGAGTGCTTATGTGGTAAGTATAAGCGCATGAAATACAAGGGTATTGTCTGTGAAAAGTGTGGCGTTGAGGTCACTCTTACAAAAGTTCGGCGTGATCGGATGGGACATATCGAGTTGGCTGCACCAGTCGCTCATATTTGGTTTATGAAGTCTCTACCATCACGAATTGGTCTTCTATTAGGCATGACACTGAAGGACCTGGAGCGTGTACTCTATTTTGATAGTTACGTTGTCTCAGAGCCAGGTCTTACTCCTTTGATTGAAAAACAACTTTTAACTGAGGACGAGTACCAAGATGCCGTCGACGATTATGGTGAGGACGCCTTTCAAGCTGGAATTGGAGCTGAAGCGATCCGCTTAATGTTGGAACGTATAGAGCTAACTGAAGAATACGAAATTCTAAAAAGTGATTTGAAAGAAACAAAATCAGAGGCTAAACGGAAAAAATTTGTCAAACGACTTAAGCTTGTCGAGGCATTTATCAATACTGGTGCCAGGCCTGAGTGGATGATTTTAGAGGTAGTGCCTGTTATCCCACCAGAGTTACGTCCACTAGTCCCTCTTGATGGCGGGCGTTTTGCCACTTCGGACCTTAATGATCTATACCGTCGCGTCATTAATAGGAACAACCGCCTTAAGCGTTTAATTGAGTTAAGAGCTCCTGAAATAATAGTGCGTAATGAAAAACGGATGCTGCAAGAATCTGTTGATGCCTTGTTTGATAATGGTCGTCGTGGGCGAGCTATTACTGGTGCAAACAAGCGGCCGTTGAAATCGATGTCAGACATGCTTAAAGGTAAGCAAGGTCGCTTTCGGCAGAACCTACTTGGTAAACGCGTTGACTATTCTGGTCGTTCCGTGATCGTTGTGGGCCCAGAATTGATGCTTCATCAATGCGGCCTTCCAAAAAAAATGGCTTTAGAATTATTTAAACCGTTCGTTTATTCGCGACTCGAAAAATATGGCATGGCCACAACAATAAAAGCCGCTAAGCGCATGGTTGAAAAGGAACGGCCAGAGGTTTGGGATATTTTAGAAGAAGTTATTCGGGAACACCCCGTGTTGCTAAATAGAGCCCCGACATTGCATAGGCTCGGCATTCAAGCTTTTGAGCCGGTCTTAATTGAAGGTAAAGCAATTCAACTTCATCCGTTAGTTTGCACGGCATTTAATGCTGATTTTGATGGTGATCAAATGGCTGTCCACGTGCCATTATCGCTCGAAGCGCAATTAGAATCACGTGTGCTTATGATGTCGACTAACAATATACTTAGTCCGGCTAACGGCAAGCCGATAATTGTACCCTCCCAAGACATAGTGTTGGGGCTTTACTATTTGACAATAGAACGTGAAGGCGAACCAGGTGAAGGGATGGCGTTTGCTGATATTAGCGAAATCGAACAAGCTATGGAACAAGGGGTCATATCCCTTCACTCAAAAATAAAAGCGCGATATCAGATAAAAACCGCCAATGGTGACTTCAAGACTATTAGAATTGAGACGACCCCCGGACGCATGATGCTTACCGACTTGTTACCAAAAAATCCTAATGTGCATTACGAAATGGTGAACAAATTGCTCACCAAGAAAGATGTTTCTGCGGTAATTGATGAGGTCTATCGCCACTGCGGACAGAAGGAAACAGTGATTTTTGCGGACCGTATAATGGCACTAGGATTTGGATGTGCGTGCAAAGCAGGAATTTCATTTGGCAAGGATGACTTGGTAGTTCCGGGCGCTAAGCAGCGTTTGGTTCAAAATACCGAAAAACAGGTTGAGTCATATGAACGGCAGTACCTCGACGGATTAATTACAAAAGGTGAGAAGTATAACAAGGCGGTTGATGCCTGGTCTAATTGCACTGACGAAGTTGCTGACGAGATGATGGAAGAGATATCAAAAATTGAGGTGGGTAAGCCTCTTAATTCAATTTTCATGATGGCAGATTCTGGTGCCCGTGGTTCAGCCGCCCAAATGAAGCAATTAGCTGGCATGCGTGGCCTCATGGCAAAGCCATCCGGAGAGATCATTGAAACCCCTATAATTTCAAATTTTAAGGAAGGCTTATCCGTACTCGAGTACTTTAATTCCACACATGGCGCTAGGAAAGGGTTGGCAGACACAGCGTTAAAGACCGCAAACTCCGGGTATTTGACCCGACGGCTTGTCGACGTGGCCCAGGATTGTATCGTAATCGAAAAAGATTGCGGTTCCAATGAAAGTATTTCGGTCACTTCTGTAATAGAAGGCGGTGAAACAATCGTTACACTTGGAGACAGAGTACTTGGGAGAACGTTGGCTGAAGCAGTAAATGATCCCGAAACTAACGAGGTGCTTATAAAGCGAAACACTCTACTGGACGAAGACGGGGTAGAAAAGTTATCAAAAGCTGAAATTGAGTCGGTGCGGGTTCGTTCCGTGTTGACGTGTGAAACCAAATCTGGAATTTGTGGCGCTTGTTATGGTCGAGACCTTGCGCGGGGGACAGAAGTAAATATGGGAGAAGCTGTTGGCGTAATCGCGGCTCAATCAATTGGAGAGCCTGGAACGCAACTAACGATGCGCACGTTCCACATTGGCGGTGCCGCACAGCGTGGTGCGGAACAATCCAACATTGAGGCTTCTGCGGATACTCAAGTTCGTCTAGCCAATTGTAACGTGGTGAAAAATAGTTCTGGAACGAACATCGTTATGACTCGTAATGCGGAGCTTCTTCTAATTGACGATAAAGACCGGGAACGTGCACGTCATCGTATTCCTTATGGTGCTAAGTTGTTAGTTAAAGACAAAGTCTCAGTGAAAAGGGGAGATAAACTAGCGGAATGGGATCCATATACTCTGCCGATTATTACTGAAAAAGAGGGCACAGCGAATTATATGGATTTAGAAGAAGGTGTTACTATGCGCGAAGTCTTAGATGAGGCGACGGGTATTTCCTCGAAGGTTGTGGTTGATTGGAAGCAGCAACCAAAGGGTGCAGATTTGCGTCCGCGCATCACACTTCGTGATGCCAAGAATAAGGTCTTGAAACTACCAAATGGTATGGAGGCACGCTATTTTATGTCAGTTGACGCAATTTTGAGCGTTGAGAATGGAGGGAAAGTGAATGCTGGTGATGTTTTGGCTCGTATTCCGCGTGAAGCTTCTAAGACTCGAGATATTACGGGTGGATTGCCGAGGGTTGCTGAGTTGTTTGAGGCCCGTAAGCCAAAAGATCATGCTATAATTTCAGAAAATGAGGGACGTATTGAATTTGGAAAGGATTTTAAAAATAAGCGCCGAATAGTTGTGGTTCCAGATGATAAAGACGAGGAACCAATGGTGTACATGATCCCGAAAGGTAAGCACATAAGTGTCCAAGAGGGAGATTACGTTGAACGGGGTGATTCATTGATGGATGGTCCGCCAGTCCCCCACGACATTTTGAAGGTGATGGGGGTTGAAGCATTGGCGGAGTATCTAATTTATGAAGTACAAGAAGTCTACCGCCTTCAAGGCGTGCGGATTGACGACAAACATATTGAAGTTATCGTCCGTCAAATGCTGCAAAAAGTGGAAGTAGTTGACGGTGGCGACACAACATTCCTCGTGGGGGAACTAGTGGACAAAGAAGAATTCAATGAGGTCAATTCAAAAATTAAGTTGGAAAAAGGGCAGTTGGCATCTTCTGTCTCTATGCTTCAAGGGATTACAAAAGCTTCTCTACAAACATCGTCTTTTATATCAGCAGCATCATTTCAGGAAACAACACGAGTTCTCACAGAAGCATCTGTTTCTGGCAAACGAGATAACTTGGTAGGCCTAAAAGAAAACGTTATTGTGGGCCGATTGATCCCGGCTGGTACTGGGTCTGTGATGAACCAATTCCGAAGCATTGCAGCAGAAAGAGACAGCGAGTTAGTAGCGGAGATGGCCGCAAAGTCTTCTGCTATTGAAGATGACGCGGTGGTATCTAATACCGCTGACGTTGCTGAGAATGCTGTTGTAGAGACAGCTGCCGAGTAAAATGCCTATTATCTAAATATTAAAAAATAATATAGGGAAATAAATGCATATTTTAGTATCATTAACGATGCTAGTAAAAGCTACTTAGCATCATTTTAGGTGGTTAATTAGATAGTGTAATATTAAATTAATTTAATCAGATTTACTGTTTCCATTCGTATAATAAAATAAATTTGACCATTCCCTGCAGAGGCAGGGTAGCTGAGAAATATATGAAAATACTGCAAAAAACGCATTTCAGAGCTTGACGCGAAAAGTAAGCGAAACTATTATCCCGTGCTTTCCAGAGGGTGCAGGTGGTCGGTGTTCATCCGAGACGCTGTAGGCCTCTAAAAAAAAGATAAAATTTTGCCCGAATGGGTTTTCCGGCCGAGAGCTGTGATTGTTTTTTGGCTCTGTTGGTTTTCGGTGCCCGTCGTTTATTTTTATTAGGTAGACGGTGTTGTTTGAGTACTATGTGATAATTAAGGAGTAATTGACGTTAAATGCCGACGATCAATCAATTGATAAGAAGGCCACGCAAAGCACCTGTAGAACGAAATAAGGTGCCAGCGATGGAGTCTTGTCCACAAAAAAGAGGGGTATGTACGCGTGTTTACACTACTACTCCAAAAAAGCCGAATTCGGCTTTGCGCAAAGTAGCTCGAGTTCGTTTGACAAATGGATTTGAGGTCACTTCTTATATACCAGGTGAGGGTCACAATCTTCAAGAACACTCAGTCGTCCTTATTAGGGGTGGACGAGTGAAAGATCTACCTGGTGTTCGCTATCATATAATTCGAGGGACTTTGGATACCCAGGGTGTTGGCGACCGCCGTCAGCGCCGGTCAAAATATGGCGCTAAACGGCCAAAATAAAAGAGGTATTTGCTTATCATGTCACGCCGCCACGCCGCCGAAAAACGTGAATTTAATCCCGATCCTAAATATGGGGATGTGGTCCTAACCAAGCTTATGAATGCTTTGATGTTAGATGGGAAAAAATCTATTGCCGAAAAAATCGTATATGAGGCATTTGATCAAATTGAAAAAAAATCAAGTCAAGATCCCATTAAGGTATTCCAGGAGGCATTAAACAATGTAAAGCCGCAAGTTGAGGTCCGTTCTCGACGGGTTGGCGGCGCAACCTATCAAGTCCCCATGGAAGTGCGTAATGACCGAGCCCAGGCTTTAGCGATTAGATGGATAATTGAAACATCTCGAAAGAGAGCAGAAAATACCATGACTGGGCGCCTGTCCGCAGAACTCCTTGATGCTGCTGAAAATCGCGGAGCGGCGGTAAAAAAACGAGAAGATACTCATCGGATGGCTGAAGCAAATAAAGCTTTTGCCCATTATCGTTGGTAGTCTTTCTATTCTGAGAGAATTATATCAGAAATGGCACGCACTACCCCATTGGATCGTTACCGAAATATCGGGATTATGGCTCATATTGACGCGGGCAAGACAACGACTACAGAACGAATTCTTTTCTACACGGGGCGCTCATATAAATTAGGTGAAGTTCATGACGGCAACGCTACTATGGATTGGATGGAGCAGGAGCAAGAGCGTGGTATTACTATAACTTCTGCAGCGACTACCTGCGATTGGAAGGGGCACCGTGTAAATATTATTGATACACCAGGGCACGTTGACTTCACGATTGAAGTCGAACGTAGTTTACGGATACTTGATGGCGCAGTTGCTGTTTTTGATAGTGTGGCCGGCGTTGAACCTCAATCCGAAACGGTTTGGCGTCAAGCAAATAAATATGGTGTCCCGCGAATATGTTTCATAAACAAAATGGACCGTATTGGGGCAGATTTTGACCGCTGTGTGAGCATGATTTCTGACCGCCTTGGGGCTAAGCCTTTGATTACCCAATTTCCGATTGGCTCTGAAACTGAGTTTGTTGGTGTTGTTGATTTAATCAAATTTAAGGCGGTGGTCTGGAAAGACGAAACGCTTGGTGCAGAATATGAATATACTGAAATACCAGGTGACCTTCTTAAAAGATCACACAAGTTGCGCGAGAATATGATTGACCTAGCGGTCGAGCAAGATGATAGTGCGATGGAAGCATATCTGGAGGGGACTGAACCGGAAGAAGAAACATTGGTCGCGTGTATACGCAAAGGCACTATTAAGTCAGAATTTGTTCCGATTTTATGTGGTTCTTCATTTAAAAACAAAGGTGTGCAACCGCTTCTTGATGCGGTTGTTAGTTTTCTTCCGGGGCCGACAGATGTTGCTGCAATTAAAGGTGTTAAAGTTGGCACAAACGAAGAAATCGAGCGGAATAATTCTGATGACCAACCCTTTGCAGCGCTAGCCTTCAAGATAATGAATGATCCTTACGTTGGGTCACTCACATTTGCCCGTGTATATTCAGGTGTTTTTGAGGCGGGTTCCCACATTTTGAACTCAGTGAAGGAACGAAAAGAGCGCGTTGGCCGTATGCTGATGATGCATGCAAATGACCGGGAAGACATTAAGGAGGCTCGTGCTGGTGATATTATTGCTTTAGCTGGTCTTAAAGGAACGACTACAGGAGATACGCTTTGTGACCCCGATCATCCTGTAGTCTTAGAGCGGATGGAGTTTCCTGATCCTGTCATCGAAATTGCGGTAGAGCCAAAAACAAAAGGTGATCAGGAAAAAATGGGGCAGGCACTAGGGCGATTAGCTGCTGAAGATCCGTCCTTTCAGGTGGCTAGTGATTTTGAGAGTGGTCAAACTATTATCAAGGGTATGGGCGAATTGCATCTTGAGATACTTGTTGATCGTATGAAGCGAGAATTTAAGGTTGATGCTAGTGTCGGGCAACCACAAGTTGCATATCGAGAAACGATTACTATCCCATCTAGTGTAGATTATATTCATAAAAAACAAACCGGCGGGGCGGGCCAATTTGCTCGCATCAAAGTAAATTTTGAACCTTTGCCTTCTGGAGCTGGATTTGAGTTTAAAAATAGTGTTGTTGGAGGTAGCGTGCCAAAAGAGTTCATACCTGGTGTAGAAAAAGGATTTCGAAGCGCGATGGATTCTGGACCGTTATCAGGTTTTCCAGTTATCGATCTAAAAGCCGAACTCTACGACGGTGACTCACATGATGTAGACTCGAGTGTGATGGCATTTGAGATTGCGTCCCGTGCTGCTTTTCGTGAAGGAATTTTAAAAGCCAAACCAGCTCTTCTAGAGCCTGTCATGAGAGTAGAGGTCGTTACACCCGAAGAATATATGGGTGATATAATCGGTGATTTAAATAGTCGTCGTGGTAATGTAACCTCCATGGACCAACAGGGTAACGCACGAGTAGTAAGTGCTATGGTACCACTTGCCAATATGTTTGGTTACGTAAATACTTTGCGTTCTCAGTCGCAGGGAAGAGCACAATTTACAATGCATTTTGACCATTATTCAGAGATTCCTCAGGCGGTATCTGAGGAAGTTCGTGAGAGGTTAGCCGGATAATGTTGGTTGCATGCAATTATAGTAAAGGGAATTTAGGCTCAGCAGGGAGAAGAAGCGATGGCTAAAGAGAAATTTGAGCGGACTAAGCCCCATTGCAATGTTGGCACGATTGGCCACGTTGATCATGGGAAGACGACTTTGACGGCGGCGATTACGAAGACGTTGGCGGAAAAGGGTGGTGCTGAGTTCACAGCTTATGACGAAATTGATAAGGCTCCTGAGGAACGTGAGCGCGGGATTACGATTTCGACGGCGCACGTTGAGTATGAGACAGACAACCGCCACTATGCTCATGTGGACTGTCCTGGTCATGCTGACTATGTGAAGAACATGATTACGGGTGCGGCACAGATGGATGGTGCCATATTGGTAGTAAGTGCGGCGGATGGACCCATGCCACAAACGCGAGAACACATCCTTTTGGCGCGTCAGGTTGGTGTTCCAGCAATTGTCGTATATCTGAATAAGGTTGATCAGGTTGACGACGAAGAGTTATTGGAACTAGTAGAACTTGAAGTTCGTGAACTTCTCTCCTCTTACGACTTTCCTGGGGATGATATTCCGATTGTGAAGGGGTCTGCCTTAGCCGCTTTGGAGGGTTCCGATCAAACGACAGGTGCGGACAGTATTGTGGAGTTGGTGGCGGCTGTTGACGACTATATCCCGCAACCGGATCGCCCAAAGGATCAGCCTTTTCTGATGCCGATAGAGGATGTTTTTTCGATATCAGGCCGTGGGACAGTTGTGACGGGGCGTATTGAGGCAGGTGTTTTGAACACGGGTGACGATATTGAGATAGTCGGTATTAAGGAAACTCAGAAGACGGTTTGTACGGGTGTTGAGATGTTCCGCAAGATTCTTGATCAGGGTGAGGCGGGAGATAATATTGGCTGTTTGCTGCGTGGAACGAAGCGCGAAGAAGTCGAGCGGGGGCAAGTTGTTTCGGCGCCCGGAGCGATTACTCCGCACAAGAAATTCACTTGTGAGGCATATATTCTGACAAAGGAAGAAGGTGGTCGTCATACGCCATTTTTTGCAAACTACCGCCCACAGTTTTATTTCCGTACGACGGATGTAACGGGGATGGTTGAGTTACCCGAAAACACAGAGATGGTGATGCCTGGCGATAATATATCAATGACAGTTGAACTGATCACGCCAATTGCTATGGATCAGGGGCTTCGTTTTGCTATACGCGAAGGGGGCCGTACTGTTGGTGCCGGGGTTGTCGCTAGTATTGCAGAATGATGAAATATAACTAGATGCGTGATCCGCGAGTGCGGCACTAATTTCTTCTAATTGGATACAAATTATGGTAGACAGTCAAAACATCAGGATACGGCTTAAAGCCTTTGATCATAGGGTACTTGATCAATCAACTCTTGAGATTGTTAATACCGCAAAGCGGACTGGAGCCCAGGTTCGGGGACCAATACCGTTACCTACAAATATTGAGAAATACACAGTGCTGCGTTCCCCTCACATAGATAAAAAATCCCGTGAGCAATTTGAAATCCGTACACATAAACGTGTTCTAGATATCCTTGATCCTACCCCAGAAACGGTCGATGCGCTTATGAAGCTTGATCTCGCTTCTGGTGTAGACGTAGAGATCAAAATTTAGGTGGAATGTTCAATGAGAACCGGACTTATTACAAAGAAGCTTGGAATGAGCGCTATTTATACGGACGACGGCGGGCATATACCCGTTACTGTGTTGAAGGTGGATAATTGCCAGGTTGTAAGTCAGCGTACCGAAGAAAAGGATGGTTATGAAGCAATCCAGTTAGGTGTTGGAGTACCCAAAGTAAAAAATGTAACTAAACCCTTGCGAGGTCATTACGCCAAAGTCAAAGTTGAACCCAAACAAAAGTTGGTTGAATTTCGGGTAACACCTGATGCATTTATAGATGTCGGTGTTGAGTTAACGCCCGAGCATTTTGTGATTGGCCAGTACGTGGATGTTGTTGGTATTACTAAGGGAAAGGGCTTTGCGGGCGCCATCAAACGCCATGGATTTAGTGGGATGCGGGCTTCACATGGTGTGTCTATTAACCACCGTAGTCTTGGATCCACGGGACAATGCCAAGATCCTGGAAAAGTCTTTAAAGGGAAAAAAATGGCCGGACAGCTTGGTGATGTTCGGGTAACCCAACAAAACCTCAAGGTGATTTCTATGGATGTTGATCGCGGCCTTATTCTTTTAAAAGGTTCTGTCCCCGGGGCAAAAGGCGGTTACATTTTAGTAAAGGATGCAATTAAACTTCCAGTACCGGATAATGTCCCATTACCCGGTACTGTGGATTCGGATGAAGGTGCTAAAGGCAATGATGTAATTGTAGAAAACAGCACAAGTGAAGACACTATTATAAATGGTGTTCAGTCAGATGGTAAGGAATGAGTTGCCATGAAGTGTCCTGTTATAAACTTAGATAATAAAAGTGCTGGCGATATTGATTTGGACGAAAAGATTTTTTGCTTGCCGATTAGGAACGATATTCTTCACCGAATGGTGAGTTGGCAGTTAGCCAAACGCCGCTCTGGTAACCACAAGACAAAGCAGCGATCAGAAATCAGAGGCAGTACGGCAAAGCCGTTTCGCCAGAAAGGTACTGGGCGTGCCCGGCAAGGAGACAAAAAGGCCCCTCATATGCGAGGAGGTGGTGTCGCTTTTGGTCCTATAGTAAGGGATCATGGCCACAGTCTACCAAAAAGAGTTCGTAAATTAGCATTAAAAACCGCATTATCCGTTAAACAAGCAGGTGGCAAATTAGTAATATTAGAAGGCGCTGTTTCCAAAACTGGAAAAACTGCTGATTTAGTGAAAAAGATAGAAAATATGGGCTTGTTTTCGGCGTTGATCATTGATGGTACAAAGATTGACCCAAAATTTGTTAGCGCGGCGAACAATATTAAAGGTTTAGATGTCCTGCCTCAAATAGGAGCAAATGTTTACGATATTTTGCGCCGTGACACGCTCGTGCTGACAAAAGATGCGGTAAATATGCTTCAGGAACGTTTAAAATGAGTAAGTACAGCGGTAATAGGGTGTCATTGGATAAAGAAAGGATGTACGAAATTATCCGCTCGCCCTTAATAACAGAGAAAACAACTATAATTTCGGAACACAACCAAGTGAGTTTCCGAGTGCCTCTTTCGGTTACTAAGCCGGAGATCAGAGCAGCAGTGGAGGGTTTGTTTGATGTAAAAGTCACGTCAGTGAATACTCTGCAAC
>JAOMCN010000047.1 GCA_028345065.1 Rhodospirillales bacterium
GGTGGCCTTCACGAGTTTCAACGTATAGGAATTGAGATGATTAAAGCCCAAGGAGGTATATTTGGCTGGGTTGCTAACTCAAATTCAGCTATTTCCGCATTGGAAAGGAAGTAAAATCATACCAGTCATATTTTTAAAATAAACACGACGCAAACAACAGTAACATTAAAAAAGGGGACGTGATTATGGACAAACAACTTTCTTGGTGGGAGCCAGGAGATGTAAATGGCTTCTTTGGTTTAGGTACTAATGTCCTGGTAAACCTTCTGGTTCTGACTGGACTTCTCAAATACGTTATTGGGATTCCTGATGCGGTGCTATTTGGTACAATTCTACCAGCGATAGGGCTGATGTTATTTTTAGGCAATATTTATTACGCCTTGATGGCCCGTCGACTGGCCGAACGGGAAGGTCGTAACGACGTAACGGCGTTACCCTCCGGACCAAGCGTTCCACACATGTTTTTTGTTGTTTTTGCTATTATGCTCCCCATAAAACTCAGCACAAAGTCATGGGAAGCCGCATGGGCTGCGGGCCTAATATGGGTGTTCGTAGAGGGGATAGTTCTGTTTATAGGAGCCTTTATCGCACCTACCATCAGGAAATTGACCCCAAGGGCAGCCCTACTTGGTACCCTAGCAGGTATTTCTATCACTTTCATATCTATGAGACCGGCATTTGAAATCGCCGAAACGCCCGTCATTGGCCTCATCTCCATGGCGATTATTCTGGCCGCCTGGTACGGTGGTGTCCGTTATCCCGGTAACGTACCTGGAGGATTGTTAGCCATCGCGGTAGGAACCGTATTGGCGTGGCTTGCCTATGCTTTCGGATGGGGATTTGGGGGTATGAACCCTGACGCCGTTTCTGGTTCCGCTTCCCAAATCAGCTTTAATTTTGCCTGGTTCCAACTCGATCATCTTTGGGCTGGAAAGGAATATTTAGCGCTTGTAATTGTTACGGCAATACCATTCGGGATATACGATTTCATTGAGGCGATGGATAACGTGGAAAGCGCCTCCGCAGCCGGAGATGAATATTCCGTCCGAGAGGCGATAGGTGCCGAAGGCATCATCAGTCTTATAGGTACACTTTTGGGCAGCCCCTTTGCTAACGCCGTCTATATTGGTCACCCAGGCTGGAAAAGAATTGGAGGCAGGGTCGGTTATTCTGTGGCAACAGGTGTCATGGTGCTGGTACTAACATGGCTCTCAATCGTACCACTTCTGTTGAATGTCATTCCAGTGGTAGCCATTATTCCCATCTTGCTATACATCGGAGCAATGATTGGCGCGCAAGCCTTCCAGGCAACTCCCCGCAGCCATGCGCCTGCAATCATCTTTGCCCTGGTACCTAACCTCGCAGCTTGGGCGAAAGTGCAAATCGATGGAGCGTTGCAAGCTACCGGTTCTTTCCCGGCGTCGGCCGAACTTGTGGGCAAAATGGCTCAGGGTGGTGTGCTTTATAATGGGCTCGCTATTTTGTCTGGAGGTGCCATCGTGACTGGTCTCCTCTGGGGAGCTATGGTCGTGTTTCTAATAGATCGCAAACCCCAAGCTGCAGGAACTGTAGCTATCCTTTCTGCGGTTCTCACCTTTTTCGGCTTCATTCACAGTTCTGCCGTCCAGGTGATGGCATCACCAATGATGGCCCTCAGCTATGTAATTGTTGCGGCCTTATTCTACTGGTTTGCTACCATGGAAATTTCCGAAAAGGAACCCGAGGTGGAGCCCGCTGAGTAGATAACTGACGACCCACCCTTGGAAAAAGAACCGGCAATATTATCGGTTCTTTTTCCAGGTTATGGAATACCCCTACTTATGTGAGGGCTGGACTTTGAGAGTTGTCCCTAGTTTACATACTTCCAAGTCCGGTCCTTTAACCTATTAGGTTAGGAAGCTTTTTTGCTGCGACTTTATGCTAGTACTCGAGGACCTATGGTGTCCCCTAGCCGTATTGACGGACAGGTTCATAGTGTCTTTGATAAGGTCTGTAACCTAAGGCTTTATGATGGATCTTTCCTGGCTCTAGGTCGGGAAGACGTCTTCAATGGACCTGGTATCATCCGATGCCAGACAGATCGTGGTTTTAGCTTTTTGGACTATATAGACACTGACGAACCGTACGCATATCGCCGGGGAATACTGAGAATAGGCAAGCATCTCCAAGTCGATTTGCGTAGGTCCATTCCATGGCAGAATTGCATTAACAGAGCAAAAGCCGACGATATTCCCGGTCTACACAATGTATATATGAAAATATTCAACTCGGAGCTTTCTTTTAGTAGAGTTATAGAAACCGTCGCCAACCCTGAACGGTACTTGTTAAGAGGAACTAATTTACCTATTGCACTTGCGCCATTAGTTGGGAATGGACCAGGCCTAACACCGTTAGGCGATGATTTTATCGTTGGCGTAGCAGCAGGCATGGAGGCTCACCCCAATTCCCTAAACTTAATCTCCTTCTGGCTGAATACTGTCGTTGAAAAGACAACTGCCCTAAGCGGGAGTGTACTGCATTACGCATCTTACGGCTGGTTCATAGAACCCATTGTAGAATTTGTGAACAACCTTTCTGACATGTCCCAAATGGAAAAACCTATCCCCCTTTTAACCATTGGGGATACTTCTGGAATAGCCATGGCTTATGGGTGCCTAGTGGGTTTTCAAGTGGGAAAAAATCTCGACCAAAAAACCGGAATAGACAAAAGCGGTTGCTCAATACGTCGACCCATTCCAAACTACTCTCCTGATAACCAAGCAGCCTAATTTACTATGGTACGGCTTTCCAAAATCTTTCCTAACACTTACCGGGACTCTGTGGCTTTGATGCAAGTTTCAGCAAAGATCAATGAGCTAACGGGAATAACTCAAGCATCTCTCATCATGGCAACAGCCACCAATCTGGAACTGTTGCGAGAGGCTGGACTTATTGAGACTGTCCCCGAAGCCGGCAACAACGATCTCTTTTTGGCACTGACAGGAGAGAGTGAGGTAGCTCTGCAAGAAGCTGCGGTTATGGCTGAATCCAAACTCAATGAAACAACTTCAGAAATTATAGCGGGAGAAATTAGAAAAGAACCTCCGAGAAGTATCGAAATGGCTCTTGATGAATTTCCTGATGCCAACTTAGCCCTCATCTCCTGCCCAGGAGAATACGCAACTGCGGAGGCCTTGAAAGCCTTAAATTTAGGTCTCGATGTGATGCTATTTAGTGACAATATCCCCGAAGAGGACGAAATTTTCCTCAAAAAAAATGCTGAAACCGGGGGGCTTCTCATGATGGGACCTGACTGTGGTACGGCAATCGTGAACGGAGTTCCTCTTGGTTTTGCAAACAACGTTAAGAGAGGAAGTATCGGTATAGTTGCGGCGTCAGGCACTGGACTGCAGCAGGTATCATGCCTGATTGATCGTTGGGGTGGCGGCATTTCTCAAGCCATTGGTACCGGCGGACGTGATTTAAGTACCAGGGTGGGTGGATCTACCATGATAGCAGGCATTGATGCATTGGCTGCCGATAGTAATACCGAGGTTATTGTGCTGATCTCCAAACCCCCCTCTCATGACGTAGCTTGCAAAGTACTTGAAAAAGTGGCCCAAATCGAGAAACCAGTGGTTGTCAATTTTTTAGGTAGCACATTGGAATTGTCAGCAGGTACCGAAGTAACAGAAGCCAAAACCCTTGAAGGTGCGGCTCATGCCGCTGTCCGCTTGACAGGGATTGATGTACAAACGCCAGCGCGACATCTGGTGACAACCGGAGAGTTGGCAACTCTTACAAATAGACTATCAGGCTCCCAAAAATATGTACGGGGCCTCTACTCCGGCGGAACATTTAGTTACGAAGCCATGATCCTGCTGACAGAAATGCTGGGGCCAATTCATTCCGCAGCACCTATAGATTCAGAACAAAAACTTGATAATCCATGGCAAAGTAGAGAACACACAGTATTAGATTTGGGTGGCGATGTATTCACTCGAGGGCGCCCTCACCCAATGATTGACTACCGACTCCGTAACGAACGCATTCTTCAAGAAGCAATGGACCCAGAAACCGCGGTAATCCTGCTGGATGTTGTCTTGGGTTTTGGTTCTCATGAAAATCCTGCAGAAGATTTAGCAGTTGCCATATCCGAAGCACGTCGGGCGACAACAGCAGATGAGCCCATATTTATTGGTTTTGTCTGTGGAACAAAAAATGACCCGCAAAATCTCGAAAAACAGGAAACGATAATGAGTGAAGTCGGCGTATTATTGATGGAAAGCAATGCCCAAGCGGCTAGACTTGCAGGTGACATGGTTCTTCAACAGATTTCAGAAACAGCTATAATTAAATGACCAACCTCTTCACAAGCGATCTTAAGGTCATAAACGTCGGGCTTGATGCTTTTGCTGATTCCATCATCCAGAACGGTGGCAACGCAATCAACGTAGCGTGGCGACCACCTGCCCAGGGAGATACCAAAACTGGCCGCGCGCTCGCCTCCCTTATCAATAATGAAGAAGTTGATGCGGCTAACAGAATTGCCCTCTCCCGCTATCTTGCAGCTAATCCAGTTTTAAAAGACGTTGATAAAGCCGCAAACTCTGTACCCGGTATGGGAGAAAAAACCCTATTACATGCTGGTCCACCAATTTCATGGGAAGAAATGGGTGGACCCATGAAAGGCGCAATTATAGGAGCGGTAATTTACGAAGGCTGGACAGAAACAGAAAAGGCAGCTTTCGAATTGGCCTCAAGCGGGGATATAACCTTCGCCCCATGTCACCATCATAGCGCTGTTGGTCCGATGTCTGGCATCATCAGCCCCTCCATGCCAGTGTGGATCGTTGAAAATACCGAACACGGTAATAAATCTTACAGCAACTTCAATGAAGGCCTTGGAAAGGTATTGCGTTACGGTGCCAACAGCCCGGAAGTCATCCTTCGCCTAAAATGGATTGAGAAAACCCTAGCAACTGTTTGTAGATCATCCCTTGAGAATAGGGGTGAACTGGAACTCAAACCCTTGATAGGTCAGGCCCTTCATATGGGAGATGAATGCCATAACCGCAACGTGGCAAGCACAGCTCTTTTGATCAAGAAACTTTTTTCATCAATCATAAAAACAAAACTCCCTCCTGATGATATTGCCTCGACAGTTGAGTTTATGTCAGGAAACGATCTTTTTTTTCTCAATCTTTCGATGGCGGCATGCAAGAGCATGATGGATACCGCACATGGTATAGATAACTCATCCATGGTAACCGCCATGGCTCGAAATGGAGTTACTTTCGGTATACGCATGAGTGGAACTGGTAACGAATGGTTCTGGACACAATCTCGGGTGGCAGATGGACTTTTCTTTCCAGGATTTTCACAAAACGATGCCGCTCCTGACCTAGGTGACAGCGCAATCACGGAAACCGCAGGGATAGGTGGATTCGCGATGGCTTCTGCACCAGCAATTGTTCAATTTGTCGGTGGCACACCGACGGAGGCGCTCCGTTACACACAAGAGATGGCACATATCACGTTGGGAAGAAACAACGCTTTTAGCATTCCGGCTTTAGACTTTATCGGATCTCCTGCCGGTATCGATGCGCGCAAAGTGGTAGACACAGGTATTGAGCCCATCATTAATACAGGCATTGCCCATAAAGAAGCCGGCGTCGGGCAGATTGGTGCCGGCATTACCCGCGCACCAATGACTGTTTTCAACGACGCCATAGTGGCGTTGGCTGATAAAATTGGCACAAATTAATCAGAACAAATTTTTGCTCGTGTTCGACTTTGTATCAAGGAACAGTGACAAATGAACATAAGTAAGAGCGTTATAAGAAAGACCGCCCTTATAGCTGTAGGTGGAAACTCCTTAATCGTCTCTAAAGACAAGCAAACTATCCCAGATCAATACGAAGCCGCCGTCCAAACCGTGAAACGCATCGTAGATATGATCGAGCAAAACTGGAACGTCATCATTACGCACGGCAGTGGACCGCAAGTAGGATTTATTTTGCGCCGCTCTGAGTTGGCGAGAAGTGAAATCTCCCAAGTTCCAATGGATTATGCGGATGCCGATATCCAGGGTGCAGTGGGGTATATGTTTCAGAGGGCTCTTCATAATGAATTCACAAAACGCCGAATAGACCGAGCACCAATTACAGTAGTAACCCAAGTGCTCGTCGATAAGAAAGACCCGGCGTTTGAGAATCCTACCAAGCCTATCGGTCCCCATTTAAATGAAGAAATCGCAAAACAACGCGCCACTGAGCACGGATGGATTGTAAAGGAAGACGCAGGAAGGGGATGGAGGCGGGTGGTCCCCTCGCCTGAACCAAAAAAAATTATAGAACTAGAGCAAATCCGGCATCTAGTTGATGCCAATTATGTGGTCATTGCATGTGGCGGAGGGGGAATTCCTGTTATCAAAAACGAAAAAAACTACCTGGTGGGCGTGGAGGCTGTAATTGATAAGGATCTTGCATCGGGAATGCTGGCTTCTAGCCTAGGTGTCGATTTGTTCATTATTTCAACCGACGTAGATAAAGTAGCCATAAATTTCGGAAAAAAAAATCAACAATGGCTCGACCGCATGACCCTCTCTAATGCACGGGCCTTCCATGCGGCTGGACAATTCGACGAAGGTAGTATGGGACCGAAGATACAAGCTATGAGCCAATTTCTGGAACATGGCGGACAGAGGGGCCTCATTACGAACCCCAAAAATCTTGAGCTTGCACTTCAGGGAAAATCAGGAACGGCGTTTAGGGGTTAAAACCTGAAGAGAACTTACTTGTGTATAATTAAGAACAATCTCTAGGTGCTCACGGGCGATAAATTTCAATCAGGACCGGTTATAAATTCAGGATGCGTTCTGCATTACCATGGAGGATTTTTGCTTTATCTTCGGTATTAAGCATAAGCTTTTCCATCCATTTAGGGCCAGGTTCATTTGGTACGAAAGGATAGTCAATTGCAAATAGGATCCGATCTACCCCCATTTCCTGAATACAGCACAAAAGCGCTGGGTCCGAAAAAAACCCACTGGTTGTTATATAGAAGTGTGACGTAAATATATCTCGGAATGCAACACCGTCATTTCCTGGTCGATTGAGCGCTAAATCAATGCGCCACATCAAAAACGGTAAAGTCTCTCCCAAGTGTCCTATAATGATCTTCAAACTGGGAAACTTGTCGAATACACCGGAAAGCACCAATCTTATCCCGATTGTTGCCGTTTCCATGGTAAAACCCCAACCTGCGTTGATGACGCCAGGGTATTGTTCCGCATAATCTTTCAGATATGCGTCGACAACAGCCGGATGTGGATTGGCGGGGTGGATATAAATAGGCACATCGAGTGCCTGTGCCTTTTCAAAAATTGGCCAAAACCGTTGGTTATCGACAAACAATCTTTCTTCACCTATCAGCCCATGTATCATGGCACCTTTAAAGCCTAATTCATTAACCGAACGGCTAAGTTCATCTGCCGCAGCAGTTGGGTCGGCAGTGGGCAACGCTGCAAATCCCGCGAGCCGTTGGGGATTAGCTTGGCAAATCTTAAAGAGATAATCATTAGCAGCTTTCGCAACTGGGATACCGGTGTCTGCATCCATTCTTTGGGTAGATGGGGCACCGTGCGATAATACCTGGACGTCAATCCCGCTATCATCCATTGACTTTATACGCTTATCCCCTACCTCTAGAAGACTATCCTTCACAAATCCGCCAGTACGGGCATCTACACCAGTGTAATGGGAAATTACATTTGGGTCGTAATAATGCTCTTCTATAGCTATTACCCGTTGATCAACGAGAATACTCACACCGTATACCTCCTTTAAGTGAACTCTGATTAATTTTCAAACTATATCCTCAATACTACTACCCTTTGGAAATTTATTGTTATACTTTCTATATTGGACCCGACTACCGAGGTAATTAAGACACCGAATGGGGAGAACATCAGTGAGCTTTAAATTTCATTTCAGGCTTGGAGGATACGGCCCCCCAACAACATCATTTAGTAAGTCTCTCAAATTCATTGGTGATCGGCTAGAGGCAGAATTTGGGAATGACGTAGAGGTGAGATATATATGGAATATAATGGATTTGGGATACCGCGGCGAAGATATTCTATGGCTTGTGGAACACGGGTTTTTGACGATCGCCTATCAGTCCACCAGTTACCTGACAGACCGAGTACAAGAATTGGGGTTTGTCGATCTACCTTTTTTATTTCAAAACAATAAAAGTGCCAGGTCTTCCATGGATGGGGCGTTAGGAAATTATCTGAGTAGGAAGACCGAGGAACAAATAAATTATAAGGTGCTCGGTTATTTTGAAAACGGTTTCCGCCATATTTCCAATCGACTTCGCCCAATTCATATTCCTGATGATCTAAAGAACATGCGAATAAGAGTATTGCCCAGCGACGTTCAAGCTAAAACTTTTAAATTACTAGGGGCAAATCCACAACGCCTGGACCTCACGGAAGCAATTGAAGGAGTAAAATCTGGGACCCTTGACGCACAGGAGAATCCATTTGCCAATTCAGTTACCTACGATGTTCATAAGTTTCACCCGTACCACACTAAGTCCAACCATTTCTATATTTCACGAGGAATCTTTGCAAATCGAACGGCATTCTATTCCTGGCCTGAGAGAATGAAAAAAGTTATGGAGGAAACGGTAACTGAAGCCATCGTATTCCAGCGGAATTTAGCAGAAAATGAGGCTATCGATGCTCAAAATATTATAGAAGCGGAGGGTCATAAGGTGGTGGAATTAACAGAGACAGAGCACCTAGCCTTTGTTCAAGCGGTAGCTTCCCAACACGAAGAAGCACGCAACCAATTTGGGAATACAATGTTCGACATGATCAGCAAGAAATTTTAAGGATGCACCAATATAATGTTCGAAATCACCGTCGTTATAGATTTACAACATTATATTTTAAGACGGAGCTACTATTAAATCTCTACCCGATTTCAAATTACTCAACAACCAGGTTAATCAGGCTCACTAAATGCCGAAGAAAAACCCTTTAGGATCGGGTGTGTAACATAAGTAATTACGCGACGTTCCCCGACTTTCATGTCGGCACTTGCCAACATCCCAGGGGTCAGTTTGAACCCCGGGGGTAAAAGAGCCATCTCTTTTGCAGGAATATCTACGCGTCCACGGTAAAAAGAGCCCTTATCCCCCGATAATGATTGGGTGTAAACATCATCAGAAATATATATAAGACTACCTTTTAAATCACCGTATTGCTGAAAGGGAAGAGCGTCGAGTTTGACGGAGACCGGAATATCTAACTTAACATCGCTGATGTCTTTGGGATCAACATCTACCTCAAAGGCCAATGGTTGATTAGACAAAACCAGGGTGACCAGAACATCTCCCTCCCTGACAATAGAACCTTCTGAAATTGCCGGTACATCGAGGACAATTCCTTCAGCTGGTGCTCTAACCTCTACGTTATCGACACTTTGTGAAAACTTAAGCCCAGATTGTCTGAGTTGGATCAAGGCTTCCTGCTCTTTTGCAAGGTTTTCGCCCAATCCTGAGGACCATTTGGCAACAAATTCGCCCTTATCGGCCTTTAAAGTGCCCCTATCAGAAAGCTTGGCAGACAAAGCAGATTTCTTGCTCTCGACAGCATCAACAGCCCCAAAGTATGCTCGTCGTGCAGCCAAAGTTGCATCCTGAGCTTGAAGGTATGTCAACATGGCTCCATGCTTACTGTCGTAAAGTTTTTTCCTAGCGTCTTCAATTTTCTTTTTTAGCTCATATTGCTTTTTTGTAATCGCGACTGTTTTTTGAGCGGATTTAACGTCAGCCCTGGCAGTGGAAACCTCCTTACTAATTTTCCTAAGCTTTGAAGAAAATGAACTGATCTTGGAACGATATTGTCCCAGCTTTTTACTCAAAATATCCAATGCGAGTGGGTTAAGTTTACTACCTGCTGGAATTGATTTTCCCGATAAAATTAGAGATTGCTCCAGTTTAAGTCGCGTCAGACGACCACTTGCGGCATTTAGCTTCTCTGTATTCCCCTTGAGGTCTGCTGCCGCAACCGTACTGTCCAAGAGGACAATGAGTTGGCCCTTCTTAATTTGCTGACCTCGCTTAACAAATACTTCTCGTACAGTAGCACTTGACGTTGCTTGTACACCGACGTTAGGTACTTCCGTCGTAAATTTACCCCGTGCAGATACCGTCGTATCGACTGACTGCGAGAACGCAAATACAAACGCTACTACAAAAGCTATCAATACAGTCCCAAGGGTAAGCATTACCGGCCTAGAGGCAGGTGCGTCGTAGATCGCGTCGGTATCGTCTATATCTTCCGGCTTTTGAACTTCGTCCGATACCATTACGCCAACACCATCAATATCCCCACCTGCGCCCCCACCTGCTTGAGAAGCTGCCCTGTTGGCCTCTCTCAGTTCCGTTGAGAGCTTCTTCATTATGTTCATGGCAGCAGTGGGGTTTTTTTGGACGTAAGCAAGAAAATCGTTTTGTCGAACCTCGTCAACGTTGGCGTCAGTTGCGGCGCGAGCGCCAGCGCTTCTAGGCGCTCCATCTATGAGGGCCATTTCGCCAAACAAAGCGTTAGGTTCATCTAATGTCGCAAGAATAAGTTCTCCATCAATGCCCGTCTTCAAAATTTCGACACTTCCTGACTTGAGAACATACGCAAAGTCAGCGCTTTCTCCTTCACGGAATATATATTCGCCTTTCGGATAAAAATTATCAGTAGCCATTCTTTAATTCTATGTATTTCTATTGGTATTCGAACCGGCAGATATCTGATCTTCCAGTTCCCACATTTCGCCATAAAGCGGGCAATTTTTCATCAATTCTTCATGCTTACCTTGACCAACGACCGACCCTTTATTGAGGACAATAATCCAATCAAAATCATCAATAAAACGCATATCGTGAATAGTCGCGATTAAAGTACGACCATTTGCAATGGCATCAATTTTTTCTTTTAAATAAACTTGGGTCAATTTGTCCATCGTGTTGAAGGTTTCATCCAACATTAATAGGTTAGGACTTGTCGCCAAAGCACGGGCTAGACCAACGACAATTTTAGTGGTTTGGGACAAACTGCTGGCATTTTGGTCTATTTGAGTGCTAAGGCCATCGGGAAGGTCTTTAGCTTGCATTGCAAGGCTCGAGTTTTCTATCACTTCCTCAAATTCCCTTTGGCTTATATTGGGCCTAACCCTACGAATATTTTGCTCGATTGATCCGGCAAAAAAAGTGGGATACAGGTCCACTAGCGCAACCTGACTTCGATAGTGGGATAGATCCAAACTAGCCAAGTTGCTGCCATCGACCTCAAGTAGTCCTTCATTTGGCTTCAACAAGCCCTGTAACAAACGGAGAAGGGTCGACTTGCCACTCGCTGACGGCCCGACGATAGCAACTTTACTCCTGGCCGGAATATTCATATTAACCTTTGAAAGGGCTTCATGATCATCAAACATAACCGTTACATCTTTTAGTCCGTAATCACCCTTGATTACATGTTGACTACCCCCACCAACCCTTTCGGGGTTGGCATTCCAGATGGAACTAATTTGTCCCATAGCTCCAGTAATGATGTGGGTATCAGCAAAGAAAGTAATCAAGCCCTTAATCGGAGAAACTATTTTACCACCAAGCATGTTACATGAAATGATTGCTCCCGCAGAGAGCGACCCGGCGAACACTAGGGTGATACCTGTAAAAACGATAGCCACCGTCATCAAACTTGATAGAGTACCGTTAATGGCACTCGTCATATTGGACGTCGTTAACATTGCAAAGTTGCGGCGGATTGAACCAGCAGCAGCGGAACGCCATTCGCGCCGTTGAATAGCCTCCTGAGATAGTGTTTTAACACTATCTATCCCGGCTACAGTCTCCCTCAAGGCTCGTATTCGATCCATATTAGCTTCGCCGACCAATTTTGCGAGATCCCGCTGTCGGTATTTGGAAGCCAGATCTATCAGGCCCTGCAAGGAGGCAAACCCGAGA
This sequence comes from Rhodospirillales bacterium, assembly GCA_028345065.1. Classification (GTDB taxonomy): domain Bacteria; phylum Pseudomonadota; class Alphaproteobacteria; order Rhodospirillales; family UBA2165. Next base: position 12,019 of record JAOMCN010000047.1, read on the forward strand.
ACAACCATCGTTAAGATTGGGCTGTAACCAAATAGGATTGGAACGAAAACAAAAATACCAGCGGCGTCGTATAGGTTAGTTAGTATTTGCCGAGAGAAAAATGTGCGAACAGATTGTACGGATTGCACTTTGCCCTCCATTTCCATCGGGCTATTCACCTGAAAGGTTTGGGCTGGTAGATCAAGTAATTTATCGAAGACATCACCCGTCAGACGGGACTCAATTGTTGTGGCAATGTAATTGATAACATAATCGCGACCATAGCTTAGCAGTCCGCTGAATAATAAGGCTAGCACGATGGCACCTGTGAGCACGTAGAGGGTCGACAGCGCCTGATATCCCAAAACTTTATCCAGAGATATTTGTATATAAATTATCGGTGCAACCCCAAGGGCATGTACGATCAGCGAGACAATAAAAGTCATCGCCATGATACCTTTAAAACGGTACAGCTCTGGTAGAAACCACTTCCAATCGAATATCCTATCCTTGGAAGCTTCGCCAGAGCTGCGAGAGACCAATACAATCTGACCCGACCAGGTACTAACAAATTCATTAATATCAAATCTCTCTGGCTGAGCAGTTGGATCCATGGGATCTATAGCAATAATTTTTGCTTGATCATTTCCATCTCTCGTATCGGCACCAGCGAGGATATAAGATCGACCGTCTTTCATAATGCCGACGCAAGGATAGATATATTTCTTATCTGTTAATTCCGGCGCGCTGAATTTGCGTATTTTGACCAATACGCCGTGGTCAAAAAAGTAATTAGAAAAATCTTTAAGTTTTGTGAGGGTACCGCGTTGGATAGCCTCCTCCACAGCATCGGCATTCACCTGAACACCAAACTGTCGGGCTATATAAGTCACGCCAATTGCGGACGATCGAAAAGCTCTTGATGTCATACGTGATACTGGACCTAAGACAATTTCAACTAAATTTCGCCAGCTAGAACCAACAAAAACAAGCAACGCATGGCGAATAGTTCCTTAAATTTTGCTGCATTGTGAGTATTAATTGTGTGGCGTCAATATATTT
>JAOMCN010000048.1 GCA_028345065.1 Rhodospirillales bacterium
TGGTCAGTGGCGGTGAGGTTTACAGAATTCTTTTCCGACGCCAACTTCATAGGCCACATGTTCTGGTCCTTTTTCCACATTCTCGTAGCAATCACAGCCTCGTTTTGTGTCGGCTTCATGCTTGCTCTTCTTCCTTACTACGTAACTGTTGCCAGGAAGGCGGTTGACCGTCGCTTGACCCCATTCCTGAACTCCTTTTCAGGAATTGGGTGGACACTTCTGGCAGTTCTATGGTTCGGAATAAACGACTTCACGGTGATTTTCGCGATTAGTATGGTCTTAATCCCATTTGCTATCATAAACATTCGAGAAGGACTTCGGCAACTCGACAACGAGATCCTGGAAATGGGAGAGAGCTTCACCAGATCCGGCTTTAAAAATCTTATGTTGATAATTGTACCGAGCCTTTACCCTTACCTTTTTGCAACCTTAAGGATCAGTTTTGGCGTATCGTGGAAAGTCGCATTAACTGCCGAGCTTTTCGGAGGTGACAGGGGGCTCGGGTATCTACTTAACCTGGCGAGACAGGACTTTGATACTCCGCTGATTCTAGTCGTGATACTCATCATCATCATATTCGTTTATTCGACAGAGCGGTTCATATTTAACCCCATCCAAAACAAACTGGCCGAGCACAATGCAGGCATTTAACACAACAAATGACCAGTCCAAAACATCAACTTTTCCAGCCATTGCGGATAGTTTTTTTTCCTGGTTGCTAGTGATCGGTCTTATCGTTGGCTGGTGGGCTTTATCAAGGAATATATCCGATCTAGTCATGCCAGGCCCTTTAACCGTTGGTAAAAGCTTAGCGGAGATGTTTGTCGACCCGGTGTTCCTTGACGATATTTTGATCAGTACTCTCCGCGTAATCGGCTCAGTCATCATAAGTGTAATATTAGGTTTAATCCTGGCATTAATCCCGGCCAGATTTCCTCTGGCCAGCGTCATTGTACATGAACGGATCAAACCCTTCCTCAATTCCTTTCCATCCGTTGGATGGGCCATATTGGCGGTCATCTGGTTTGGCGCGTCCGATTTTTCCGTAATGTTTGTGCAAGTTGCCATATTAACGCCATTCTGCCTTGTGAACCTCGCCGAAGGCCTGAGGGAACTTGACCAGGAAATCCTTGAGATGGGACGCAGCTTTACCCGAAATAGAATTCGGATATTTATCAAAATTACGATACCTATGCTGCTTCCGTACGTGATTGCCGCTATCAGGATTGCCTATGGTGTCTGCTGGAAGATTGCCCTGGTATCAGAGTTGTTCGGAGCTGAAAGCGGTATAGGGGTGATCATGCTGCGGGCGCAAACGACCGCTAATGCCTCGATGGTCTTTGCTTCATGTTTTGCGATCGTCGTTATATTCATGGCAGGTGAAAAACTAATTATAAATCCCCTCGCAAAGCTGGCGGAAAAAAAGTAACCGCTACACTGATTGTTTTTTTAAGATAGGGGTAAAGGAGGAAAAATTGTCCCAGAATACTGGATCAGTAATAGCCGATACAAATCTCGGTCAAATCAAGGGCAACATCTCAGACGGCGTGATGAGTTTCCATGGCGTCCCCTATGCAGCCCACTTCACCGACGAAAGTCGTTTTGAACCACCTGAACCGGTCCAGCCTTGGGTGGGAATTGCCAGTGCAATTGAAGATGGACCAATCCCCCCGCAACGCCCCTCGCGACTTGCAAGCGTCATGGGGGATTTTGACGTACCTTATGATGAAAACTGCCTGACGCTAAATATATGGACCCCGGAATCGGATAACGGAAAACGTCCGGTTATCGTCTGGGTCCACGGAGGGGCTTTTGTCTCGGGGGCGGGATCGTTACCCTGGTATGACGGAACCAGTTTTTCGCGGGATCAAGGAGTAGTTCTGGTCGGCGTCAATTACCGTCTGGGAGCCCTCGGCTTTCTATGCCACCCGGAAATTTCAAATGGGAATTTAGGAATTCAAGACCAGATTCTGGCACTTGAATGGGTCCGCAATAATATACATTCCTTCGGTGGTGATACTAATAACGTGACACTCATGGGACAATCGGCGGGAGCCATTTCCGCCTATGCCCTGCTGGCGAATGAAAAGGCCCGTATATGTTTTGATAAAGTTATACTTCAGAGTGGACGTTATGACAGCTTTGAAACTCCGGATATAGCTGCAGAAAAGGCCGAAGATCTGGCTAAAATTGCCGGTGTTTCAGTTGTTGATATGAAGACGCTTCCTGTTGAAGATATTCTGGATGCACAGTCAATATTGGCCCGACAAAATGCAAAGTTTGCCGCTACTAATATTCCCCTTATGCCAGTTGCGGATGGAGAAGTCATTCCGAACGGCGTTCACGAAGCAGCACTTAAAGGCGCCCAAGGCAAAGAAATTATGCTGGGCTTCGCACACGATGAAATGCATGCCTTCCTGGCCGGAAATCCCGACATTGAGAATGCCAGTGACGCACAGATTGAAGACGTCTTCAAACGAGATTTCGGAGAAAAGTGGCAGAAGATGCTAAGCTATTGCCGTAATCGACAGCCCGGCGCCACGCCGATGGAAATACTCAGTTCAGGCCTGAATGAGGCAAACTTCGCCGGACAAACATCCGACTTTGCCGCTGACCTCAGCGACAAAGGAATTGACACTTGGCTTTACCGGATCGATTGGTCAGCACCCGAGAGCGCCTATCGTGCCTGTCACTGCATCGAACTCCCCTTTGTATTTAATACCTTTGACAGATGGATGCCGCCAATGATCGCCGGTCTGCGAAGTAATGAAGCAACAGCCCTCTCCCGAGTGATCCAGAAGACCTGGGGATCGTTTGCCGCTAACGGCGACCCCAATCACGAGGACCTCATCGAATGGCCGGCCTACAATGCTGACCGGCGTTCAATGATCATCTGGAATAAATATATCGAAACCGTAAACCGGTATTAAGGATCACGCGTTATGACACCTTTATCCAAAGAACTATCCCTCCCCCCACGGCAAGCCCATTTCGTTGAAGCCTACTGCATGGGACAAAATGCTACGAAAGCTGCCATGGCAGCCGGATATTCAATTAAGACGGCCGACGTTCAAGGGAGCAGAATGTTAAGAAATGTTAAGATTTTTTTTAAAAATAGAAAACCGTATGCAGTACCACCAGAGGAGGTGCAGCATAACCGTCGATACGCTAACGGCTAAACTGGAAGAGGCGAGAACTCTGGCCATGAAGACAAATAAACCCGCACCAGCTGTCAGGGCCATCATGGCGATGGCGAAACTCCATAGGTTGGTTTGAACGGCAAAGAACTCTCACCCACCAACTAACTTCAATTCTTCCCTACTTTATGCCATCATCAAGGGAGGTGAGGTATTATGTCCGATTTTATCGAAGCGATACTTGTATTTGGGCTCTGCGGATTTTTAGGTTTAGGAGGATTTGGAGCAGGTGCATTCGTTCTTATTGTGAGGTTCTTTAATAAGGAGGCAGGGGGGAAATTTGGGAAAATTTTCCAGCAGTTGATGGGGGTTTTCGGATTAATTGGATGTGCTGGAATCTATATAATTTTTTACACCTGAATTACCTGTTATATCTCAAATCATAAATTAATTAAGCCAGGTTGGAGCAGTCTATGAAAATTGGTGCCATACGCATTCACAAATACGGCCCCACATCAGTCCTGAAATGGGAAAAGATCGAGGCCTCTGACCCTGGACCGAACCAGGTCTTAATCGGTCATACAGCTGTCGGATTTAATTTTGCCGATACCTACTACCGAAAAGGGCTTTATAAGGTACCAGACTTCCCCGCCACCATTGGCATTGAAGCTGCAGGCATAATCGAAGCCACCGGGAAACGGGTGAAAAACTTCAAGACTGGGGATCGGGTGGTTTTCGGTGGGGGACTAGGAACCTATGCCGAAGCGAGCGTACGACATACCGATGAGCTGGTGAAAGTACCACGCTGGATGGATGATAGGGTTGCTGCGGCAGCATTAACCAAAGGCTGCACCGTGCAATACCTCTTCAATCAGACGCACAAGCTGAAGAAGGGGGAAACAATTCTGTTTCACGCCGCTGCGGGTGGTGTAGGTTTGATTGCCAGTCAGTGGGCAAAATCCGTCGGAGCAAAGATGATAGGCACTGCCAGCACATCGGAAAAAGCGCGGCTAGCACTGCGCAACGGTTGTAAACACGCGATCGACACGTCCAGTCAGGATATAACCAAGGAAGTAATGCGTCTGACCAATGGACAAGGAGTTGACGTCGTTTTCGATTCAGTCGGCCACGACCAATGGACGGCGAGCCTCGCCAGTGTTCGAAAATACGGACTTATAATTTTGTTCGGTAGCGCATCAGGAAAGGCACCGCCACTAGACCTTTGGGAAGACGGAGCTAAAACAGCCTCGTACTTTATTCGAGCCAAGGCGGCCAATTACCTTTATGATGCAAATAGCCGCCGGAAAAGCGCACGTCACCTCTTTCGCAAGATCCGCTCAGGCGAGATCAAGATCAAAATTGGCCAAACCTATCCTTTAAAAGATGCCCGCCGCGCCCACCGCGATGCAGAAGCGCGACGCACAGTTGGCTCTACAATATTGGTGCCCTAGGAGCCCGGCCCTAGCCTTTTCGCCAAACGGTTGCAAGCCACGGCTGCCTGTGGCGTGGTAACCCGGTTGGGCGGAAGTAATGATGCACTTCAATAAACCCCGCATCGACAACATAGTCACGCCAAGTGTCGAGATCGAAGAAGCAACTATATCTACTTCCCCCCAAACCTTCCTCGTTATTTCCTCGCGGGTTTGAGCAGAAGAGAACGCCACGGGACTTCAAGGTATTAGAGACTTCAAGCAATATTCTCGGTAATTCCTGGCTCGGCACATGAAATAAGGATGCATTTGCGAATACACCATCAAAGCGGCATTCAGGTAAATTCATTGCTAGAAAATTCTGTTGAAGAACCTCACATCCTGAATTCAGGCGTGCCATCGACACCAGCGCTTCTGATCCGTCCAGTCCAATGACGGCGTGTCCTAATGAATTAAAGTACTGGAGATCTCTCCCGGGTCCACAACCCAAATCGAGAATATCATAAGGAGGCTTAACTTCTATCGCCTCCAAAAAAGCCTCATAGTTCTGGCTGACATCGTGATTTCGAGTCCCATACCAGTAATCATCTGCCACTCTGTCATAATGCCCGATAGTTATTTCGGATAGACGCCGCAGTTCCTGGGGATTTTTCATTCAGAAATAACCGCCAAGGCCCTGGCTGAAGAAAAAGGCTGCCCCAGCAAGTATAACAACTTCGACGAGAATAGTGTGTACACGGATCGAAGTACGTTCAAGGATCCATCGTCCTGCATAGGCTGCTGGGATTGTACAAAGCCCTAAAATTAAACCTACGCAGATCAGCGGAAAATTCAGAAGTGGCGATGCACCAAAAACGATGACTTTCGTCATATTCAGGGTCACACCGATTGCACCCGTTATAGCAATTATCTGACTACCCACCAAACCCGCGCCCAGAAAAAACGGCGCCAACATCAGAGCCCCGCCCATTGTGACACCAGCGATCACACCATAAACCGGTCCGACGGCTGCAAATCCCCATCGACCTACCTTAACACCTCGATTATTCATGAACCGTCTTCCGGGAACAGAGAGGATCATAAAAATCCCCAGCACCAGGGCTACTGTATGGACGGGCAAATAGACGAAAATGAACGCCCCTATGACCATACCAGGCAAAGCGGTCACAATCAGCGAAAAATAAATTTGAGTATCCAGTTCCCGTCGGAATACCCAGAGACGGGTGGCGTTATTCATGACAGCTGCCACCGCGACGACCGGCACAACCGTTTTAATCCCGAGAATGGGTGCCAAGGCTACAACCATAATAAGCGCCCCGGCAAATCCGCTAACACTATGGAATACAGAAGCAATGAACGCCACAAGAAACATCAAGAATAGTTCTATGTAACCTACCCCGATCTCCGTCATTATGGTTTGCAACATGAAAATTTATAACCTTTTGAAAATCAGAAATGACGAAGCGAATTTATATTTTCTAGTGAAAGCAGAATTATTGGTGATCTTTACCCCAACAACAAAGAGGCTACTATTCATGCCCCTGCCCAGGTACAGGAGTTGCACCCGGTGTCCCCGAGTGAAGGGCCCGCTCTCTCCCCCCGTATTTCTCAATCAAAGTGTTTTGATCGTCCTTCGCCTGCCGGTCGGTTCTATTAGGATCGCAGATCCTTCTCAGATCACTATTACATTCCTCTATGACATGGTGATAAGCGGTATCACCCGCCAGATTTACAGTCTCCTCCGGGTCATTTTCCAGATCAAAGAGTTCCGGTTCGTAACCAACGTAATAGATAAACTTATACGGGCCTTTGCGGATCATAAAGGCGCCGCTCGGTGATGATGCAGCATGGTATTCACTAAACGCAATTCGATTGGGATCATCCGTTTCGTTTGCGATATCGAACCAGGAACGTCCCGGTAATTTAGCTGTGCCCTTCTTTTGCTCATACCCACTCCCCTGCAGTATTGTCTGGTAGGCGTCAACCAAAGTTACCGGCGTTCGACAAACCTTACCTTTCGGGACATCTGCACCCGCTGCAATTAAGGGGATGCCAGCGGCTTCTTCGTACATATTGGATTTACCCCAAAGCCCCCGCGCGCCGACATTATCTCCGTGATCGCTAGTATAAATAATCCTTGTATCCTTATCGAAACCAACTTCGAACAATTTATCAATGACCCGGCCGATTTGATAATCGATAAAGGTGCAGAGCCCAAAATAGGCCGCCGTCGCCATTTTCCGGAGCTCCGGCGTCAGGTGCCGATCAACTTGAGAAAAGTTGTCCATTCGTTCAATCCAGGGGTGTTGTTTGTAACCCTCCTGTGGATCTAGCTTTCGGGGCGGTAGGGTGTCGAGAGGATAAAGGGAATAAAATTCCTCAGGTACAACCAGGGGGAAGTGGGGAGCTACGAAACCCAGAAACAGCACCCAGGGTTTAGCTGTATGTTCCGTCGCCGAGTTTACCAGCCATTTGCACGCCTCATCGGCGATCAGTTTGTCGTAGCGGTTATAATTTGATTCGCCTCGGCCGATCTCGTTAAGCATTTTGGCGGGACGAGCTTCTGGCAGGGGATCCCGTACAGAGCCCCAGACTTGCCCGATGCCATCCGTCACGTGCATCGGATGATACTGTTTTGAGAAGCCGGTGTTTTCTTTTTCGCCCCGGTAATGAAGTTTACCGATAGAGTCTACTCTGACACCTTCATCCAGGAGATGATGCCCCCAACCCCTTATCTCGCCGTCATAAGGCATAGCATTATCCCAGCAGCGAGTTTCGTGGGGATAGCGACCGGTTGCAAAGCTAGCCCTTGCTGGAATACAGATCGGCGAATTTGTATAGGCTGCAGTGAAACGGGTTCCGCTTGCAGCCAATCGATCGAGATTGGGCGTCTGCACCTTATCATGACCGTAACAGCCTAGCATTTTCGGATTATGTTCATCCGACATAATAAAGAGAAGATTGGCAGGTTTCACCGAATTATACTGCCGACCGATGGCGAGAGAAAAAGAGGATGACTAATACGGCTAAACCCATAAATCCCGTGGAAACGGGACTCGCAAATAGAAACCATGGATTAGCCCCTGTTACAGCAAACGCCTGACGCATCGCCTCTTCCAAGTTATTTGCGAGAATAAAGGCGATGACGAAGGGCAGAACCGAAAGGTCCAATTTTCTCATAAAGTATCCGATCATTCCGAAAAATACTGTCACGTAAATGGCGAACATACTGGTTTGCTGAACATAAATCGAGGTCACTGTCAAAAGCAGAACGACCGGCAGCAGCCGTTGCTTAGGGACGCGGATCATGATGCCCATTGACCGCATGAAGACCCCTCCCAGTGTCCAGTTAAGAAAATTTGCAAATATCATGGCTGTAAACAGGCCAAACGCTATTACCATTTCTGGATTAATCTGGTCAGGCATCAACCGGAAAACTGCTGGACCTGGATTAAATCCACCAATAGATTCCATCGCCAAAATTATAAAAACTGCTGAGACATTGCCTGGGATACCCAGTGACAGGACGGGAATCAGATTGGCGCCAGCGACCGAAGAATTTGCAGCTTCTGTTGCTGCAACCCCTTGAGGTGCGCCTTCCCCGAATTTTATATCCCCTCTATGAATTCTTTTTCCGCTAGCATATCCCAATGTTGCGGCCAATGTTGAGCCGATACCCGGCAGAGCACCAACCATCGTGCCAAGTGAGGCGGACAAACCTATGAATGGGAGAATACTTTTAATGTCGCTAAAATGGAGACGGTTGTCACCGGACATTTCAACCTTAGTAATAACCGCTTTCTCCTGCATCTCACGCCACATGTTCTCCAGACTTTGGAAAATTGCCCCAAGGATAAGAACCCCCAAAATAACACTAACCAGAGGCAACCCACTGGCAAGACCATCTGTGTCCAAGGAGAGACGTGGATAGGCATCCTCACCAGTACCGATGTAAGCGAAGAACATGCCCAGCATAGCTGCCAGCAATCCCTTCCAAACATTGGCGCCCACGACCGAGGCGATAAAAGCGAGCGAGAGAATAATCAGTGCAGCTTTCTCAGGAAAATCTAGAAATTGCTCTACCAGAATAGCCAATGATGGAGCAGCGACAATGAGGACAACATCTGAAAAAGTATCTCCGGATACAGAGGAAAAGTGGGCAATTCGGAGAGCCTTCCCTGCTTTACCTTTTTGGGTCATCGGATACCCATCCAGGGTGGTCATTAGCGAATCGGGTGTGCCTGGTGTGTTGAACAAAATCGCCGGCACGGCACCACCGATGGTCGAGCCTTTCATAATGCCGACCAAGAAACCCAGCACCGGCAACAGGGCGCTGGCTTCAAAGCCAAATATGGAAATGAGGATCGGCAGGGAAATTGCCATTGCCATTGGACCGCCAAGACCCGGGGTCGCCCCGACGATGACGCCCAATACGAATCCAAAAAACACCATCGTGACGGTAATCGAAATCGGAATTGGACCGAGGGAAAATACCGGGTCGGCGGTAAAAACGGCAACGATACCGAGCCAGATATGATCTATTATACCTATTAGAAGTCCCCATTGGGCGGTAGCAGAAGATTGTCGAAGGGCACGTCATAGAGGAGGATCAACGCCAACACTGCCAAGGCCGCGACCCAGGCGGCACTTTGCGTACCCTTGTTTTCGACGACCCGGATCGTGCCGAAAACCATCACAAACCCGCCAATCAGGAAACCCAAATATTTATAGGGAAATGCCGCTTTCAACTCACGGTAAGTTCCAATCTCTCCGCCAAGGGCATTAATTGCCTCGACGGCAACAGATCCGACATAAACCATCAACACCAGTCCCAAGACCAAGGGAACAGCCGTCAGCAACAGAAAGCTATAGTCCTGCCGATCTAGGCCGGCTTCCGGCGACCGGCTATTTATTCTCGCCCGCAGAACCGCTACTGCTCCCATGATAACCGAGATCACGAAAATCGCCGCCGCCGCCAGGGTGGGCGCCATGGCATCGCCGATGGTCGTTCGCCGGCGGAATGTTTCAATCACGCCGGTTTCTATATCGATGGGGATCCAAACAAAGAGCGTTAGGGTACTGGCGCCCGCAAAGAATAGCGCGAGGCCGATGGTCCAACGTTCGGATTGCATGTCTTGGCGGCGAAAAATGGGCCGGAGACGCCGGCCCATTTCCTAAGGCTAGTTCATGACCTTCATCAACGTTTTTGAATCTTTGATGTTGAACTGTATAAATTCGTCCAGCTTTTTGCCGGTAAGGACGTCCGGGCCGCCGTAACGGCTGGTTACAAATTTAGACGCTTTGGTGTTCTTATCATTGATCACTCCGCCGATAGCGTCTGCCAGGGATTTCCGGTTATTCGCCGGCATCCCGGCAGGCCCAACAAAAATAAACTTCGCCCCTATATCATGGGGAATGCCCATTTCCATTAGGGTGGGAGCATTTGGGGAGACTTTCAAACGTTCACCAAGTCCGGACGCAAGATTGACCATTTGACCAGCTCTGACGGCTTTTGCCTGAATACCGGCGCCATAGCCAAGATCAACGTCGCCGGCGGTTATCGCATTCATGACTTTCTTGCCGCCGCGAAGGATGACGGTATTAAATTTCACACCGTATTTCTGTTCGATTAGATAATTAATGTCAGCATGTTTTGGGCTCATACCTGCAAACTTGAACACTTTCCCTTTTTTGGCCTCGGCAATCATATCCTTGAATGTTTTCCAGCCTTTGCTAGTACTGGCGACAATGCCCATTTGGGAGCCGGTTGTCGTCGCGATATAGGTGAAGTCACTCGCCTTATAGCCGGCCTTCTTGGATGCCAACATGGCGTAGCCGAACGATTCCGTTACCGCCATTCCGATGCTTAGTCCATCGGCCGGCATATTCTTGAGCTTCCTCGCCATGATACCGCCGGCCTTACCTGGCATGTTCTGAGGAATAATCTTCCAGCCTTTCCGTTTTTCCAGCTCCGCTGCGATTAGGCGAGCCTGAGTATCGGTGCCTCCACCAGCAGAGAACCCTATTAAGACCGTAATTGGCCCTGAAGGTTTCCATTCGGCAGCGCCGACAAGATTTACTGGCGTAATGGTAAATAGCACGCCAACCGCCGCAGCTACCAGAGCACTTCTCCCTATACCTTTGAATTTCATGACATGTCCCCTTTTTAAAAGTTTTCTTAGTTTTATTGTTTTTAGACCCTAATGAACCTTCCTCAGTTACTCAATCCATAATTCCCCTTAACCCAGTTCAGCGAAATACGAATACCGGACTGCTCCATGCTTGAAAGCCATCTTCGGTCGTCACACAAACCCAAAGAGGGTTGTCGCCCATTTCCGAGAGTTCAAGATCAACTGAGGCTGTTAATTCCCGATGTGTGTATTTGTCCGGTAGGCGAAAAACCTTGAGCCTCCGCTCAAGCCCGCCGCACTCAACAATTTCATCCTCCAGCCCAATTTCCGAGACGGGCTTTACCAGAGTTCCAAGATTGCTTTGGAGTTCAATTACCGCCTCTTCATATCCGGATAGCCACACGTCAAAACCTCCGTAGTTTCCAGTCGTGATAGCCTCCCAAACCACCGTATCATCACCCTCTATTTCCAAGAGGCGCTCGTGGTTCCATGCGTTAATCTTATTCATGCGCTTCACCGATGCACCGCGAAATTTAGCCTTTCCGTTCCATACTGTTTGGCGCCCCCGGCCCCGATATTCGGCGCCCGACCATATAACCCGGTAACGACTGCCCAAGTCGTCAGTGGAATACCCCCGTAGGGTCTTTACCGTCTCTGCTCCGTTACGAATTTCAACCCGCTCAATAGGTGTCGGAGAGTTTACGGTGACATCCAACGCAACAGTTTGATCTTTCGTCTTTACAATATCTCCCATAATTACCGAACCAACTTTCTCGGTCTTTGCGTCACTAAAGGCATTGGGGTCTTTATCGTAGAGTTCACCACTGGTCTGAAAATCCACTTTAACTTCCATATGCAGGCGGTTGCCCGTCGTCCCGTAATGGTGGCGCTTACGCAGGCACTCAAATATGCCGTCCCGGCTTAATTCGTTCGCAAAGAAACACGTCAATCCACCATAGGCGCCGAACATCGAAGCTCCCGGATAACTGGCACCGGGACGTCCCTTATGTCCATCGCTATTGCAAACTACTCCGCAGCGATGACCTAGTGGAAACCCGTCAGTTAGAAGCCACTCAAATGTACCCCAGGCAGAGTGAATTTCCATAGCAGTTTCAAGCCTAGGGTCATGGGCAAATCTAATATCGGCATAGCGTCCGCCAACATGAGCATAGACCACGCAGTTTTCGTCCGCCAAAGCATCAAAAAGTTCTCTGGCGTCGTTGGCGTCGGTATTTATGTCCGAACGGTCTGGCAAAAGAGCATGAGAAGATCGCCTGATCTGTCTCCCTTCATCCCGAAAAAAGACATTCCGGTCACCGCCGACGGATGTATTTCCCGACCACTCATAACCGGGAAAGGAGACAAATCTCCCTTCCTCATTATAGCGTTTGGTCAGTGTATTCAGAAACTCCCAAAAAGCATTATTAACCTGAAAGTCGTTTGCCTGATGGCTGATCACGTCGAGAAAAGCCAAATCGCGAGCAAAATCAAAATATTCCCTGGAGTTGTTGATACCGATAGTCTCTCCACTTTGACCATGCAGATCACCCCAATAACCACCATAAATTCCGTTGCGGATAATCAAGGGTCCGGCCTCGCAGAGGGTTTCACCGCTCCCGGCATCGACGACGCAGATGGATAAAATACCTTCGTCCGCCACTGATAGTTTTTCAAGGACCAAAGACTTCTGCCCCATTACGATAGCGGCTTTCTCCGGCAAATTCTTAACTTTCAAACTGGCTGTTAAGTTTAATTCTCTATCTGCCTGGTCACTGGGGTTACC
>JAOMCN010000049.1 GCA_028345065.1 Rhodospirillales bacterium
CGGGGGAACAATTCTTAAATTACCTCAAAGATTGTTTTGACACGTTGTATGAGGAAGGCGCTGAAACCCCTCGAATTATGTCGGTTGGACTGCACTGCCGCATTATCGGCCGGCCTGGACGGTTTGCTGCCCTGAAATCATTTGTCGATTACGCTCTCTCCCACAGTGACGTATGGTTTTGTCGACGAATTGATATTGCAAAACATTGGCGAGAACATCACCCCTATAAGCACACCCTATGAGTGAAAGACATCAATACATCAACAATCTACCGAGCCGGATGAACAAAGACGGGTTTGTCTCCTGCTTCGGTGGAGTTTATGAACACTCTCCTTGGATTGCAGAGATGGCGTGGGAAAAAATTCTCACAAAAAAGGCTAAACCCGACCAGGATACAGCTGAAAAAACTCACCAAATGTTAAGGGCCGTAGTTAATGAGGCAAGCAAAGAAGACAAGCTCGCGTTACTCCGAGCACACCCTGACCTGGCAGATAGGCTAGCCATCTCCAAAAATATGACCAAGGCATCTCTTTCCGAACAAGCGAGTGCCGACTTAACAAATTGTTCACCCCAAGAGTTCAAGACATTTCAAACCCTTAATGCTCAGTACAAAGAAAAATTTGGCTTCCCCTTTATCATGGCGGTTCGGGGCTATAATCGAAGGGAAATCCTTGAGAATTTTAAAAAACGACGCCATAACGATACCAATACGGAGTTCGCAACCGCCCTTGAGCAAGTTCATCGTATAGCTTATCTGCGGCTTAAAGAGATTACCTAATGAGACGGAAATAGCGTGTCAGAACCACTCCTACCATCCTTTGCCTCAGACGCGGTAAACCTAGCCTCTCCCAGAATGGGAGCCGAGGTGGTCTATGCGACCGATGAGTTTTTTGCGTCTAAAGAACGTTTGATCAAAGATACGGAGCCTCAATTTATCCCCGACAAATATGATAATCATGGCAAGTGGATGGACGGCTGGGAATCAAGCCGTCGTAGGGACGGCGGCTATGACCATTGTATAATCAGCCTGAAAGCAGGTGGTACCATTGAAGGCGTAGACATCGATACACGTCACTTTACCGGCAACCATCCACCGTACGCGTCTATCGACGGGACTCTCTCTACATCCAGCCCAAAAGAAGACACGGTCTGGATGGAGGTCATCCCCAAGACAGAAATAAAACCTGACACTCACAATTTCATCGAGGTGAAGTCTTGGGAACGACTTAATTATATACGTTTTAATATTTATCCGGATGGCGGAGTGGCGCGGCTTCGGATCTACGGGCATCCAATCCCTGCTTGGCAGCAACATGATCCCACGGGAGTACATGAACTCTCGGCCATCACGAATGGCGGTCATATAGTTGGATATAATGATGCGCACTACGGAAACCCATGGGTGATCCTTTCTCCGGGTAGGGGTGTTGACATGGGAGATGGCTGGGAAACACGGCGGCGACGTGAACCTGGAAATGACTGGATTATAATAGCCCTTGGTGCACGGGGCATCGTTGAACGGATAGAATTAGATACCGCGCACTTTAAAGGTAACTATCCAGACCGGTGCTCTGTCGAAGCAACTACGCTCGAAGACACAAATGAAACCTCTCTTATACATGAGGGTGTAAACTGGTTAAACCTCATGGACGAACAAAAGTTGTCAATGGACCGCATCCACACCTTTGAAAGTGATAAAATAAATTCCATCGGTCCAGCCTCCCACCTACGTTTAAGCATCTACCCCGATGGCGGAGTTAGCCGCTTCCGGGCTTTTGGGCGACTGGCCTCCCCAGAAACGATTTAGAAGCGTAATGCTGAGCCTCAACATCAGACCCCTTGTCCGTGATGAATTTGTCCGCTTCGGCGAGGTAATAGAAATAAACGGCGCTAAATCACACAGCATTAATGAAGGTACAACCGAACGCTACCACGATTTAGCGAACGTAGACGTTAGTGACCGGAAAGGTAAGGCACTAATTAATATCTTCAGAGGTCAGCCCCGCCCCCAACCAATCGAAATCAGAATGATGGAGCGCCATCCTATAGGATCTCAGGCCTTCTACCCCCTTCAACTACACGACTATCTAATCGTAGTTGCAGATAAGGTGGGTTTTCCCAACCCCAGTGACCTCCACGCTTTTCGAGCGACTGGGATGCAGGGGGTTAGTTACCGGAAGAATATTTGGCATCACCCACTATTGGTGATCGTCCCAAACCATGACTTCCTCGTCATCGATAGAGGCGGTCCCGGTGAGAATTTAGAAGAACACTTTTTTGAGGAGACTGAGGGTCCAGCCGTTTTAAGAGTGTAGGAGCCACACCTCGATGTTTAATTTCAAAATTAGTGTAAACTTCGATGCGTGACAAATTCCACTGATATGATTTTTTATCGCCAAAAAACTTGATATCACTTCCAAATGATTGAATGTCCAATATTAATCGTAGGTGGGGGGCCAGCCGGCTTGAACCTTGCCCTCAACCTCGCATGGTGGGAGACACCGTGTTTGTTGGTCAACGACAAAACCGATACACCAAACCATCCTCAGGGAAATTCCCACAATGCGAGAACTATGGAACATTATAGGCGCCTGGGGATCGCTAACGACATTCGATATGTCGGACTGCCACCGGATCATTGTGGAGATGCTATATTTGTAACCCGTATTAACAGTCATGAAATTGGTCGGATTAAACTCCCAACCAACCGAGAACGTCTCGCACCCGATTTTCCGGAGTTAGAGATAACTCCAGAGCCCACGCACAGGGCATCGCAGATGTATGTAGAGGCCATCCTCAAAAAACATGCAGCGTCTCAGGAAAAAATTGATCTTCGTTTTGGATGGAAATTGTCTGAATTCAAAGAAAATGTCGACCACGTGATAGCGGTAATTGAAAACGTTGCTTCAGGCGAACTTGAAACAATCAACTGTACACAAATGGTCGCCTGCGACGGGGCGAACAGTTCCGTACGAAGGGCCCTCGGCATCAATTATGAAGGTAAAAGTGGAGAGGAAGTAGATTTCATGATGGGCCAAATGTTATCGATCTATTTCCACGCGCCTGAACTTTATAAGATTATGCAAATTGACGCCCCGTGGCAGTTCCATACGGTTAACCCTGATGGCCGGACGTCGATCGTCGGGTTAAACGGAAAAGGTGATTTCCTTGCCTGGGCCAAAATACCACCTGGTATGGGTCCGGAGAATATAGATCCGAAATCGGTCATCTACGCCGCTGTCGGACAAGAATTAGAGGTAGAAATTATTTCGTCAAAACCCTGGACTGCAGGTTTATCTTTAGTTGCCGAACGGTATGGAAATAAAAAGGTTCTAATGGCGGGTGACGCCGTGCACTTATTTACTCCGACCGGTGGGTTCGGCATGAACACGAGTGTCGACGATGTCACCAACCTGGCCTGGAAGTTATCTGCCCTTTACCACGGCTGGGGAGGTCCAAAGCTAATCGAAAGCTACGAGCAGGAACGGCGACCAATTGCCAAGAGAAACTTGGCACAGTCGTATGCGCTGGCAGAAATTAAATCACAAATCAGCGTGGCAAAAGGTATTGAGGATGAAGGCCCTGAAGGTAACCGCGTCCGGAAAGAACTCGGAAGCCGCTTCATGACGGAACTGGCCGAAGAATATAAATGTATAGGGATCCAATTGGGAAGCCAGTATATAGGCTCCCCTCTCATCGAAAATGACGGTTCTGAACCGCCATTAGATGACCCCTACGTTTTTTCTCCCAGTGCCTGCCCTGGATGCCGATCCCCCCACGTGTGGATGGAAGATGGAAGTGCACTTTTCGATCACTTCGGCAAATGGTTTACACTGCTTTGTTTTGACGACAATACGGCAGTCTCTAAAATCGAAATTGCCGCTTCAAAAAGAAATGTTCCGCTGAAAGTGTTGACGGCACCGAAATACATAAAGGATATTTATAGGACGGAATTGGTATTAATCCGACCTGATCAATATGTTGCCTGGCGAGGTGATGGCAATTCCTTACATCCCGAAAAACTCCTCAAAAGAGTAATCGGCCATTGATTAATTACTGCAAACGATATTGTTAGAAGTTAAAACTGTTAGCTGAAGGCTTGTTCCAATTGGCCCTTAGTAGGAGAATTAAGAAAAAGAAGGCGTAGGGAAATGATTAAAGTAACAGATGTGGCCTATGCAAGGTTTAGAGCTCCCGATCTCGACAAGATGGAAGGTTTCTTGAAGGATTTTGGGCTGGAGAGATCCGCTCGAACGGACAATGCCCTCTATATGCGCGCCTGTGGCACCAGTCACCACGTACATATAACCGAATTGGGTGACCCGGCATTTGTCGGCATGGCCTTTCATGCCGCAAGTGAAGATGATCTCCAAAATCTTTCCGGGTTTGCTGCCACCGCCAGCCCTAAGGAAATTAGAGAACCTGGTGGCGGGAAAATGGTCCAACTTACCGACCCCGATGGTTTCATTGTGGAGGTGGTTCATGGGATTGAAGAATTAGAGCCCATTACCGTTCGAAATAGTTTTCGGCCTAATTCCGGAACTGCATACGAAAGGAAGGGCGAATTCGTGAGACTGGTAAAAGGTCCAATACAATGCCTTCGGTTAGGGCATGTTGTCATCGGAGTGAGCGATTTCAAAAAAAGCAACGATTTCTACAAATCACATTTTGGCTTTCTTGATTCAGATATTTGCTATGAAGGAGATGAAAATAATATTGTTCTGGCCTTCAATAGGGTCAATAGAGGTAAGGATTTTGTCGACCACCACACGCTGCTTACTGCACCAACCGGGAAACCGGAACTCGGTCACATAGCCTTCGAAGTGGAAGACATAAACGCCATTCATCTAGGTCACGAGCATCTGCAATCAAAGGGATATGAGCATTCCTGGGGCGTAGGACGTCATATACTTGGTGCCCAGATTTTCGATTATTGGTTTGACCCTTACGGTAACAGGGTTGAACACTGGACAGATGGTGATTTACTGAACGAAGATTCGCCCACCGGGGTACACCCCTATGGCGCGAGGTTTTCCACCCAATGGGGCGTGACGGAATCTTCGCGCCGATAATTAATCAAAATTTACTCAGTCCTGAGGATCTCTAAGACCTAACACCCTTCGGCCACCGTTCCCAGATACTCGGCCAGACGATCCATCGCTGAGATACCTGCCCGTTTTTCAGCTGCAGCATTGTAGTTAGTATTTGTATTGATATCGTAATAGTAGGGGTTGCCCTTTTTGTCTAAAATATACTCAAAACCAGCAACATGAATATCGTTGTTTTCCATTACTTTCTGCAAATCTGAAATAAACGGCGGATTAAAATTGGATAGAATTTCAAATTTCTCACGTTGGCCTACAACGTTCTCATTTTCAAAACTACACGTTGATGTTTCCAGTTCACAAGCATCAGCAGGGCAAAGTTCAAAACCCTCAGAGGTATCCACTCTCACCGCATAAAATAATTCCCGCCCAATAAGCTCAACGCGGATGATATATGGTTCAGGTGCCTGAATGTATTCTTGCACCAAAGTAATCCCATCCACAGACAATTCAAAATCATTACCAACAACATATTCTTGGAGGGCATTGCGATCGTGAAACAAGCGCACCCCAAGCCCTTTACCAGCTCTGTTATGTTTTGTGATCACTGATCCGCCAATACGGTCCCATGCCTCTAGTATTCCTTTTTGTCCTGCAGCGGCTATTGTGCGAGGGACAGGGATGCCAACTTCTTCTAGAGCCGTATATTGCACAACCTTGCTGATTTCGAGGTCGAGTGCCCGAAAACCATTCAATACAATACGGTTTGAACGCCAGAGCCATCGTAAAATAGCAGCCGTCAACTCTGGCGAATAGCGATGTTCTCGAGTATGGGACGAAGCACTCATCCGATTATAAAATATTCCATCAGGTGGCTCTGTCTTCAAGTCCACAATACCTTCATCCAAAAACCAGTCCTGATAGGGAAGTCGACGCCTCTCCAACGCCTCGATTAACGGCTCAGTCCACTCTGAATTCTCATGCAGAATGTGAATTCTGCCCATGAGGCAAGCTCCTTCAATCGTCCATCATAGTTCGGTTACTCGGAACTACTGACATTCTAACGTGCCAGACTAAACTATGGGATATATGATTTTGCAACCTTCAAAACAAAAGCTACAGATCATATGTTGATGGATTTACGCCCAATCTAAATGATGGGGAAAGAAACTACAGAATTTTGTTCTTGATCTTTTTTAAGTGTTTGCACGAGGTGCTTTGTTGACATTAACTCAATTTTGAAAAATCTAATTGCGCCTGGGAGATGATTAGAAATGGCCTATGAAAAGGTTTGGGAAGAGATTGAATTTTTTTCGGATGACCTAAAAACAGCTGCCTATCTTTACAGACCGAAAGACTGGTCCCCTGGAGATCCGTCACGTCCAGGTATCACCGTCCTTCATGGCTACACCGGGATGAAAGATGTTTACGGCATGGATGTGCCGCAGTGGCTTTGGGAGGAAGGTTATTTTGTACTTTCGTTCGACTATCCGGGCTTCGGTGTCAGCGAAGGTGAACGCGGTCGCCACCGGCCACTGGATCAAGCGCAGAGCGTGTATGACGCGGTAACATATCTGCAAACGGTCGATGGCGTCGATCCTGACCGCATAGCCTATTACGGCTCCAGCTATGGCGGAGCGCATGCGATTTGGTGTGGTGCCTTCGATGAACGTGTGAAGGTAATCGTATCGGCCGTCATGGTATCGAATGGCGAACGTTGGATGAAATCCGTACGCCGCCCCCATGAATGGCAGGACTTTAAAGAAAAGGTTGATGCAGCCGAGCGCAAAAGAGTGCTTACAGGTGAGAAAACAATGGTTCCACTAGTGGAAATAATGTTGACGGACCCTCACACTCAGATGGTAGTCGAACAATTCCACGCGAAAAGTGGCCGCTTCAATCCGGAATACGATTTCGAAAGTGCGGCAGCAAATATGCGCTATAAGCCAGAATGGGTAGCGCACCGCATCTCACCACGACCTGTTCTGATGATCTACGCCGAATTTGACAACCTTGTACCGGTCGAGGAGCAAATCAGCTGCTATGAGGCTCTTGGAGAGCCCAAAAAATTGGTTAAGCTCCCGGATGCTCAGCATTACGAGTCCTATCAGTTTTGTAACTCCGATATCCATGAAATTCAGAAAGTGGAGACACTCGAATGGTATCAAAAATATCTTTAATTTCTCCGGAAACTCACTGAGAGGAACGATCACTGGCAACTGTTAACACCATAGGCCAAATTGTAGGGCTGTTTATTAGTGTCGTTTCAGTTGGCCTTCTTATAAATACTGCCAGTTACCGGCACATGGTCAAAGAGTTTACCAAAAGCCCTGCCCTTTGTTATATGGGCGGCGTGCTGGCACTGTTCTTTGGCCTGTTCATACTCATGTTTCACAATACATGGGATGCGAGTTGGACAACAATTATTACCATTATAGGCTGGTTATCTGTCATTAAGGGAGCGCTGCTAATCGCTTGCCCAAAGATCCACCCCAATGTTTTGAATTGGATGTGCAAAAGTGAGGCTGCGATGCGCTACGTAGGGGTTATATATTTGCTGCTCGGTTTATTCCTGACTGTCAAAGGGTTTAATCTAGTTTAATTGACCCAAAAGTAGAAACTCCCGAATGGTATCGGAAATATCTTTAACCCCCTTTCATTTATTTGTCAGAGTAAACCATCAAAGGTCTCAACGGGAAGATGCTCCAGAAACGATAGTTGCCGTTATCAAACAATTCATCCAGATGACCTAACCGTTTTCTGATGACCCAAAATCGATCTTGCTGAAAAAACTACAAAGAACCCAAAGAGGTAAAACTGATGAACTTAGCTTATTTCACAATGCCACTGCACCCGGCGAGCCGACCGTTTGGCGAAACCCTACAGGAAGACAGGGAAGCATTTCTCTACGCAGATGAATTAGGCTTTACTGAAGCTTACATGGGAGAACATGTGACTGACATTTATGAACCTATACCCAACTCCATGTTATTCCTCGCCTCAATCGCCTACGACACCAAAAACATAAAACTCGGCACCGGGACGGTAAATTTAGGGCACCACCATCCCGCGGCTACGGCCGCAGAAGCGGCCATGCTCGATCATATGCTTGAAGGCCGTTTTTTGTTTGGCGCCAGCCCCGGAAACCTGCCCGCCGACGCTGAGGTCTTCGGCACCCTGGACGCCAACCGTAACGAAATGTTCGTCGAGGCGTTGGAACATATCATCGCTATTTGGACTTCCGATGCGCCTTATCGGCTCACCGGCAAATACTGGAACATCACCACTGAAAGAACCCATCTCCCCGAATTAGGCCAAGGCATCATGGGAAAGCCCTATCAGAAGCCATACCCACCCGTTCTAGGTACCGTAGTCGCCCCCTACTCGAAGGGCATAGTAGGGCTCGGCGAGAGAGGCTGGTATGCTATCTCAGCCAACTTCTTACTACCAAAATGGGTGGCCACCCACTGGCCACTATTTGCCGAAGGTTGCGCAAAAGTCGGCCGCGTAGCAGACAGCAAAGATTGGCGGGTAGCCAAAAGCATATTTGTTGCCGATGATGAACGCATAGCGGAGGAGTACGGTAAGGGCGCCAATTCTCCCTATCGCTTTTACTTCCAGCAATTGGGCGGCAAGCTGAGAATGGCGAATAAGCTCAACCTCTTTAAGACGGAGCCCGATCAACCAGATGACGAAATAACGACCGACCTCATGGTGGACACCCTGGTCATCACGGGCACCGTCAGCAGCGTCGTCGATCAGTTACTGGCCTTCAGAGACGAAGTCGGTGATTTCGGAACGCTCGTCTATAATGGCGCCGACTGGGTGGATCGGGATCTTGGTCGACGCTCCATGGAACTGATGGCAACGGAAGTCATGCCGCGCCTCAATGACGCCATCGGAGACTGACAGAGAAGGTATTTGACATGCCCGAAAGTGTAATCACCATAGAACTGGCTGCAATTGAGGGCGAAGTTATTACTCGAGATCGCTCTCCTGATTTCTGATACAGTTCACCAAAAATTTTGAAATCTCATATAAAGGCCCAATACCATGATACCAGCAGATGAAACATTCGACGGAACCTGGCCCTTTAGGCCCCATTATTTTGATGGCGCGGGATTTAAAATGCACTATGTCGATGAAGGTAAGGGCGATGCAATCATATGCCTGCATGGAGAACCGACCTGGGGGTACCTCTACCGTAATTTTATTCCGCCACTCACCGAATACCAGCGGGTCATTGTGCCCGACCACATGGGGTTCGGAAAAAGTGAGACGCCCCAAGATCGGGATTATACTCTAAAAACTCATTCCGAAAACTTGATGGCGCTTGTAGAACATCTGGATCTCAAAAACATCACTCTGGTCATGCAGGATTGGGGAGGGCCAATCGGGGCGGCACTTACCCTCCGTCATCCAGACCGGGTAAAAAGGCTTTGTTTGTTGAATACGATTACAGGCTATGGGGGTGCCAAGAATGACAAGCTCCCACCTTGGTT
This sequence comes from Rhodospirillales bacterium, assembly GCA_028345065.1. Lineage (GTDB taxonomy): Bacteria > Pseudomonadota > Alphaproteobacteria > Rhodospirillales > UBA2165. Next base: position 9,548 of record JAOMCN010000049.1, read on the forward strand.
CCAGTTCATCAAGAAGCATCACGACGCGGGCACACTTGAGGAGGTGATGGGATTTCTCGGTGATCAAATCCTCAGCATTATGAAAATAGTCGGTTTGCAGAATACCGATGTTGTAGATGACACGTGGATCCGTGCCTACAGCATGCCTTTCCCCACTAAAGCAGACTGCATCGGTGCCGTTGCCTTTCCTTTGGATCTGTTTCTGGACCGTATCGTTCCCTACGTAAAAGAAGGGTTTCCTCTAATTGAAGGACTAAAATCGAAACCCGCCATGTTGGCCGTAGGGATGAAAGACCAAGCAATCGACCCTGCATACCAAATTGCCGACTTTAAAGGAGTTTTCCCCGACGGTCCTGTCATCAAGTTGCCAGATGCAGGTCATTACTGCCAGGAGGATGACCCAAAAACTCTTATCGCCTTGATCCAACAATTCATCCAGTTAACCTGATCCATAACCCATAAGAAATAAGACGCCCTTAAAGACTTATGCCCATAGCTGGCGCCAGACCATTGGACCTAATACGACAGCTGAACAATCACGTGCTTGTCGTTTGGCAAATTGGAAAATTTTTTAGTCAGAAGGGAAATACTTCAATGTATTAATTGCAGATAAATAACTGTTAAGACCTAGCTGCTCCCGTATATATTTCGTTGCTTTCATCATAACAGGATCGTGGGGAATACCTAAACCATTAGCAATTCGATCGTTCTTTGAAAAATTTGCTGCAATCGCTGAGGCTGCGGGAATTGCAGCTGCACCTAATACATTCTCCAACGCCTCTCGAGCTGCATCCAATGCCAATCTATCCGTGCCAACCAAAGCTTCAGAAAATCTAAGTAATTCACTTCCCCCCGGAACACCAATATCAAGATCTGGTTCAATTAGTGCATCCAGATTTATGTCTAAATTCAAAAGTCGTCCACTCTCACGGAGGAACCAGGCGTGAGCCGACGTTCAGTAAAAACACTGGTTAATCGCAGAAACCCTCCCGGCGACAACCTCAACCTGTACCCGAGTTAAACCTGCGTGATGTTGATGATCAAAGTCCCTCACGTGCTTTAAAGGCATATATTGCACTTGTTCTAATTCAATATGCCTTTTCATTTCATCTGGAACTAGGCTCAAACCTCGCACGATATAGGGTTTAGGCATTTCACCGTAAAGAGCTTTAGCAACATCTCCACCCTCCGGAAAATTCGGAACTGTTGGAACCCAAGTCTGCTCCTGCGTGGCTGTTTCAGGCCTTTTACGAGATGGCTCACCAGATTGAGCTTCAGGGAATGGTTTTAAAGGAACTCCAATACCCCGCGCAAAAACATCTAAATCAACAGTCCTCGCGACGATGCCAACAATTTCTACAAATTCCTCTTCCGTAAGACCACCATTAATGACTCTTTGATAAGAGGACTCGTCAAAAAATTTTGGGAAAACCGCCAAATCATTTACAACTTTTTTTACAACGCTGGAAAGGCCACCACCGGAAGATTGGGAACCATTCTCTGGCTCTTCTAAAAGACCAGCATCAATACCTGCTTGTCTTGCACATCCTGCTATAGCTAAGCGCTGTTCGCTTGTACCCCAGGTTCCCGGGTTACCCAATTCACGTAAGTGTTGGCCATGGACTTCTTCGAGATCTTCATTAATCTCGTATTTTGATTCATCGTATATACCCATATTTTTACACCGTCATATTTATAAATTCCGCACCTGATAACGCTGGGTTGTAGATTTTATTTTACTCGCTAGCGTATTTATAAAATCGCTAATAACCTAGTTGCCGTCAACGCCTAGCTTCTTTACCTCCGTCAACCAGACATTAATCTGCGGCTTTGCATCTGCCATCAGTTCTTCTTCGAATTTGTTGCCAGCCTTGATTTCCTTAAAAACCGACATTTTTTATTTTTTGCCCGAAACGGCAATAATTTAGTTTTTAATTTTCATTAAATTCATTAGGTTGATGCGGCTTCATAATCGGCAATAAAAATA